>CAZTYC010000114.1:0-8370 GCA_964617435.1 uncultured Burkholderiales bacterium
GCGAAGCCGCCAACCTGCGGGTGTGGCACAATGAATTCTAGATGCCACGTGACTCTCCCGGGAACGCATGATCGAAAATTCCGAATACTTCTGGGATGAGTTGCTGGCGTTTGTCGATGCCCGCAGCGTCATCCCGATCATCGGGCCCGAACTCGCCATCGTGGAATTCGAGGGGCGCCGCGAGCCTTACCAGCGCTTGCTGGCGCGCCAGCTGGCATTGCGACTCAAATTGGATGGCTTGCCGGATTCCCCGGCGCTGCATGAGGTCGTCACCCGCTATCTCGCACGTCCCGGCGCCAAGCGGCAGGGCATCTATCGCGAGCTCGGCGATTTGGCCGGCAAGCTCGACGTCGGGGTTCCGGAACCCTTCTTGCACCTGGCGCAGATCCGCGACCTCAACCTGTTTGCGAGCTTTTGCACCGACGATCTGCTCGCCAGGGCGATCAACCAGGAGCGCTTTGCCGGTCGTCCGGCGACGGTGGAGCGGGCCTTCACGCCGAACGAGGCCAGCGACCTGGCTTCGGGCGACGCCAGTGCGCCGGTGGTGTACGGCCTGTTCGGGCGCATGTCCGTGCTGCCGAAGTACGTGGTGGCGGAGGAGGACATGATCGAGTGGATCACGGCGCTGCAGGTGCCGCAAAAGCGCCCTGAACAGCTGTTCGATGCGCTGGGCAGGAACCACCTGCTGCTGCTCGGCTGCAGTTTTCCGGACTGGCTGACGCGCTTCATCCTGCGCACGGCGAAAAACAGCAAGCTGTCGTCCGAGCGGGGTTTCTCGGAGTATTTCGTCGAGGCGTCCGCGCGCCCGGACGCCCCCTTGGTCACCTTCCTGAGCAGCTTCAGCCGCGAAACCCAGGTGCTTGCGGAAGACCCGGCCGCGTTCGTCGCCGAGTTTGCGCAGCGCTGGCGCGCACGCCACCAGCAGCAGGCCGCCGACCCCGACCCCGGTGTGGCCGAAATCCCCGAGAGCCTGGAGCCGGGCAGCGTGTTCATCAGTTACGCGAGCGAGGATCGACCCGCGGCATTGCGCGTGGCGGCCACCCTGCAGGCGGCGGGGTTGCCGGTCTGGCTCGATCGCAAGCAACTGGACTGGGGGAACGATTATTCCGCGCGCATCCGCACGGCCATCGAACAATGCGGGCTGTTCCTCCCGCTGCTGTCGGCCACTGCGGAGCAGCGCACCGGGTTCTACCGCAAGGAATGGGCCTGGGCCGCCGAGCGCAACCTCGAGTTCACCGGGTCGAGCGTGAATTTCCTGTTTCCCCTGGTGGTCGATGCGACGAACGCGATGACCAGCCGCGAATTCCCGGCCGCATTCCGCATGCGGCACATCGAAGCCGCGCCCGACGGCCAGCTCTCCACCGGCCAGGTGGAGTCGATTACCGCCGCGCTCCACAGCATGCGCACGCGCGGTGTCCGCGCATGAGCGCCAACCTGGCCGCCATGATCGACGCCGAGCACCCGTGGCCGGGACTGATGCCGTTCACGGAGGACGCCAGCGCGTATTTCCACGGGCGCGAGACCGAGGCCGCCGAACTGGTGCGCTTGATCGAGCGCGAACCCCTGACGGTGCTCTTCGGCCAATCCGGCCTGGGCAAATCCTCGCTGCTCAATGCGGGGGTGTTTCCGCGGCTGCGACGGGCCGGATTCCTGCCCATTTACCTGCGCCTGAACCTGGATCCGCAGGCACCTCCGTTGATTGACCAACTGCGCCACGCGATGGCGGCCGAGTGCGCGCGTCACGAGGTGGCGGCCACGCGACCGCGCGACGGGGACAGTTTCTGGGCCTACCTGCACCGGCCCGACACCGAATTGATCAATCCGCATGGCCGGCGGGTCACGCCGGTCTTCGCGCTGGATCAGTTCGAGGAAATCTTCACGCTGGGCCGCCAGACGCCCGAGCAAAGCGGCCGATGCCAGCGCTTCCTCGAGCAGCTCGGGGAGCTGATCGAAAACCGCGTGCCGCCCGAGCTCGAGGCCGAACTGACCACGCATCCGGAACGCCTCGACGAATTCGACCTGCTGCGCCAGACCCTGAAGATCGTGTTCGTGTTTCGCGAGGACTACCTGGCGGAGTTCGAGGGCCTGAAGACGCTCATCCGCCCGATCATGCAGAACCGCATGCGGCTGGCGCCGATGGAGGGGCACAACGCCGCGGCGGCGATCCAGCGCGCCGGCCTCGGCCGGCTGAGCGAGGCCGTGGCGGGCCGCATCGTCCGCTTTGTCGCCGGCTCGACGCGCCACGACGAACCGCCGCTGGAAACGCTCAAGGTCGAGCCCGCGTTGCTGTCACTGGTCTGCCGCGAGTTGAACGAACAGCGGATCCAGCGCCGCGAAACCGAGATCAATGCCGACCTGATCAAGAGCGACAACGCCCAGCACATCATCGAGATGTTCTATGCGCACGGCTTCGAGGGCCTTGACCGGAAGGTGAGGAACTTTGTGGAGGATCGGTTGCTGACCGCCGCCGGCTTCCGCGACAGTTGCGCCTTGGACAACGCGCTGGCGGAGCCCGGGATCAACATGGCGGCGTTGGAGACGCTGATCGCCCGGCGGATTCTGCGGCGCGAGGAGCGTGGCGGCCTGGTACGCGTGGAACTCATCCACGACGTGCTGGCCGGCGTGGCCAAATCCAGCCGCGAGCGCCGGCGCGCGGAACTGGCCCTGGCGGAGGCGCAACAACAAATGGCGCGCCAGCGCAATCGGCAACGCTGGGCGGCGTTCGCGGCGGCGGTGTTGATCGGCCTGGTGATCGGCGTGTCGTGGCTGGCCATCCAGGCTAGCCACGCGCGCGACGAGGCGCTCGCCGCGAAGACCTCTTCCGACCTCGCCACCGCGCGCGCGAATGACCAGCGGATGCGGGCGGAGAACGAACGCTTGCGCGCCCTGAGCGCGGAGGAGAACGCCCTGCATCAAAAGGCGGCGGCCGAGACCGCCCTGCGGCGGGCCCAGTCCGCCGAACTCGATGCCCTCGGGCAAAAGCAGTCGGCCGAAGCGGCGCGCAGCGAAGGCGACCACAACCTCGGGCTGGTCCTTGCGGAACGGGCCGACCGCGCGTTTGCGGAACGGCGCGTGAACGCTGGGCAGGTGTACGCGGCGCGTGCGCTGGCGCGGATCGATGCCGCGCGCGCGCCGGCGCTGCGCGGGCGCCTTCGCGGGGACCGTTTGATCAATCCCGGTGTCGGCATGTCGATCCTCGCGACCGCGAATCACGAGTTGCTTTGCGTGGCGTATTCGCCCGACGGGCGCTATCTGGCCACCGGCGCGCGCCAGGGCGGCGTGCAACTCTGGGACATGGCGGACGAAAAACCGGTCGCGACCCTGGATGCCGACATGGCGCAGGTACATGCGATCGCCTTTTCCCCGGACAGCCGGACGCTCGCCTTCGGGACCGGCGACGGCAGCGCCGGGATCATCGACGTCGGCGCCAGGAAGGTGACGGCCCGTTTTGGCGAGCGCAACGCCTTCTTTGCCAGCCGCGGGGAAGCGGTGTTGAGCATCGCGCTGTCGCCCGACGGCCAGGTCCTCGCAGCCGGGCTGGGCAATGGTTCGGTGAACCTGTGGAATGTCGGCAGCGGGAAGATCCAGGCCACGCTGCAGCATTTCGACGAAGTCCTGGGCATCGCCTTTTCGCCCGATGGACGCCTGATCGCGACCGGATCGGTGGACAAGTCCGCACGAACCTGGGAGGCGGCAAGCGGAAAGCCCCTCGCAACAATGCGCGGACGCGACAGCGAAGTCCACAGCGTGGCCATCTCTCCCGATGGCCGCGTGCTGGCGACCGGGTCTGCGGATGGATCGATCCGCTTGTCGGATCTGGCCAGCGGAAACATCAGCACCGTCATCAGCGGGCACCAGGGTCCCGTGACCAGCGTCGTGTTTTCGCGCGACGGCCTGCGCGTGGCGTCCGGCTCCCAGGACGGTTCCGTGCGCCTGTGGGACGCGGAAAGCGGCAAGCCGTGGGTCAACCTCAACGGTCACAACGGCACCGTTCACGCGGTGGCGATCAATCCGGACAAGCCCGTCGTGGCCTCGGTGGGTGCAGACAAAACGCTGCGCCTTTGGGACCTGGCGCGTGGCAGGACCGCCTACGCACTGCCGGCCCATCCCGGCCCGGTGCACGATGCGATCTTTTCGCACGATGGCCGGCGCGTCTTTACTGCGGCGGCCGACGGCAAGGTCCGCCTGTGGGCCATGCCCGGCGGCAAGCCGCTCGGCCAGTTCGAAGGGCACACCGCGTCGGTCAACGCACTGGTGCCGGGCAGGGACGGCCGCCTGCTGGTCTCGGCCTCCGGGGATGCGTCGGCCCGCATCTGGGATCTCGCCACCGGCCGGACCCTGGTCACGCTCACCGGCCATGCAGCGCCCGTCAATGGCGTCGACCTGTCGCCGGACAACCGGGTGGTCGCCACCGGGTCCTCCGACAACTCCATCCGGCTCTGGGACGCGTCAAGCGGCAGCGCGCTGGCGACCTTGAAGGCGCACCTGGCGGAAGTCTGGAGCGTGGCCTTTTCGCCGGACGGCCGCTTTCTGGCGTCTGGATCGGCGGACCAAACGGTGCGCATCTGGGACCTTGCGACACGCAAGGTTGCCGCGTCGCTTGCAGGGCACACCGGGGGCGTGCGCAGCGTGGCCTATTCGGCGGACGGCACGGTGATCGCCTCCGCGTCCGCGGATTCCACCATTCGCCTGTGGAACGCGAAATCGGGCGCCCTGATCAAGGCGCTGACCGGTCACACCCGCGAAGCGTGCGGCCTCGCCTTCACGGGGGATGGAAACATCCTGGCGTCCGGATCCATCGACGGGTCCATCCGTTTGTGGGACGTCGGCGCCCGCACGCACCTCGCCACCCTGAACGGGCACCAGTCCGGCGTGTGCAGCCTGTCCTTTTCGCGCGATGGCGCCAGCCTGGTGTCGGCATCCGAGGACAAGACCGCGCGCATCTGGCCGATTTCCCGCGCGGAACTGGTGGTGACCGACTGGCGCGCGGAGGCCGCATGGGATGAGGCGCGCTACGGCTTGAAGCTCGAAGGCATCGGCCTCGTGCCGCGCTGAGCGGCGGTTGTCCTCCGGGACACCGGGCGAAAACACAACCGCGCAATCGCGGGTATCCTTCGGCCCACTTGATGCGCGATCGCCCAAGAGGCGGGGCCGCACGAGAGACACCCACAACATCCCTTGGGAGGATTTCATGGGTCGTTTTTTTCACCCGTTGATCGCCGCCTGCCTTGCCGTGTTTGCAGCCGCCCCCGCCCTGGCCGTGACTGATGGGTCGCCGGACGGCGACGGCCATCCGCATGTCGGCCTGCTGATTTTTGACATCGACGGCGCACCTGCCTGGCGTTGCTCCGGCACCCTGCTTTCGCCCACGGTGCTGCTCACCGCCGGCCATTGCACCTCGGGGGCGACGGGCGGGCGCGTCTGGTTCGAAGCCGACGTGCAATCGCAACAGGCGGCGCTGGGCTATCCCGGTGGCGGCGCGACGAGCGTCGAGTTCTGCTCGATCACCACCCATCCGCAGTTCACCGATGCGGCATTCGTGTTGCATGACGTCGGCGTGGTGACCCTGTGCAGCCCGGTGGTGCGGAGCGTTTACGGCGTGCTGCCGCAACCGAACCAGCTCGATGCGCTCAAGTCCGCGCGCGGCCAGAAGGACGTCACCTTCACTGCGGTCGGCTACGGCCTTCAAAAGAGTTTTCCGGATGCCACGTCCTACAAGGATTCGGCGCTGAAGATCCGCATGGTGGCCACGCCCAAGCTCAACCAGATCAACACCGGCTTCACCGGCGGCTTCTCGTTGCTGCTGTCGAACAACGCCAATACCGGCGGAACGTGCTTTGGCGATTCCGGCGGCCCCAACTTCCTGAACACCAGCAATGTGGTGGCGGGCGTCACCTCGTTCGGCATCAACAGCACCTGCGCGGGCACCGGCGGCGTGTTCCGTTTGGACCGTTCCGACG
Source organism: uncultured Burkholderiales bacterium (assembly GCA_964617435.1). GTDB lineage: Bacteria > Pseudomonadota > Gammaproteobacteria > Burkholderiales > Usitatibacteraceae > UKL13-2. Next base: position 5,961 of record CAZTYC010000114.1, read on the forward strand.
TGCTCGACTTCGTCCGCTCATTCCTGGACTAGGCCCGCATCGGAAAGCAAAACTCCAACACTGGCGCGGCGTTTCAGGCTTTTTTGCCTCGAGACCCGCGCCGGATATGGAGTTTGAGTTTCAAGCTGGCGCGTCCTGCTTGATGCGCCGATACACGCGGGCAAACCGCGCGTTCTCCACGACGCCGTAATCCCCCGGCGCATATTGCAGCAGCCAGTCGTTCGCCACGGCGTGCAGCAGGTCGCCACCGGCCGAGCGATGGATCGAGAACGCGACGGGCACCTGTTTCGCCCAGACCGGCACCGGCGTCGCGCGATACGCGCCATCCGCCCCCGCCGCCCGGGGCAGCACGGGTTCGTACTTTTGATCGAACCGGGCGCGAGACACGCTCCAGCGATCGCCGGTTGAACCGGTGATGAGCGCATCGCCCGTGCGGTAGCGATTGGGACCCTCGCGGCTCATGAGTTCGCCGTCCGCGCGGGCAAAGACGACGGCGACTGTTTCTTCCTTCACATAGCGCGCGGCGGCGGGGTCGGTCGGCAGATCGGGGGCTTCCAGGATCAATCGTCGTCCTTGCTACAGGTCGGGCCGACCCAGCGCCCCTCGACCTGCATTTCCATGGCGCCGCGCGGCGTGGTCATCTTCATCGACCCCTTGATGCGGTCGTTGCCCAGCGCTTCGTAGCGAATCTCGCCCTTTCGCGCGCCCGTGCCGGTGCACTCGTAGGTGGCCGCGTACAGCGAACGCGTCTGCGAGGTGACCTTGTACTGGCAGTCCTTTTGCTCATCCCTCGCGAACGCGTCGCGCGCAAGGTCTTCCTTCTTGACGCAGGTGCGGTCGGTGCGCTTGCGCGGCCCGGCCTCGGCGCGCCGCTTCATGCGCTCCTCGTGGCGGGCGCGCTGCTCGGGCGTGAGTTTCTCCAGCACCGCGGGCGGCATCGTCTCGCCGCTGATCTGGGAGGTGTAGCTCATCTCCCAGGCGCCGGTCTTGATGCCGAGCGGCTCGGCAATCACGGCGGCGGGAAGGAACAGCAGGGCACAGCAGGAGATCAAGTGTCGGATGGTCATGGTCACCTCGATGGGTTCGGATTGGCCGGTTGGATCCGCCCCCTCCCGGGGCAGCTGCGCCTTGCAACGCAATTATCCGCCAAGCGCCCGCCGCGCGGCGGGGACGGCCTTCCCTGCTTCTGATCGCGCCGGTCTTGTTTCATCGCATGAGATTGCGCCAAACCTGATATGGCGCAAGGTGCGCATCCCGCGGCGCTCCGAAAATGAATTCTTCAGCTTCGGAGGTTCGCATGCGTGTCGACATCGCCATCATCGGAGCCGGGCCCGCCGGCCTGAGTTTCGCCCGCGCCCTGGACGGATCCGGCCTGACGGTCGCATTGATCGAAAGGCAGCCGCGCGAATGCCTCGCACAGCCGCCCTTCGACGGACGCGAGATCGCGCTCACGCAGCGCAGCGCGCGCCTCATGAAGGAACTGGACCAGTGGCGGCGGCTTGATCCGGCCGCCATCTCGCCGCTGAAAAAGGCCAAGGTGCTCAACGGCGCCACACCGCAGGCGATGTGGGTCGCGCCCGCCGAAGGAAGCGCGGATGAGCTCGGCTTCCTGGTCCCGAACGGCGAGATCCGCCGCGCCGCATTTGCCGCGATGGAAGAGACGCCGGGCGTGGAGCTGATCGCCGGAACCGGATTGCGGAAACTGACCACGCGCGACGACGCCGTCGAGCTCGTGCTGGAGGATGGCCGTAAGGTCGACGCCGCGCTGGCGGTCGCCGCGGACAGCCGCTTTTCCGAGGCCCGCCGCATGCGGGGCATCGGCGCCTCGATGACCGATTTCGGCCGCACGATGATGGTGTGCCGCATGGCCCTCGAGCGCGACCACGAAGGCGTGGCCTGGGAGTGGTTCGACCACGGGCAAACGCTGGCGCTGCTGCCGCTCAACGGCAACGAGGCGTCGGTGGTGCTGACCCTGCCGCAACAGGACATGCAGGCCATCCTGTCGATGGACGACTCGGCCTTCAACGCCGAGATGGCGCGACGCTTCGACCGCCGCCTCGGGGCGATGCGCCTGTCCAGCACGCGCCACGCCTATCCACTGGTCGCCGTCTATGCGGAACGCTTCACCGCGCGCCGCTTTGCTTGCATCGGCGACGCCGCGGTGGGCATGCACCCGGTCACGGCGCACGGGTTCAACTTCGGGCTCGCCGGCGCGTCCACGCTGGCCCGCGCGCTGGCGGACGCCCACCGGCAGGGCAAGGACCCGGCGGATGCGCGCGTGCTCGCCTCCTGGGAGCGCGAGCACCGCGCCACCACGCGGCCCCTGTTCCTGGCCACCCACGCGCTCGCGCGCCTCTACACCGACGAATCGCGCGGGGCGCGCCTGGTGCGCGAGGCCGCCGTGCAGGCG
>CAZTYC010000115.1:0-8297 GCA_964617435.1 uncultured Burkholderiales bacterium
ACGTCTTCGCCGCCTTCAACAATCACTTCAGCCAGGTTCGTGTTCATGTCGATCTCCTTTTGTGTGCAAATGTCAGAATGAAAGACTTCGTACCGCAAAAAAGCTTGACGTCAGATTCTTGTAATGACTAAGCAAGAACCATGAACAATCAATTTTGCTACCACGTCTCAGAAAAATGTGAAATATTTCACAATCTTGGTGATTTTTTCGTCCCAATCGCTTGAATACAAACGTGTTTTACCTTTGCCCGATACGGGGCCACCCTCTTTGGCAAGCCAATAGGTGCATAGGACAAGCATTGAAAATAATTCGAACGAAGATTAGAAAAATCGTGCAAACTACTGACGTATAAGAGATTTTCAAGGTTTCGTATCAAATGATTTCAGCAATAGCCGAAGAAGCGAAGCTTCGCGCCGAAAGCCCGCATTCCGACAATGCGGAGTGGTTTCGTGTTGCCTTCCAGCGCTTGCTGGTTTACTCAGAGCCGGGCGACCCGGAAATTGTGATCTTGGCTTTTCGCCGCGTAATCGAATATTTGTACGCGCGAAACGATTTTGCGACCGCCTTGACATTAGGCGAACACGGAATTCAATTGAGCGAGAAGTACGAATGGCCTTCGGCGAAGCGCCTCTTTCTTCATCTGAATGCCGTGCTTTTCAAAGCAATTGGCGACACGGGACGTGCGGTGGCAAATCTCGCGTCTGCATTGGATTTGGCAAAGAGCCTGGGCGATCAAGTTGCCGAAGCGCGCACTTGGGGACAGTTGGCTAGCACGGTGTTGAATACCGGGCAATTCTCTGATGTCATTCAATATGCCCGCCGGGGGCTTGCCATCGCGTCCATGTGTGGAAGTGCGGCCAATGATATTCGCGTGCAATGCAATCAACTGATTGCCGAGGCTTCACTGCATTTGATGCACGACCCCTCCGAGCGGCAACGACGGTTGGCTGAAGGGTTGGTCACAATCAGGAACGCGCTCAGGGAGTCCGGCGCCCCGATGACCCATTTCCAAATGGTTCAATTGAATCGTTTGCTATTGACGGAAACCCAACTGCAGGTCAGGGCAGGACACCTTGAAGAGGCGCGGACCTCCGCAACCAAATGCAAGGAACTGGCTGAACAAAGCGGAAATCCCAATGCAATCCTGTTTGCGGACATCGCATTCGCGATGCTGGACGGCGCTTCCGGGAATACGCATGAAGCAAAACGCACCTTAAAGGCACTGGCGGCCAACAATTCCCAAAGGGACGATCTTCGTGCCGACATCGTTGCGGGATTGGCCTTTGTCCATGAGCGAAGCGGCGACACGGAAGGCGCGGCCATGTCCCGCGCAGATCTTTATCAGAGTTGGCAACGAAAACACATCGCATCAACGTTCAAGATATTGGATCAGATTTCCAGCAAATACCAAGTTGACGAAAAGCAGTTGCTGAATGCCGCCACATTGGAGGCAATTGAAACAATTGCGGTTGTTGGCGAAATCCATGATGACGACACCGGCACTCACGTGTATCGCGTCGGATCGTTGGCTGCGCTCATCGCAAAGCGCATGGGTTGGAGTGAGGATGAAATCCAGCAGATCGAGTTTGCGGCCCGCCTGCACGACATTGGCAAGGTTGCGATTCATGCCGACATCATGCTGAAGCCAGGCATGCTTTCAAATGCAGAGCGCGCAGAAATGCAAAAGCACGCCACGATCGGCGCGACGATCCTCTCCAGAATCGTGCATCCTGTCATGGCGATTGCCGCACAGATTGCGGGGGCCCATCACGAACGATGGGACGGTCGAGGGTATCCGTTCGGACTCTCAGGCAAGAACATCCCGCTTGCGGCACGTATTACAGCGGTGGCAGACGTGTACGATGCGCTGACACATGCACGATGCTATAAAGAAGCATGGACGCCGGAGGACGCTCTGGCAGAGATTTCCCGAGGCCGCGGGACAGCCTTTGATCCCGACGTGGTCGACGCTTTCATGCACGTGCTGGTCAAGCTCCTGCAGGACGTGGGCGCCTCCGGGATCGAACACCAACTCAGCACACCCGCGCGTGAGAACGCGTTTGTGGCTGCCCGAGAATTCCTGACGCGTCAGGTTGGTCGCCAGGTGAGCTAGTCGCCGGCCAAAAAGTACTTCTGCAGTCCCTTCACCGATTCCAGCCGGTGACTGACCACCACGGACGTCGGCACAATGGAAGCGATCGCATCGCGGATGCGGTTCTCTTGTGCCGAATCGATTTGGTCGAGCGTCTCATCCAGGAACAGCACTTGCGGCCGGCGGTACAGCGCGCGCGCCAGCATGACGCGCTGCTTCTGCCCTCCTGAGAGCGACATGCCCAGGCTGCCGACGATGGTGTTGTAACCCATCGGCGTTACCGCAATCTCCGCATCTACTTGCGCCAGGACCCCGCATTCGCGCACTCGCGCCGGGTCGTGATCCGGGTCGAAGAAACTGATGTTGTCCTCGATCGTGCCGATGAAGAGCTGGTCTTCCTGCATCACCGCACCGATGCGCGCGCGATAGTGGCCGATATCCCAATCGCGCAAATCCCGCCCATTGACCAGCACTTGCCCTTCGGTGGGGGTCAGCAAACCCAGCAACACCTTGAGCAAAGTCGTCTTGCCGCACCCTGACGGGCCGACAATGGCGATGCGCTGACCGGGCCGGATTTCCATGTTCACATCTCGGAAGGCGTAGCCTTCGGGGCCATACGCAAAACCCAACCCGCGCGTCTCGATTTGCAATGGCTCGTTGGTCACCGCAATCACCGGCGCGGCACCCGCTTTCGATTCCGGTTCGGCCAAGGCAATGTCCGCAATGCGTTCGGCGTGGAGATCGAGCATGCGGAACTCATTCCATTTATCGATCAGGTTGTTCACGCGCGACAGAAAAACCAGCTTGAAGCCCAGAAACGCATACAACATGCCGACCGAAAACTGCCCCTCCATGACGATCTTGGCGCCCAACCAGATGACCAGCACGTTTTCGAGCCCGAAGACCAGGCTGTTGGAGGCGCGCTGCAGGATGCCGACGTTTTGCACCCGGACGCTCGCGTTGATCTGCTCGACCACCAGGTTCTGGTAGGCGGCGCGGCGCTCGTTTTCACGCAGGTTGAGCTTCAGCGCCATCATGCCGCGCAGGGTCTCGATGAAATGCGTGCTGGCCTTGGCCTCGTGGGCCAATTGCTCGTCCGTGGCATAGCGCTGCGGGTAATAGAAATACCACCGCAGCAGCGCGTACGCCAGGGCGGCAACGACAACCACGATGGTCAGTTTGGCGGAGTAGAACAGCATCACCGCCAGCGTGGCGATAACCATGATGCCGTCGATGAAGGTTTCGACGAAGTTGGTGGTCAGCGTCTTCTGGATGGCATCCACGCTGCGAAACTTGGAGACGATGTCCCCGATGTTGCGTTTTTCAAACCAGCCCAGCGGCAGGCGCAGCAGGTGTTGGAACAAGGTGGTCAGCAAACGCAGGTTGAAGTGTGTAGACAAGTACACCCCCACCATCGCCCGCACGGCGCTCACCGCGACCTGAATCAGGACCAGTGCCGCAAAAGCAATCCCCAGCACGGCGAGGAAATCCATGTCCCGCCCAACCAGCACTCGATCCACCACCAATTGCAGGAAGAACGGCATCGCGATGGCAAACACTTCCAGCGCCAGCGACAGCACCACCAGCTGCAGCACGGTGCCGCCCAATCCGCCGCCGGCAGACAGCAACTGCCAGGCGCTGACCTTTTCACGTTCATCCACCCGCCGGAAGTTCTGGTTCGGCGTGAACTCCATGGCCACGCCGGTGTAGTGGCGGGACGCTTCCGAAATGGCGAGCTTGCGCTTGCCACGCGCCGGATCATGCACATAGATGTGCTTGCCGGTGACCCGCGTCAGCACCACGAAATGATTCATGTCCCAGTGCAGCACGGCGGGCAGTTGCAGCTTGCCCAGTCCGTCGAGCGGCGCCTGCACGCCGCGCGCCGCCAGCCCCATCGACTCCGCCACCTGGGAGACATGCTTGAGCGTGACGCCCTTGAGCGACGGTGACAGCCGCATGCGCATGGCGGAGAGGTCCGTCAGGTGGCCGTGGTAGGACGCGATCATGGCCAGGCAGGCGATGCCGCATTCGGGCGCCTCGCTTTGCAGGATGACGGGGACGCCGCGCCCGAACAAGGCCATCAGAGCCGCCCTTTGAGTTGCAGCACGGGTTCAAACACCCACTCGAGGATGCTGCGCTTCTCAAGCAGGATGTCCGCATTGAACAACATTCCCGGCCGGAGGGGGACTTCCTGGTCGAGCGCGCGAACGCTGTGCTGGTCCAGTTTGGCGATGATGCGATAGGCCGGTTCCTTCACCGCCAGGGGGCCTACCTTTTCGCCGGGCGCCCAGACCGTCTGGCTCACCTCCGTAATCACCGCGCGGTATTGCCCGAATCGCTCGTAGGGAAACGCGTCATAGCGCAAGGTCAATTCCTTCCCGGGCGTGACGAAGCCGATGGCGCGCGTGGGCACCAGCACTTCCGCCTGCAACTTCGCGCCGGAGGGAAGGATGGTGGCAAACGGCGCGTCGGCCGCCACGGACTGGCCCATGGAGACGGCGATGTTGGTCACCACGCCGGTGGCCGGCGCGTTGATGACCGACTCGCGCCGTGCATCCTCCTGCGCCAGGTTTTGCTGCACCTCGCTGATCTGCCGCGCGACCTTTTCCGCCTCGTTGCGGGCCTTGAGGGCCACCGAAGGTTCCTCGCTGCGGGCCGCGGAGAGTTCGCGGTCCAACGTGGCGCGTTGGCGCTTCAGGGACTGCAGCTTCAATTCCTGGTCGGTCGCCTCATCCTGCTTTTGCCGCGCGACGATGTCCGAGACAAATTTCTCCGCAGCCAGTTGCTTGAAGCGCTGTGCCTGTTCCTGCGCGGACACCAGGCGTTGTTGTTGGAGCTTGATTTCGCCGTCGAGCTGCTTGATCTCGGATTCCAGCGCAGCCACGCGCTTTTTGACCTGCTGGACCTGCTGTTCGGCCAGTTCCTGAAGCTGCGATTGCTCCTTGGCCAGGCTCACCTTGCGCTGGGAAAGCTCACCCGTCACCAGGGCGCTGGTGGAGGCCGACCCCACCGTGGATTTGTCCAAGGCCAGGCGCACCATCGGATCGCCCTGCTTGACCACCTGGCCTTCCTTGACGAGAAGCTCGGCGACCCGGCCGGCTTCCGAGAAATTCACACGCGCGGCGCCGGAATCAAGCTGGAGGTAGCCTTCCACCCGCTCGCGCCGCGTGTACTGGCCCCACACGGCCACCACGATCATCAAGGCGGCGCACCCGGCCGCCAGCGCCGTCAGGATCCACAGCGGCAACGGGCGTGCGATGGTGGCCTCGCCGAGAAATTTCTCGCGCTGCGCATCGATGGCTTCTTGCCTGAAAAGTTTTCGGGTCACGGCATCCGCAAGTTGGCGGCCCGACGGGGAAGGGCCACGCGGATTGTAACCGTGGCGTGCGACTTTTCGGCACGCCCCACCCCGGAAAATCTAGACGGCGGCTTCCTTGACCGTGGCCGCCACGCGCTGGGCGAGCTTCTTGACCAGCGGCGCATCCCGGCCTTCGACCATCACACGGATGACCGGCTCCGTACCGGACGCCCGCAGCAGCACGCGCCCGTCGCCCTTGAGGTCGGCCTCGGCGGCCTTGACAGCGTCCTGCACCGCGGCGTTGCCGGAAAAATCGAAGCGCTTGGCGGTGCGCACGTTTTCCAGCACCTGCGGAAACAGCGTCAGTTCCGCCGTGAAGGCGGCCAGGGACTGCTGTGCCCGCTGCACGGCGCCCAACACCTGCAGCGCGGAAATGATGCCGTCGCCGGTGGTGTGCTTTTCCAGGCAGAGCAGATGGCCGGAATTCTCGCCGCCCACCTCCCACTCCCGGTCCTTGAGCATTTCGAGGATGTAGCGGTCGCCGACCTTGGCGCGCCCAAACGGGATGCCCATTTTCGCGAGCAACTGCTCAAGCGCGAAATTGGTCATCAGGGTGCCGGCCACCCCGCCGCGCAGCACGCCGCGCGCATGGCGGTCCTTGACCATCGCGAACAGCAGTTGGTCCCCGTCGAACAGGGTGCCGTCGGCGTCGCACATCACCAGCCGGTCCGCATCGCCATCCACGGCGATGCCGAAGTCCGCGCGATGCAGCTTCACCGCCGCGCGCATCGCGTCGGGGTGGGTAGCGCCCACATCGTCATTGATGTTGGTGCCGTCGGGCGTGTTGCCGATGGGGATCACTTCCGCGCCAAGCTCACGAAACACGTGGGGGGCGATGTCCCATGCGGCGCCATTGGCACAATCAACGATCAGGCGCAGCCCTTTCAAGTCCAACTGACGGGGAAACGTGGACTTGCAGAATTCGATGTACCGCCCCGCAGCGTCCTCGATGCGGCGCACCTTGCCGAGGTTGATCGACTGCAGCGTGTTGAGCGGCTTGTCGAGCAGGGCCTCGATGTCGGTCTCGACCTCGTCGGGCAACTTCAGGCCATCGGCGGAGAAGAACTTGATGCCGTTGTCGTCAAACGGGTTGTGCGACGCGGAGATCATCACGCCGGCATTGAGCCGCAGCGTGCGTGTGAGGTAGGCCACGCCGGGTGTCGGGATCGGCCCGGTTAACAGGACGTCAACGCCGGCGGCCGACAGCCCGGCCTCCAGCGCGCTTTCGATCATGTATCCGGAGATGCGCGTGTCCTTGCCGATGATCACCGTGGGCCGCGGGCGGCCATCGGCCTTTTCCTGGGCCAGCACACAACCCGCCGCATAGCCGAGTTTCAATACGAACTCGGGCGTGATGGGCGCCTCGCCCACCTTTCCCCGTACGCCATCGGTCCCGAAGTATTTGCGGCTCACCATTGTTCTCCGTTGATTCATCTTGCAAACCCCAGGTCCGGCAAGGGTTTCAAGGCATCTTTGCCTGAAACACCCCGCCAGTTCTAGGGTTTGGCAATCTCCATGATCGACCTCAACACCTTCAGCGCATCCACGGTCTCAGCCACGTCGTGCACCCGGAGGATTTTCGCACCGTTTTGCACCGCCACCAGATGCGCCGCCAGCGAACCCGCAAGCCGGCCCTGCGCGTCGCGCCCGGTGATGGCGCCGATGGTGGACTTGCGCGACAGGCCGGCCAGGATCGGATAGCCGAGTTTCTCCAGCGAGGAAAGCTCGCGCAGCAGGGTCAGGTTGTGCGCGACCGTCTTGCCGAAGCCGAAGCCGGGATCGATCACGATGCGATTCGCCTTGATGCCCGCCTTGACTGCCGCCAGCGCACGCTCACCCAGAAACGTGCCCACGTCCAGCGTGACATTGCAGTACACCGGGGCCGCCTGCATCGTGCGCGGCGTGCCCAACATGTGCATGAGGCACACCGCCGCATCCGATGCGGCCAGCGCGTCCACGGCACCGGGCGCGCGCAGCGCGTTCACATCGTTGATCATCGCCGCGCCGGCGCGAATCGCCTCGCGCATGATTTCGGGCTTCTGCGTATCCACGGAAATGGCCACGCCTTCGTCCCGAAGCGCCTCCACGACCGGGATCACACGGTCCATTTCCTCCTGGAGGCTCACCTCGGCGGCACCCGGGCGGGTGGACTCGCCGCCAATGTCCACGATGGCGGCGCCCTCGGCATGCAGCTTGCGCGCATGAGCCACCGCCGCGTCACGCGCCAGGAAGCGACCACCGTCGGAAAAGGAATCCGGCGTGACGTTGACCACACCCATGACGATCGGATGGGTCAGGTCGAGGCGATGTTGCGCGGCGCAGAGGATCATGGTGTTTGAAAAAACAAAGGGCGGCCACGCCGCCCTTGCAAGGGAATCAAGACTTCAGCCGCCGCTCTCGGGCGCGGGATCCGACTTTGGCGCCTCGGCGGCCGGGGCAGGTGCACTGCCGTCGCCATCGTGCTTCTTGGGCGGCAGGCTGGTGGCCTTCGGTTCGCGCGGCGCGCGCCCTTCCATGATGTCCTTGATCTGGTCCGCATCGATGGTTTCGAACTTCAGCAGCGCCGCGGTCATGGCCTCGATCTTGTCGCGGTTCTCCTCGATGAGCTTTCTGGCCAGCGCGTACTGCTCGTCGATGATGCGGCGGATCTCGGCGTCGACTTTGCGCATGGTTTCTTCGGACACATTGGTCTGGCGCGTCACCGAGCGGCCGAGGAACACCTCGCCCTCGTTCTCGGCGTAGACCATGGTGCCCAGCGCGTCCGACATGCCGTAGCGCGTGACCATGTCGCGGGCGAGTTGCGTGGCACGCTCGAAATCGTTGGAGGCGCCGGTGGTCATCTGGTTC
>CAZTYC010000116.1:0-8284 GCA_964617435.1 uncultured Burkholderiales bacterium
GGCAAGGGCGAAAGCCAGCCGGTCGCGACCAACAAGACCAAGGAAGGCCGCGCCAAGAACCGCCGCGTGGACATCGAGTTCAAGGGCGTCACCCAGAAGTAATCCGCAACAGACGCAGAAAAGCCCCGCGACGCGGGGCTTTTTTGTTTGCAAAGCCATGACCCTCGAGATCATTTCCCCGCGCTGGCTGATCCCCGTCGAACCGGAAGGCGTGGTGCTGGATCACCAAAGCGTGGTTGTTGAAGGCGCGCGAATTCGCGCCATCCTGCCGGCGGACGTGGCGCGGCGCGACTATCCGTCCGCCGTGGAAACCCGGCTCGACGGCCATGTGCTGATCCCGGGATTCGTGAACCTGCATGCGCACTCCGGCATGAGCCTGATGCGCGGCCTGGCCGACGACCAACCGCTGATGACCTGGCTCCAGGACCACATCTGGCCGGCCGAAGGGGCATTGCTTTCGGAGGCTTATGTCTACGACGGCACGATGCTGGCCGGCGCAGAAATGATCCGCTCGGGCACCACCTGCTTCGCGGACATGTACTTCTACCACCATGTCGCGGCGCGCGCGGCGCGCGCCCTGGGCTTGCGCGCGGCGGTGGGCGCGGCCGTGCTCGAGTTTCCGACGCCCTACGCCGCCAATGCCGAGGAGTACCTGGCCAAGGCCCTGGCCGTGCGCGACGAAATCGCGGGCGACCCATGCCTGAAGATGATGCTCACGCCGCACGCGCCCTACACCGTCGCGGATGGCACCTTCAAGCGCATCATGACCATCGCCGCCGAGGCGGACTTCCCGATCATGGTGCACCTGCATGAATCCGCCGGTGAAGTCGCCGACGAATTGGCGAAGACCGGCATGCGCTCGGTGGCCCGCCTCGACCAGCTCGGTGTCCTCGGTCCGCAAACCATCGCCGTGCATTGCGTTCACCTCACACCGGATGAAATCGCACTGTTTGCCCATCGCGGGGTGCACGTGGCGCATTGCCCGGTGTCCAACCTGAAGCTCGCCAGCGGCATCGCGCCCGTCAAGGCCATGCTGGAAACCGGCGTCAATGTCGGCATCGGCACCGATGGCGCGGCGAGCAACAACCGCCTCGACATGATTTCGGAGTCGCGCTTTGCCGCACTCCTGCAAAAGGGCGTCTCGGGCGACGCTGCGGCCGTGCCGGCGCACCAACTGCTGCGCATGGCCACCCTCAACGGCGCGAAAGCGCTCGGCTGGGATCAGGAGATCGGTTCGCTGGTCGCGGGCAAGGCCGCGGACATGGCCGCCATCGACCTGTCCGGCATTGAAACGCAGCCGGTCTACGACCCGGCGTCGCACCTGTTCAACGCCGCGGGCCGCGAATGCGTGTCGCACGTGTGGGTGGAAGGCCGGCGCATCCTCGACCAGCGGAAACTTGTGCGCTGGAGCGAGGTCGAAGCGGTTGACCTTGCCCACCGGTGGCAGCCGCGCTTCGCCGCCACGCAAAAGCCCGCATGAACGCCAATCCTTCGAACACCAACGCGGACCCTGCCGAACTGGCGAAGTTCGGCGCGCTGGCCGCCCGCTGGTGGGATCAGCACGGCGAATTCCGGCCGCTGCATGACATCAATCCGCTGCGGCTGGATTGGATCGACCGCCTCGCCCCCCTGAAGGGCCGCAAGGTGATCGATGTCGGATGCGGTGGCGGCATCCTGGCTGAATCGATGGCCCGGCGCGGCGCGCTGGTCACCGGAATCGACCTGTCGGAAAAACCGCTCGCGGTGGCGAAGTTGCACGGCATCGAGTCCGGCGTTGCGGTCGATTACCAACTGGCGTCCGCCGAGGACACCGCCGCCCGGTCGCCGGAGTCCTTCGATACCGTGACCTGCATGGAAATGCTCGAGCACGTCCCGGACCCGGCCTCCACGGTGAAGGCCTGCGCGGCGCTTGCACTGCCCGGCGGCGACGTGTTCTTCTCGACGCTCAATCGCAACCCCAAGTCGTTTGCATTCGCCATCGTCGGCGCCGAATATGTGCTCAACCTGCTGCCGCGGGGCACGCACGAATACGCGCGCTTCATCACGCCGGCGGAGCTGGCCGGCATGGCGCGCAATGCAGGACTCGAGCCATTGACGTTCCGCGGCATGACTTACAATCCCTTCACCCGACACCACGCCCTCAACGACGACGTGTCGGTCAACTACCTTTTGCACTGCAGGAAACCCGCATGAACGCCCGACGCAGGTTCTTGATGCACTCGGCTGCGCTGGCGGCGCTGCCGCACGGCATGGCGCGTGCGCTGGCGGGCGGCGGATCCCCTGCCGACAATCTCCTCGTCCTGGTGTACCTGAAAGGCGGCAACGATGGATTCAACACCTTCGTGCCGCTCGATGATCCGGCCTACCGCGCCATGCGGCCGAGCCTCGCCATCCCGCGCGAGCGCCTGATCCCGTACAGCCCGACCCACGGCTTCAATGCGGCGCTGAAAGCGCTCCTGCCCGCCTGGGAATCGCGCGAGATGGCGCTGATCCAGGGCATCGGCCAGGAAGATGTCACCAACCAGCACTACCGCGACCTCGAGATGCAGTTCACCGGCGCCTCTCCGGACGAATATCCGGCGCAGGGATGGATCTCGCGCGCGCTGGCCGGCGCCTCGCAAGCCGAAGCCCTCGACGCGCTGGCCTTCGGCGACCTTGACATCCGTGTGGCGGACCCGTTCGGGCCGTTCCGCGGCGAACGGTTGAGAGTGGTCAACGTGGTGCACCCGTCCGAGTGGCTGCAGACCCATCGCATCGCCACCACCGAACATGTCTCGACACCGCCGGCCAAGGCGCTCGCGGAGCGCTGGGAGGCACCCGCCGTCGCGCTCCAGACCCGTTTCCCCGCCAACGAGTTTGGCGATGCCCTGCGCGCCACAGCGGAACTGGCCATGAATGGGCGAGCACCCCGCGTAGTGCATGTCACGCTGAATGCGCAAAGCGGGGATCATCACGACGCCTTCGACACCCATTGGGACCAGGCCAAACATCACGGCGCCGCGCTCACCAAGCTTGCCGAGGGATTGGCCGCATTCCGGAACGCCATGATTGAAGCCGGCCAATGGAACCGCACCCTGGTGGCGACCTACGACGAATTCGGCAGGAGCCCGCGCGAGAATGATCGCGGCGGCACCCATCACGGGTGGGCCAGCACGCACATGGCCTTGGGCGGCCGCGTGAAGGGAGGCTTGCTCGGGCAGGCGCCCGCCGTGACCGCCGTGCACGCCATCAGCGGCCCCGCCCCGGTGATCGACACGCGCGCCTTGTACACCACCATTGTCGAGCAATGGTGGTCGCGTTCCGCCAGCGGCCTGTTCGCCCGGCGCTTCGCCCCGCTCGAGCTGCTGCGCGCCTAGGCGCGGCACATTGCGCCCCGGTGTTGCTGCAAGGCATCCGCGTCCTGCTGTTCGATCTCGACGGTACGTTCATCGACAGTGCACCCGGCATGGCGCGCGCGGCCAATGCGTTGCGCGCCCTGCGGGGCGAGCCCCCGCTGCCCGACGCAGACTTGCGCCACGGCATCAATCGCGGTGCGCGCGGCATGCTTGACCTGGCGCTATCCATGACCGCCGACGATCCAGACTACAGCACCTGGCGCGAACATTTCTACGCGCAATACGCAAGCAACCTGGCCAGCGGCGCGCACTGGATGCCGGGCATGGCCGGACTGGTCGAGGCATTGGATGCCCGCGGCGTGGCTTGGGGCATCGTCACCAACAAGGCTTCGAGATTCGCCCATCCCATTTGCGCGGAACTGGGCATTGCCCGACGTGCCGCGTGCCTGGTCTGCGGAGACTCCACGCCACACACCAAGCCCCATCCAGCGCCGCTCCTGCACGCGGCCGCACTCTGCGGAATGCCGCCCTCGGCGTGCGCGTATGTCGGTGATGACCGGCGCGATATCGTGGCCGCGCGCTCGGCGGGCATGACCCCCATTGCGGCCCGCTACGGATTCCTGGCACCGGACGACCTCCCCGAACATTGGGGCGCGGACCTCATCATCGACACGCCGACCGCGTTGATCAACCACCTGGCCTGATCGTACCGGTCCACACCCCCGTGGCGCGTTGCAGGCCCGCAACGCCGCGCCGCACTCGAGCGTAACGATTCGTTGCCGCTGTCGCGGAATGTTTCGCCGCAGTTGCACGCCCTCCTGCCGTGGGTGATCCCACCGCCTTGCACCGGCATGCTGCAGCCACATCGTGCCCCGCGTTGCCACAAATGCGCACGGACCGCCATCGCGTTGTCCCTACCATGCCTCGGCCATGCACACCGGCAACCCGGTGTGTGCCGATTCATCCAACCGAGGCTCAACCCATGTCCATTCCCATTCGTTCCTGCGTACTGGCGCTTGCCGCTGCGGGTGTCGGCTCGCTGGCCGCGCCCGTGCTTCTTGCCCAGGCACCCGCCCCCGCCCAGAAGATCGAAAAGATCGAGGTCACCGGCTCCAACATCAAGCGCGTCGATACCGAAGGCGTGGCCGCGGTGCAGGTCATCACGCGCGAGGAAATCGAGCGCACCGGCAAGTCCTCGGTCGCCGAAGTGATCCGCAACATTTCGTCGAATTCCGGCAACAGCCTCAACGAGGTGTTCACCAACAGCTTCTCGCCCGGCGCCTCCGGCGTGTCCCTGCGCGGCCTGGGACAGAAGAATACGCTCGTGCTGATCAACGGCCGGCGCATGGCGAACTACGGGTTCGCGCAAAACCTGCAGGACACCTATGTGGACCTCAACAGCATCCCGACCGGCGCGGTCGAGCGCATCGAAGTGCTCAAGGACGGCGCCTCGGCCGTGTACGGCTCGGACGCCATTGGCGGCGTGGTCAACATCATCCTGCGGCGCGACTACAAGGGTGGCGAAATCGGCGGGACGGGAGGCACCTCCACCGAGGGCGGCCTGAACGAATACCGCGCCAATCTTGCCGCCGGCTTCGGCGACCTGGCCAAGGACCGCTTCAACCTGCTGGGCACCGTCGATTACTTCAAGCGCGACCTGCTGCTGGCATCCGAGCGCGACTGGACCAGGGAACAGGACACGCGCAACTACCAGGGCGGCGCGCTCAACTGGGCCAGCGTGGCCACCTACCGTCGCACCCCGCGCGCCCCGTTTGCCTCCTGCGGCGTCGCCAATCCCGGCGTGCTCGTTCCGGGCGCGCAACTGGCGTCCACCGGCACCCTGTGCGCGTACAACCCTGCCTCGCTGATCACGCTGTTCCCGAAATCCGAGCGCCTCGCGTTGCTCGGTCGCGGCAGCTACGAGATCAATGCGGACACCACGGCCTTTGCCGAACTGTCGTTCAGTCACAACAAGACCTTCCAAGTGGCGACGCCCACGCCCCTGAGCCCGACGTCGGTGGCCTACAATCCGGCGACCGGCGGGGTCACCGTCGTCAACGGCACGCTGCCCGCCAACAACAGCAGCAACCCCTTCGGAGTGCCGGTCGGGATCAACTACGGATTCTTTGATGTCGGCCCGCGCAACACGGACATCGATTCGAAATCCCATCGCGCGGTGGTCGGCGCCAAGGGCGCGTTGTCCGGCTGGGACTGGGAAGCCGGCATCGGCAACGCCCAGAACAAGGTCGAGCAGGTCAATTACAACCGCGTGGACCGCTATGTGCTCACGCAGGCGATCGCCAACAACACCTACAACTTCCTGAATCCGTCGGCCGGCTCGGTGACTGCCGCGCAACTGCGCATCAACCCGGTGCGCAACTCCACGTCCAAGCTGGATTTCGCGGACTTCAAGATCTCCTCCGAGATCGGCTCGCTGCCCGCAGGGCCCATCGGCTTTGCAACCGGCATCGAACACCGTCGCGAATCGATCCAGGACCGTCCGGATCCGCTCATCACCGGCGGCAATGTGCTGGGCCAGGGCGCCACCGGCACGGATGGCAAGCGCAACAACA
Organism: uncultured Burkholderiales bacterium; assembly: GCA_964617435.1. Taxonomy (GTDB): domain Bacteria; phylum Pseudomonadota; class Gammaproteobacteria; order Burkholderiales; family Usitatibacteraceae; genus UKL13-2. The sequence continues at coordinate 5,909 of CAZTYC010000116.1, forward strand.
CCGCCGCCTACGTCGAACTCGCCATTCCGGCCGCCAAGACCCTCGAGTTCCAGGTCGCCGGCCGCCAGGACAAATACAGCGACTTCGGCAGCGCGTTCTCACCCAAGCTCGGCGTGAAGTGGTCGCCCGACCGGACCTTCCTGGTGCGGGCCACCGCCTCCAAGGGGTTCCGCGCGCCCACCTTGCCGGAAAACTCGCGCAGTTCGGCGACCTTCTTCACCAGCGTGGTCGACACCCTGCCCACGTCGCCCAACTTCAACCAGAGCGTCAATATCGCCGGCTCCTTCGCCGGCAACCCGGACTTGAAGGCCGAGAAATCCAGGAACTACAACGTCGGGTTCGTGTGGGAACCGGACCGGGACTTCAATGTCGGCGTGACCTGGTACAAGATCCGCCAGAACGACATCGTGAGCTCCAACGGCTTCCAGACCATCGTGAGCAACCCCGGCCTGTTCCCCGGGCAAATCCTGCGCGCGGCGGACGGCACGCTGGTGGCCGTGAACGATGCCTATCGCAACCTCGCCTTCACGGAAACGTCGGGGCTCGACATCGACTTCAAGAAGTCATTCCGCTTCGACGGCGGCAAGCTGACCCTGTCGGCGGACTACGTGTATATCGACAAATTCAAGAGCCAGCCGGCGGAAGGACAGGACATCGTCGACTACGTCGACTCGAACGGTTTCCAGGGCGGTGGCATCCCGCGCTATCGCGGCCGCGTGTCAGCGACCTGGGAGCGCAACAGCTGGGTGTGGACACTGAGCCGCTACCAGAATGCCTCCTGGGACCAGCAACAGGTGGCCGTGCCCCCGGCCCAGGAACGCATCGGTGCCTACGCCCAATACGACCTCTTCGTGGCGTATGACGGCCTGCGCAACTGGCGTTTCTTCGGCAGCGTGCAGAACCTGGCCGACACCAAGCCGCCGTTCGATCCGCAAAACGGCGGTACCGCCACCACCGTGCAATACGACATTTCGCAGAACGACCTGCGCGGACGCTACGTCACCCTGGGTGCGCGCTATACCTTCAAGTAAGCCGCCGCCTTGCCGCCGGCCGCACCGCCTTGCGCGCGTGCGGCCGGTTACGTTTTGCAACACGGCACGGACATCGTGCTACAGACACCCACTTTTCTTCACGTATCCTCGATAATCACCATGTTCACACGGAGGCAGCGATGCTGCAGGGATACGTTATGTCACGCGCGCCGAGACGCCCGTTCGGTCTACCCCAGGACAAGGATCCGGACATGCTCATGAGCCCCAACGGCCAAGCCTACCGCGTGATGATCGTCGAGGACGACATCGAACTGGCGCGCCTCACGGCCGAATATCTCGAGAAGCGCGGCATCCAGGTGACGGTGGAACATCGGGGCGACGAGGCGCTGGCCCGCATCCAGCGCGAAACGCCGCACCTGGTGGTGCTCGACGTGATGCTCCCGGGCACCGATGGCTTCGACATCTGCCGGGAACTGCGCGCCAGCGGCTCCGATGTGCCGATCGTCATGCTCACCGCGCGCGACGAGGACATCGACCAGGTGCTCGGCCTTGAAATGGGCGCCGACGATTACCTCGCCAAGCCGGTGCAACCGCGTGTGCTGTTGGCGCACATCAAGGCGATCCTCCGCCGCATGAGCACGCCCGAGCGGCCGACTGACATCAGCGACACCGTTCAGTTTGGCCGGCTGTTCATCAGCCATCATTCGCGCGAGGTCAAGCTCGGGGAATCGCCGGTGGATCTCACCACCGCGGAATTCGACCTGCTCTGGCTGCTGGCCACCAATGCCGGCCGCGTGCTGCCGCGCAACGAGATCCTGAAGTCCCTGCGCGGCCTGGACTACGACGGCATCGACCGTTCGATCGATTCGCGCGTCTCGCGCCTGCGGCGCAAGCTGGGGGACGATGTTTCCGCAGCGGGCCACATCAAGACCGTGCGGCCGCACGGCTACCTGTTCAGCCCCAATCCCTGGTAATCGATGGGCAAGGTATTCCTCAAGCTTTGGATCCTGGTGCTGATCACCTCGGCCACCTCGTATCTGATCCACACCCATTTCGTCGATGAGGCGATCAATTCGGCGAAGGCCATCGAAAGCCGGAATTCCACCAAGCGCACGTTCGTGTTCGTCGAAGAAGCCCTGCGCGCCTATCCGCAGAGCGAATGGCCGGCGCGCGTTGCGCAGATCAAGGAACGTATCGGCTTCCCCTTCGAATTGCTTCCCCTGGCCCAACTTGCCTCCGCCAAGACGCTGGATGCCGAGACGCTTGATCGCCTTGCCAAAGGCGACGTGCATGTCACGCGGCTGACCCACCCCAACGGCGCCATCCTCTACCGCACTGTGCTGGGCACTGATCAGGTGGCGAGGATCACCGCGCTGGCCTCGCC
>CAZTYC010000117.1:0-2859 GCA_964617435.1 uncultured Burkholderiales bacterium
ACCGGCCTGTCACGCCGGGGGTCGCGGGTTCGAGTCCCGTCCACTCCGCCAATAAAAGAAGCCCTGCGATGCAGGGCTTTTTGCTTTGTAGATGCCGGGGGGCCAGTCATCCTTGTCTCCGGATGATGGAAGACGCATTACGCCACATTCGAGCGCGGGAACGCCACAACGTGGTCAATCTCCATTCGGATGCCGATATGCTGTCCGATTTCGTGATTGTGGTGTGACGGGACGAGGGAAAGGATCCGTGCCCCACTGGGCAATTTCAACGAATAAAGAAACTCTGCCCCGCGAAACGCCTTGTGCAAAACCTCCGCCTGCTGCGCGCTGTCGTCGTCATGCACGATATCGTCTGGGCGCAAGAGCAAATCGACCGAGTCTCCCTCCAGGAAGGGACCTGTATGGCCGCATCCAAGGTGGCCCAATTCGGTTTCCATGCATCCCTTGGAATCGACCACCGCCGGAAGCAGCACGCCCTCGCCGACGAAGTCCGCCACAAACCTGCTAACAGGTCTGTGATAGAGGTTGTACGGGGTATCCCACTGCACAATGTGCCCGGCATGCATCACGCCGACGCGGTCGGCAAATGCGAAGGCTTCGTGTTGATCGTGCGTCACCAGCAGCGCGGGCACCCGCAAATGCTGGAGCAATGCGCGAACCTCGACGACCAGCCTTTCGCGCAGTTCAATGTCAAGGCTCGAAAAGGGCTCGTCCAACAGCATCATTGAAGGGCGCGGGGCCAACGCCCGCGCCAGGGCGACGCGTTGCTTCTGTCCACCGGACAGTTCATGCGGGTACTTATGAGCAGTGTCTGTCAGTCCCACAAGATCGAGTAGTTCAGTCGCACGCCGCCTGGCCGCATCGCGCGTCATGCCGCTCAAGCCAAACTGCACATTGTCCATGACGGTCAGGTGCGGAAACAGCGCGAAATCCTGGAACACGAATCCGATGCTGCGTCTTTCAGGCGGCACTAGCAGTTGCCGGCTGGACAGCAGCTTTCCACCGACGTGAATCTCACCGCTGTGGACGGTTTCAAACCCGGCGATTAGCCGCAAGACCGTCGTTTTGCCGCAGCCACTGGGACCAAGCAGGCACGCCATCCCATTGGCCTCAATGCCAAATGAAATGTCCTTGCAAACAGGCTGCTGAGCGCCATAGGCAAATGAAACATTGCGCAGGGAAAGAAAGTCGACCATGGGTCAAGTATAGCCAACGTAGCGAGATTTCGATGCGAATAGGATATATTGACAAATAGGAATTATTCGCATTACAATCATGGCCACCATAGCTTCAATAACCAAAAGCGTTACATGGAACCGGCATCAGACCAACCCAACCAAACTCGACAAGATCCTAGAACCATACTGCAGCCCCTCTTGGAGCACCAACAATCATGAAAACGCATCGCACGCTAGTCCTTGCCACAATACTTGCACTTTCAATCCACATAACGCCCGCGCGCGCCGAAGCCATTCTGAATTTGTATTCGTCACGCCATTACCAAACCGACGAGGCACTCTACAAGAACTTCGAGACCCGGACTGGCATCAAGATCAACCGCATCGAAGCGGCGGAGGATCCGTTGATTGAGCGGATGCGCAACGAAAAAGACAAGAGTCCCGCGGACATCCTGATCACGGTGGACATGGGGCGCCTTTTGAAAGCACAGCAACTCGGATTGTTCCAGCCCCTGGATTCACCCGTCCTTAACGCCAAGATTCCGCGCGAGCTGCGCGCTGCAGACGGAAGCTGGTTCGGGTTTTCTCTCAGGGCACGTCCCATCTTTTACGCCAAGGCGCGAGTCAATGCCAAGGACGTCCCCGACTACGAGTCGTTGGCGGACCCCAGGAACAAGGGCAAGATCTGTGTCCGGTCAGGAACGCATCCGTACAACATTTCGCTGATGTCTTCACTGGTTGCGGCCATGGGCCCGGACAAGGCGGAACAGTGGGCCAAGGGAGTCGTAGCCAACTTTGCGCGGGCGCCGAAAGGCGGTGACACCGATCAACTACGCGCAGTCGCTGCAGGCGAGTGCGACATTACCATTGGCAACACATACTACTTCGCCCGACTGATGCGTTCCACCGCCCCGGAAGACAAGGCCGTCGTCGAAAAGGTGGGCGTCATTTTCCCCAATCAGTCCGGCGCAAATGCGCGTGGTGCCCACATCAATGTTTCAGGTGCCGGTATTGCGCGTTATGCCCCCAATCGCGACAATGCGGTCAAGTTTCTTGAGTACCTGGCGAGCGAAAGCGCACAACACTTCTTTTCCGATGGAAACAATGAATACCCGGTGGTCGGCCAGTCAGACAATCCGGCCCTGCGCAAGATGGGTGAATTCAAGCGCGACCCCTTGTCCATGGACATGGTCGGCAAGAACTACGGTGCCGCATCGCAGATCTTTGATCGCGCAGGCTGGAAATAGCGTCGGTTAGCGGCCCGGGCGAACCGACATTGCCCGGGTCGTCAGGAAGACAGGGATCACGGCAATTGCAACAATGAGCAAAGCAGGGATGGCTGCTTCTCCGAGTCGCTCGTCCATTGCCAACGAATACACCCGTACCGCGAGAGTGTCAAAATTGAACGGACGCAGCACAAATGTTGCGGGCAGTTCTTTCAGCACATCGACAAATACAAGCAGTAGCGCCATGGCGACGCTTTTGCGCATCATCGGAAGGTGAACTCGGCGCAGGGTCTCGCGGGCCGATGCGCCCATAGAGCGCGCTGCATCCTCGATCGATGGCGTAACCTTTGACAGCCCCGATTCGATCGAGTGCAAGCCGATTCCCAGAAAGCGCGCCAAATAGGCATAGAGAAGCAGGATGACGCTGCCGGACAACCACAAGGGGAATGGACGAC
>CAZTYC010000117.1:2959-8200 GCA_964617435.1 uncultured Burkholderiales bacterium
CCGCGTCGATACCCCCTTTCGAAAGCCAGCCGAGCCGGACCAGCATGAAAAGCGGAAGAAAGAAACCCGCGATGCACGGAAGGGCGCAAATCAGAAACGCGAACCATCGCTTTAGGGAATGGATCTGGGTACGCGGGTGGGCGCGCACCGAGTCATGGTAAAAGCGCGCCCTGGATCGGGATGCACGCTCCAGCATGAGCGAGACCACCGCAAATGCCAACAACGTCAGTCCAAGTTGGGAGGCCAGCGCCAGGTTTCCCTGCGCATACCAGGCTTTGAATATCCCCGTGGTCAGCGTTGATACGCCGAAATAGGAAACGGTGCCAAACTCCGCAAGAGCCTCCATGGCGGCAAGCGCCGCGCCGGCGACAACTGCAGGCCGTGCAATTGGAAAAGTCACCCGCCAGAACACCGCAAGGCGCCCAAGCCCCCCTGCACGCCCCGCCTCCACCACCGACTGCGGTTGCTCCACGAATGCAACTCTGGCCAGTACGTACACATAGGGGAATAGCGACAATGTCAGGATGGCGATTGCCCCGCCAAGCGATCGAATATCGGGAAACCAATAGTCGCCACGCGTCTCCCAACCAAACATCGCCCTGATGGCAGTCTGGAACGGGCCGGCATACTGGAAGAAGTCTGCATACCCGTAAGCCATGATGTACGCAGGCATGGCCATGGGAAGCACCAGCAGCCAATCCAGCCAGCGTCGTCCCGGAAACTCGAATTGCGCCACCAGCCAAGCCGGGACCGTTCCAACCAACACCACGCCCACGGCCACTCCAGCGGAAATCGTCAGGCTTCCCGCCAGAAACTCGGCCAACACATTGAGGCTGAAGCCGCCTTCGGTTGAAGAGTTCGACGGAAAGGAATTCCAGACCAAGCCAGCAACGGGCAACAGGACGAGAATGCCAAGCACGATCACCAGCATATTTAGGCCTGAAAGCCCGCCAAGTCTGGTAAAACGCTTGTGCGTCCGCGTGACTATTGTTTGCGCAACCATGCGCTGAGTGTAACAAGAATCATTCTTGTTTAAAGATCAGCGTCATTCGTCAGTCGGCATCGCGACGACCCTTGTTCGCGAATCCACCCAGTCGACGGAAAAATCAACATCTGCGGCAGGAATTGCACACTCGGCCCCTTTGAGACGGAAGTGGTAGTAAACTCCCGCCGGTTCAATTGCCCGAATCGGGTTGAAGTTGTCGGAGAAGACTTTTGGCTACTGCAAAATCAAAGAGCAAGACCCCGCCCAAGAAGGCGAAACCTGTCGCGAAGAAGCCGGCCCCCAAAACCGTCGCCAAGAGCAAGACAGCCAAGAAGCCCGCGCCAAAGTCTGGAAAGGCATCGAGCGGCGCGGCAAAGAAGCCGGCTGTCAAGAAGGCGGCCAAAGTCGTCAAGAAGCCAATTGCCAAGATTGCCGCCAAGAAGGTCTCAGCCGCCAAGGCAAAGCCGGCCCCCAAAGCTGCCAAACCCGCGCCCAAGGCGGCGAAACCTGAGCCCAAACGGAAACCCGCAGCATCGGTGGTTTCCAAAGCGCCCAAGGCTTCCAAACCCCTTCCCAAGGCCGCTTCCGCGGCGATCGATCCCAAGTCCAAGGCAGTCGCCAAGCCCGCAGGCAAGGACGTCCAGGAGCGCAAGCCCGCGCTTGCAGGTCATGGCGTCGCCCCGGTTATGGCCACTTCAAGGATCCAGCACGCTCCCAAGAGCCCCGCGCCGAAGTTGACGGCCAAGGCCCCTTATCAGGAAAAGGCGCCGATCGTGAAGTTCACACCTTCCACCGTCAGGGAAGGGGGCATGCTTTCGGAGGCGGAGATCATCCGCCAGTCGAAGTCGGAATACATGTCCAAACAGCAACTCGCATTTTTCAAGAACCGCCTGCTCAACCTTCAAAACCAGTTGAGGGAGAATGCGGGCGCCACGACCGAGCACCTTCGGGAAATCGCGATTGCGCCGGATCCGGCTGATCGCGCAACACTCGAGGAGGAGCATGCGCTCGAGTTGCGTACGCGGGACCGCGAACGCAAGCTCTTGAAGAAGGTGGAGTCCGCGTTGATGCGCATCGAGGATGGCAGCTATGGATACTGCGAGGAAACCGGCGAACCCATCGGCATTCCGAGACTTCTTGCCCGCCCCACCGCAACCCTGACGATCGAAGCACAAGAGCGCCGCGAGTTAAAGCAACGGATGTATGGCGAGTGAGCCCCGGTCGTCGCGTGGCTTGCAAAACGGCCCTGCGGGGCCGTTCTTGCTTTTTGCGCGTGCGATCTGCCGGTTGACAATCCAGTACCGGAAATCCGTCGGTTCGTCGCACGCGCGTTGAACGGCAAATGCCTTGGGGATAGCCTTCTGCAACCGTTTTGGAGAATTTACGCAATGGCCTTGAGGCTCCCGTTTGCGGTCTGTGCCGTGATCCTGCTGGCGACAAGCGCTTGCTCCCGGCAAAGCACCAATCCGACCGCTGTCGCACTACGGGAATGCCGGGTTCCCGGCCTGGATTCGGCGGTGCAATGCGCGACGTTGAAGGTTCCGGAAGATCGCGGCAACCCGGACGGCAGGACCATTCCGCTCAATATCGTGGTGTTGCCTGCGACGGCACGGTCCAAGCTGCCCGACCCCATCTTTTTCTTTGCCGGGGGTCCGAGCCAGGCTGCAAGTGACTTCGCCAAGCCTGCACTGGCCATGTTCGGCGGGCTCAATGGCAAGCGGGACATCGTGCTCGTGGACCAGCGGGGTACCGGACGATCCAATGGCCTGTTCTGCAAGACTGGCGATCCTTGGGACATTGCAGCCTTGAGCCCCCAGGCCCGCGACGTCCGCTCAGTGCAGGAATTGGAAAAGTGCCGCGATGACCTTTTGCAAAGGGCCGATCTCACGCGTTACACCACCACCATCGCGATGGCGGATATCGACGCAGTGAGGGCCGCGCTGGGATACGATCAAATCAACCTGTGGGGCGGTTCCTACGGCACCCGCGCGGCGCAGGAGTACTTGCGCCGCTATCCGGAACGCGTTCGCAGCGTGATCCTGGATGGCGTTGCACCGCCATCCCTGGTGCTTCCGGCCCATTTCTCTCGCGACGCCGGCGCCGCGCTCGAAAAGGGGCTTGCGGCCTGCGCCGAGAGCGCAACCTGCGCCAAACGCCATGAACACCTTAACCGGAATCTGCGGAACCTCCTGGCCGATCTGTCACGCAACCCGGCGCGCATTCAATTGGCAGATCCGCTCAGCGGTGCGCCGCGAATGGTCATCATGGATGCCGATCTGATGGCGGGCTTTGTCTTTACCACGTTATACAGCCCCGAGGCATTTGCACTGGTCCCCCACGTGATTCAGCGCGCCCGGCAAGGGGACTATACCCCTTGGGCGGCACTGACGAGCGTCATGTCGGCCGACGCGGAGGACAAGAATGCCATGGGCATGCGGCTGTCCGTGATGTGCGCGGAGGACATTCCGCGCCTTGAAGGCCGGACCCCTCCAACGGACGAATTCTTTGGAAACCTGTTTGTAAGGGAGTTTTCGAAATCCTGCAGGGGATGGCCCAGGGCCGCGGTGCCGGCCGACTTCCATACCCCTGTGAAGTCGGATCGTCCTGTCCTGATCCTCAGCGGCGGCCTGGACCCGGTCACCCCACCCGCCTATGGCGAAGAAGTCAAAACGACATTTCCCAATTCGGTCCATTTTGTCGCCCCCCACGTGGGACATGGCGTCAGCCTGAAGGGCTGCGCGCCCAAGCTCATCCGGCGCTTCGTGGAATCCGGCAAGGTCGAAGGACTTGACGGAAAGTGCCTAGAACGCCTGCCACGTCCGACGTTTTTCGAGCCAATTGAACGGCGCGAGAGCAGGCCGGGTGTGGAGGTTCCTGCGAAATGATCGAAGCGAACCGCCTTGAAAAATCATTTGGCGCCGTCAAAGCCGTGCGCGGGGTGTCGTTCACCGCGCAAGACGGCGAGATCACCGGCCTCCTGGGGCCCAACGGCGCCGGAAAGACCACCACCATCCGCATGCTCGGAACGCTGGTCTCCATCGGCGGCGGATCCGCGACCGTCGACGGAATCGACGTTGCCCGCAACGCGTCGGCGGCATTGAAAGCCAGCGGTTTCCTGACCGATGCGCGAGGCCTGTACACGCGCATGACCGCGCGGGAGAACATCCGGTACTACGCCGAGCTTCGCGGCATTGATGCCGGCAGGAGCGAAAAGACAATTTCCCGTTTTGCCGAATGGCTGGACATGCGCGAGTTGCTCGACCGTCGCACAGAAGGGTTTTCGCAGGGAGAGCGCATGAAAGTGGCCATCGTCCGTGCGTTGGTCCATGAGCCGCAAAACGTGGTGCTCGACGAGCCGACCAACGGGCTCGACGTGATGAGCACGCGTGCACTGCGGGAACTCATCAAACGCCTGCGCGCGGAAGGCCGGGCAGTGTTGTTTTCCAGTCACGTAATGCAGGAAGTGGCGGCCTTGTGCGACCGCATCGTCATCATTGCGCAAGGGCAGGTGAAGTCTGCCGGAACACCGGAAGACATCCTGGCCGCGGGGGGCAGGGGCAATCTCGAGGATGCTTTCGTGTCGCTGGCCGGCATCGACTTCCCGGCCACCCAGGAGACCGCATGAACTCCCGCACATGGGTTACCGTGGCGCGCAAGGAACTTCGCGATCACCTGCGGGACAAGCGCACCGCCACGATGATCTTCCTGCTGTCCGTGATGATGGGCCCGGTGATCCTCATGTGCTTCGCGATGTTCCTGTCCTCGGTGGAAAAGAAGGCCGAGGCGCGGGAAATCTACGTTTCCGGCGCGCAGCACGCAGCGCCCCTGGTCAACTTTCTGGCGCGGCAGGACATCACGATCAAGGAACCCAAGCCGGGCTTCCGGGAGTTGATCAAGACCGGCAAGCACGAGCCCGTGCTGGAGGTCCCCCAGTCATTCTCCGCGGATTACGCCGCCGGCAAGGTGACCCTGCAGTTGGTCTACGACGACACGCGCCAGGACACTGGCAATGTGTCGATAGGCGTCATCCGCAGGTTGGTCCGCGATTTCAATGCGGAAACCGCCTCCCAGCGCCTGATCGCGCGCGGCGTCTCGCCCCAGGTCTTGCGCGCCGTGGAACTGCAGGACGTCAACATGGGCACGCCGGCGCAGCGCGCGGCTCAACTGCTCTTCATGATTCCGTTCGTCGCGCTCATCGTCTGCGTGACGGGTTGCACCGCCATGGCCATCGACGTGACGGCCGGGGAGCGCGAGCG
>CAZTYC010000118.1:0-8193 GCA_964617435.1 uncultured Burkholderiales bacterium
CGATTGATGAGTCCGTCGAAAGTCATTTGATGGCCTTCGCCGCAGAACGTAGCCGTCTCAATCGAACAATAGAAGACATACGACCCTGAACAGGACAAGAATCCGGACGATTGATGTGGCCTGATTGCACACCCACCAGTGCCTTGGGTGATCGCTGATGATGCGGATTAGCTGTCAGCCCGACTGCCCAGGCGCTGGTCAAGAGTGGAACGGCCGGCATTACGCACGCCCGGTGAGCTGGTTGGCGTTCAATTGCTTGTGCCGTGTATGTCAATGGTACCGTCCACGTGCCATTTCCGCTTCCAAAGCATGACGGGTGTGCTGTCCATGCTGTGTCAGCAACTCTTTACGTGAGAGGGAAAGGCCCCATGTCATCGGGAACGTACAATTGATATCACGGGATATCCAGAAGATCGGAATGGATTGACATGCCGAAGAAGGCCGACCCGCTGCGCGGGAAGAAATTGCAGACAGTCGTATCGCCACAACTTGCGTGGTCCGATTTTCACATCGTCTACACAGTGGCCCGCTTCGGAAGCGTTGCCGCCGCCTGCAGGCCGCTCAACATGACGCACTCCACCTTGTTGCGAAAACTTGATGGAATCGAATCGCACATTCAAACCCGGCTCTTTGAACGGGTCCGCGGCCGCTACTCACTGACGCCGGCCGGACATGAGATCGAGGCGGCTGCACGAACGTTCTTGCCCTTGGCGGTGGCCGCTGAATCGCGTGCAAAAGGGCAGGATTTGCGTCCTGCAGGCGAAGTGCGAGTCAGTGTAGCGCCGATTCTCATCCAAAGCATTTTGCCGCCAGTGTTGGCCCAGTTTTCCGCGGCGTTTCCTGACGTACAAATCGAAATATCAGGCTCGCGTGAACATGTCAGCATTCGAAGACGCGAAGCCGATGTGGCCATTCGCGTATCCGATACGGTCCCGGATTGGCTGATTGCCCGTCACCTGACTGACGCGGACTTCAAGGTGTACCGGCGACGGCGGAATTCGCGAGCGATTGCGCCAAGGTCGATCGATGAGATCGTTTCCGAGCACCGCTGGATCGGGTTCGAGCAGGATGCGCGGGACCTCAAATTCGATCGCTGGCTTGCCAGCTCAGTACCTGGCGAGTGCGTCACAATGCGTGTGGATAATTTTCCAAATGCCCTGGCCTTGGTGAAAGGTGGGCTTGGCATCGCTCTGCTGCCGGCATTTCTTGAGGGGACCGAGAAGGAAATTGAGCCGCTTACCCATCCTATTCCCGAGCTGCGGACACCTTTATGGATGATTACCCATCCGGAAATCAAGAATACCGCGCGCATTAGAGTGTTCATGCGTGCGATTGCGCCGGCATTAGCGAGCGCTGTAGAGCGTGCGCAGAAGGGGCGATCTTAAATCTAATTACGGGCAAGACATGGTTCAGTTGCGCCCGGGGTATTGGCTCGGGCACCCATCGGCGGTAGAGGAAGCCGTTGCGGCGGCATCGTTACCCCATTTGTTTTATCTACAGGGACGTCATAACTGATGCTAGGGATTTCAGAGTTGCTGGTCATCGCGAACTGGACTGGCTGGCGGCGATGGTCGGTTCGATTAATCTGTGTGTCTGCCGTTGCGATGCTCGGCGTGTTGCGTGTGGCGACCGATGCAGAGTTTGCATTTGCTTCGCTCGCGTTGTTTCCGGTACTCATAGTCAGTTGGGTCGACGGCCAGCGAAACGGCATTCTTCTTGCCATGTTTGCGGCGGTGATTTGGGAGGTTCCGCTTTACTTGGGCATGCATCTGATCGATCATTACTGGATCCCCGTGGCCAATACCGCGACCCGATTGGTGGTGTACGGTGTTGTTGCTATCCTGGCCGCGAAGTTGCGGGTGCAATATGAATTGACGCATGCACACGCAATGCTGGACGGATTGACGGAACTGCCCAATCGTCGGGCCTTTGTTCAAACCGGCGAGATCGAAGCGACGCGTGCACGCCGATATGGACATTCATTGGCCGTTTTGTTTATCGATTTGGACGATTTCAAGTTGCTGAACGACAGCAAGGGTCATGACGCAGGCGACTTGGCATTGGTGGCGGCCGCAGGCGCCATCCGTTCTTCCGTGCGAAAAAGCGACGCGATTGCCCGCCTCGGCGGGGACGAATTTGCTGTCCTTCTGCCGGAAGCCGATATGGCCGAGACCCGACAGGTGGTCGAAAAACTGCAGCACGCAATCAACGGTGCGCTGACGGACTACCCGCCTGTCCGATGCAGCTTGGGCGCCGCCTGGTTTGAGGTTGCGCATCCTAAGTTTGCCAGCATGCTCGCGCAGGCCGACAAGTTGATGTATGAAGTCAAGGTGGCTGGAAAAAGCGGCGTACGGATCCAAAGCGTCAAAGTTGCATCAAACGCAGCCCTTGCCGGGATGGCTGTTCCGGACTCGCAATTGCCATCTGAGGGGTAAGGACAATACGAAACTGTGTCGGCTTGTTGGGTGCAATACCGGACCAGCAGACGTTTCTCGACGTCTAGATTCCGGACTTTTCTTTGCTCGGAACGCCTCGAATCGCAAACAGGTGATCACCTTGCCGTATCAGTTCGTCAGGATGGTCCCAAAAACCGATAAACGTGTCGCCCCGCTTGATGCCGACAATCAAGTGCCCCGGAACGTCACGGGCCCTCAAGCCCCATTCGGATTCTGTTGCTTCGCGCTCTACCATGTTGAGATTACCGCGGGAGGTCAGAAGGTCAGAGACGAAGCGCAATCCAAGAGGCGTGCTGATCGCATCGGCCATCAGGTAGCCCCCGAGTTTTGCTGGTGAGACGACTTCGCTGGCGCCTGCCTGTTGCAACAAGCGAATATTCTCCTGTTCCCGGACGCTGACGATCATTCGCGCATTGCTGCCAAGATTGCGGACGGTCAATACGCATAAGGCTGCGGTATCGTCCCGCGGCAGGCAAACAAGTATTGCCTGCGCCGATTCCACGTGGGCCAATCGCATGACTTCATCCTTGGTGGCGTCGCCAAGCAAGCCGACACAACCACTTTGGGTTGCGCTGGTCAGCCGATCCTCCTTTCGATCAACGACCATGATGTTTGCGGCGGGGTGTCCGCGTCCAATCGTTTCCCGAACCGCCATTTGGCCCTGGTAGCCGTGACCGATGACGATGATATGGTCTTTCATGCGCTTTCCATGCCAATCGGTTCGCCACTGTTCGACCAAGCGCTGCAGGACAATCTGGTAGGTGGTTCCAAGAAACAGGGCCCAAATAAACAACCGAATCGGCGTAACAACGACCGCATCCAAAAGACGAGCGCGGTCACCGACAGGGACAATGTCGCCATACCCGACGGTCGTGATCGTGACCATCGTGAAGTAGACGACATCAATGAATGAAACACTCCCATCGCTTGCATCACGCAGATTTTCCCGATCCAGCCAGAATGTCAGGATTATCAATCCAATCAGTGCCAATACGATGGCCGCGCGCGTTGCAATGACGTGAAGGGGGTGGCCCACGGCCGGAAGCATCAACCTTGGCTTGGCTGGCGAATCGTGTTGAGTCGACGGCATGAGTGGAATTCGGGGTGGAAATTTGGCTTGGCCATGCAGTCTACTGGATTGGGTGAAACGACAAGTCTCCAAGCATCCCCGGCAGAAATCGCCATGCAGTTTGCCGAATAGTTGATTGTGGCGGCTAGGTTGCCGGTGTGTGGCGATCTCGCAACTGCCGACGCGAAGGAGGCAATGTGCAACCACCTATTGCACGGCAAACGCGTCGTGGTTGAACTGTGCATTGTTGCGAGCCCATCCCAATCTTTGGACTGAATGCCTAGTAGTGATGTGCGACGAGGCGATTGCGAGCATCCGCCTGCTGGTTTGGAAATGCGCTCCCAAGCGTGTTGCAGGTCGACGCGCCCCTTGTGCACGACATTTAGCGGACGACCCTGCAGAACGCCGTTCGTGGCAGAGAGAAAATTTGCAATTTTGCAAATAATAATTACAAAAAATGTAAGTGACTTTTCAAAAATAGAAATCTATCATGGTGCAAATGAATGAAGGAATGCGCAGCGGATCCCGCCGCCATAGCTTGGTTTCACTCTGGAGGAATCGAAATGATCGAAATCAGAAAAGTAAAGGTCGAATTGAAAAGTGTCGGCACCGCCGAATTGGATGATTTGATCAGGCGTGTCGACGATATCAATCACAGTTACACGGCCGTGGCGGCGAAGATGGGGCAGCTCTATATGCATGCTGACGAACGCCATATTTTTTCGCTGACGGAAAGCCTGGACAAGCCCATGCGCAACGCCTCGGAAAACCAGCAGTCTTTCGCCGCAATCCTCGATGAATTAAGGATGAGTCGAAACCAACGCTAGGCGGTCAACGGACTCACGGCCGAAATTGTCAAGTTCAAGGAAAGGCAGGAGAACATGCATAAGAAAATCATGATCGTCGTCGATGACAGCGAAATCACCCGCGCAACAGTCCGCGAAGGACTTGAAGTCGCACGCGTCTACTCCGCTGAAGTGGTTTTTTATTACCTGGTTCCCAGTTATGTGGCCCCCATGTCGGAAATGGCGGTGCCGATGGAATGGACGCCTGATGCACACTACAAGGAAGCCATGAAGACCGGCGAACGGGTGCTTGCGGATGCGGGCAAGGCTGCCACCGCGAAGCTGGTTCGTTCCTCGTTTTTGGTCGGAACCGGGAACGATGGGGCAGACAGCATCGCGGGTGCCGCAAGCGCGCGCAAATGCGACCTGATTGTGATTGGCTCGCGGGGCAGGACCGCGGTTCAGCGCCTACTGTTTGGCAGCGTGGTGACCCGCCTCATCACATTGGCGACGACCCCCGTATTGGTCTGCAAGAAAACGGCGTCTAACGCTGCGCCGCTGGGGGAAGTGGTCCGGTTGCCGAAGAACCCGAGAGCGCGCCGTGCGGCTGCTCGTCAGCGGGCGGTTGCATAAGTATTGGTCGGGACTGGTCGATCAGTGTGCGTCCGGTTTCTACGTGTCGGGCAAGTGCTGTGGCCGTGCCCGATCTTAAAACGTGTCTTGCCCACAAAGCAGCCGGACTTGAAGCATCACAATCAAAGCGGAGCCATGCGAGATATCATGCCAAACAAGATTAGCTTCAAGGTCAACGTCGTTACTTCCGAATGAGCGCCATGATCGGAATCCCGCCGCCTCACGCAATCGTGGCAATGCTGCTTACCGCCGCAATGTTTTACGGCTTTGCGACGGGCCGGCTGAAAATTGAAATCATCTCGCTGTTGACGATCAGTGCCATTGCACTTTGGCTGTATTTCTTTCCTTTGCCCGGCACCGCGCCGACAGATGGTCTGAAACTTGCCTTCGAAGGCTTTGGCCATTACGCGCTGATCACGATTTGCGCACTGATGGTGATGGGGGCGGGCTTGGTCAGAACAGGCGCACTGGAGCCGGCAGCGCGCGTCCTGACCAAAGTCTGGCGGTTCAATTTGCAGTTGGGCTTCCTGGTGACGATTCTCATGGCGATGGGAATGAGCATGATGGTCAACGACACACCAGTTTTGGTGCTCTTGTTGCCCATCATGGCGGCGCTTGCGGCAAACGGCGGATTACCCGCGTCCAAGACACTGATCCCGCTCAACTCTGCCGTGCTGATCGGTGGCATGGCAACCACTATCGGTACCTCTACCAATCTCCTGGTGGTGTCCATTGCGGCAGATCTGGGGTTGCCGGCAATGGGGGTGTTTCATTTCACCCCCATCGTCCTGATCGCGGCGGCAGTCGCACTGCCCTTCATTTGGTTGGTCATGCCGCGCCTGTTGCCGGACAACTCCCCTGCGGCCGGATATGCACCGCGCCGATTTCACTCGCTGCTGCGGTTTGCCGGAGTGGAAAGTACGCTGGCCGAGTTTAGGTCAGTCCTTCCCGCAGGCGCCAGCTTTTCAAAGCCTTGGGAGAGTACGCTGAAACCCGGTGAGCGGCTGGAAATGACCGGAACGCACGAAGAAATCGAGGCGACGCTTCGAACGCTCAAGGCCGCCGCTGCGCCGCGCTGGTTGATCGATCGCTTGAAAGAGGAATACAACGTTTCCGGGCAAGACCTTGCTGTGGCCGAGCTTTCCATTACTGGGGACTCTGACCTCATTGGCCTGACACCTGAAACGGCGGGTACTGCAGAGCAGCTTGTGGCAATTCTCGGCGTGCACCATGCGAACCGCCCCTGGGAAAAGCCTGAAAGCAATGGTTTTCTCGCGCCTTTTGCCGAAGGCGACATTCTCCTGGTGAGTGGATCCCTTCCCAATATTCAGCGCCTGGCCAACTCCTCGAACTTGCTGGTGCTGGAGGGGGCGAAGGAAATGCCCAGGACGTTGAAGGCACCACTTGCGCTGGCGATCATGGCGGGGGCTGTTGTTCCGGCGACGCTCGGTATTGTGCCGATCGCGATTTCCGCATTAGGAGGCGCGATCCTGATGTTCTTGACGGGGTGCGTCAAGTTCGAAAGAGTCGGACGTGCATTGTCGGCCAAGGTAGTTGTGCTGGTCGCGGCGAGTATTGTGGTGGGGAAGATCATTCTGGAAAGTGGCGCGGCGGCGTGGTTGAGTCAACTCTTGGCGCTGGGACTTCAGTATCTGCCGCCCGCTGGCGTGCTGGCCGCAATCATGATTTTTGTCACCGTGTTGACCAATTTTGCGTCGAACACGACAGCAGCGGCCGTGGGGACGCCCATCGCGTTCAGTCTGGCCCAGAGATTGGGGATAGCACCGGAACCCCTGGTGCTCGCCGTCTTGTTCGGGTGCAATCTCTGCTACGCGACTCCTGTCGCATACCAAACCAACATGCTGATCATGTCGGCCGGGAATTATCAGTTCAAGGACTACACCAAGACCGGAATTCCGCTGGTACTCCTGATGGTGGTGACGCTCTCGCTCCTGCTCGTGTACTTCTACGACCTTTGATCGCACATCGTGTATGGCGCAATTCCATGACTAACCAGTTGTTTGACGTGCTGAAAGACACTTGGGGTGCAACTGCTAGGCTGGCCAATGATTTGGCAATGGACATCGGCTCGCGCCGCATTTCCGTCATGGACATTGCCTCAGCCGTGCTGATTACGCTCATCATTTACCTGACGGCGCGACTAGTTCACCGGTTGCTGATGCGAATCATCGGACAATCCAATCGACTGGATCTGTCTCAAAAGACGCTTCTGCAAAAACTCGCCGGCATCGGTGTCGTCGCCATTTCCATAATGCTCGGCGTCGACCTTTTGGGAATTGACCTGACGGCCCTTGCGGTCTTTTCCGGTGCGTTGGGTCTTGCCGTCGGTTTTGGGCTGCAAAAGACGCTCGGAAACCTGCTCGCCGGGTTGATCCTGTTGATGGACAAGTCGGTCAAGCCCGGTGATGTCATCGCAGTCGGCAATACTTTTGGTGCCATCAACAAGATCGGCATCAGGGCTGTCTCTGTCATTACGCGCGATGGCAAGGAGCACTTGATCCCGAACGAACTGCTCATGACCAAGCCGGTGGAAAACTGGTCCTTTTCCAGCCGCAACGTGCGAGTCCGCATACCGGTCAGCGTATCCGGCAACGCAGATATTCGCATTGCGCAGGCGCTGATGGTCGAGGCGGCCAGGAGTTGCCCGCGGGTGCTGGAGGATCCGGCTCCGCAAGTCCGCCTGCTGGGCTTCGGGGATGGTTCCGCTGAACACGAAATCCGGGTGTGGATAGCCGATCCGGAGCAAGGTGTTGGCAATGTTCGATCGGAAATTCTGAATCGGCTGTGGGTGCTGTTCAAGGAGAACGGTATCGCCCTCGCGGTTGCCGAACGCAACATCCATGTCCGCTCTGGAGGCGCTCAACCTTCCCATGTTGCCGAGTGAAGACTGGCATGTTCGACGGTCAAGCGAAATGACTCGCAATTCACGCGAGTCGGGCTCTTGCGCTTCTGGGGCAAGGAGAAGGTCTTGGAAATAGCTTTGTTGGCGGTGTTAGTCATCATGAACGGCTTTTTCAGCATGTCTGAAATTGCCTTGGTTACGGCGCGGAAATCAAGAATGCGCCGGCAGATCGATGAAGGGGATCGCGGAGCACTCGCCGCAGTCGAGCTTGGCAGCGCGCCCACTCACTTCCTGTCCACCTTGCAGGTCGGCATCACCCCCATCAACCTGCCGAGCGGGATCCTGGCCGAGGCGACTTTGGCGCAACCCTTTGGCGAATGGTTGCAG
>CAZTYC010000119.1:0-8182 GCA_964617435.1 uncultured Burkholderiales bacterium
GGCGGACGGCCAGGTCGAAAATGTCTACCGGCTGCAACTCATGAACACGCGCGAGATTCCCATGCTCGTCACGATTCGCGCGGAGGGCTTCGGGCCGCTGGACGTGCGCGGCGTCGAGCAGCCCCTCGTGCTGGGGCCGGCCACGACGCGCATGATCCCGCTGACGCTGCGGGCGGACCCGGCGAATGCGCAGAAGGGATCCAACCGCATCGTGTTCCGGATCGAAGGCCGCTTTTCAGAGACCGGTGAAACCCATTCCATCAACGAGAAGGCCGCGTTTTTCAGGCCTTGAGGAAACGCCATGCAGGCGCGCATGCAAGAAGACACCCCCTGGTACCGCCATCGCTGGCCGTGGTTCCTCATTTCCGGCCCGCTCATCGTGGCCATCGCGGGGTTCATCACCCTGGGGCTTGCCGCGCATCAGGCGGACGGCTTGGTGGCGGACGACTATTTCAAGCGCGGCAAGGAAATCAATGCCGATCTTTCGCGCGATCGCGAAGCGTCGAGGTTGGCGCTGCGTGCCGAGGTCCAGCTGTCGCCAACTGGCAGCGTCCGGGTCCGCATGGAGTCTTCAACCGCGTTTGCGCACCTGTATGCCACGTTCGCGCACGCGACGCAGAGCGGGCGCGACCTCGAAGTGAAGCTCCCGCTCCTGGCGCCGAACGAATATGGCGCGCAGGCGGCCGCCTTGCCGCCGGGAAAATGGCACGTCATCCTGACCGGACCGGAACGCAACTGGCGGCTGATCGGCACCGCGCGGAGCACGGACGGCGGCATCGCGCTCCAATTGACCCCCCTGTCGCCCTGACGAGGTTCAAATGCTCAAGCTCGCCATGTGGATTCTCTGGCCCTCGTTCCTCGCAGCGGGCATCGGTGTGGGCATCGTCTTCACCCTGCTCGATCCGGATGAACTGGTCGTGCTCGGAAGCCAAGTCCATGCGTCTCGCACGGCCATCTACACGCTGGGCTTCTTCATCCTCTGGGCGATCTGTGCGTGCGCGTCGGCGATGAGCTGCATCCTGGCCACGCACCTCCTGCCGGGGTCGGCCGGCGGGGATGCACCTTGAATGGTGTCAATGGGCGGCACCTTGCAGGTCGCGAGGACCTGTGCAGTTTGCCGATGCAGCGAAGGCATCGCCGGCACCGTGCCGCCCTCCCCACACCACCGGGTCAGGAATTGATCGCGCGCCGGGCCGGCGGTTCGCGCGCCGCCTCGAGTTCCTCGATGCGCGCCAGCAGCTTCGCGATCGTTTCCTCGTTGTGGTCCGATCGCGTGGCCAGGGTCTTGAGAATGGCATTCAAGGGGTCGTTGTCCGCGGTGGTGACGGCGTAGGCGGAAAACGCCTGGCTGGCCACGCCCTGGTCGATGCCTTCGACCACGCGCGCGGGAATGCCCACCACAGTCGCACCCGCTGGTACTTCCTTGACCACGACGGAATTCGAACCGATTCGGGCGCCATCGCCCACCGTGAACGGGCCGAGGATCTTGGCGCCCGCGCCCACCGTGACGCGGTTTCCCAATGTGGGGTGTCGCTTGCCCTTGTTCCAGGAAACACCCCCGAGGGTCACCCCGTGGTAGAGCGTGCAGTCGTCGCCGATGACCGCTGTCTCGCCAATGACGATTCCCATGCCGTGGTCGATGAAGAACCGGCGGCCCAGGCTGGCGCCCGGATGGATTTCCACACCGGTGAGGAAGCGTCCCACATGCGACAACCAGCGCCCGGCCCATTTGAGTCCCATGCGCCATAGCGGGCTGGACAGGTACCGGTGGAACCAGATCGCCTGCATGCCCGGATAGCAGGTGATCACCTCCCAGGCGTTGCGGGCGGCGGGATCGCGGGTGTAGATGCTGCGAATGTCTTCGCGAAGGCGGGAAAACATGGTGAAAGCCTGGGGGACAGTGCCGCGGATGAAAGCGGCGATGGCCAAGATTGTACCTGCGCGGCGGGCGCCGCAGCCTGAGCGGGGACTGCGGCGCGGCCGTCGCTACTTCGCTTGCACGCCGGGCGGCAGATAGTCCGGAACCCGGTTCTTGATCGGCATGGTCGACTTCAGGAAAGCAAACATCGCCTTCAAGTCTGCCTCGTTGATGGCACCATAAGCGCGCCATGGCATGGGCGGCATGATCGGCCGACCCACGCCAAGATGTTTGCCCGTCTTCATGGTCTTCACGAAGTCCTCTTCCTTCCAGTTGCCGATGCCCGTGTCCTTGTCGCCGGTGATGTTCGCCGAGAAGCTCACGCCCCACGGGCCTGCAAAGGCGGTGTTGGTCATGTTGCCGGCCATGACCCAATAGGAGTCCGGCTTGGGCGCGGGCGGCGCCTTCAGGCCTTCCGGATGACCGGACAGTGCCCGGGACAGGTCCGGTTCCGGACCCTGTTGTCCCATCTTGAGCGGCGTGTGGCAATCGTGGCATCCGCCTGTCTCCACCAGGTACTGGCCGCGTTTGTTCGTCGCGTCGGCGGCATCAGTGGCTGCCAGCGCGCCGGACACACTTCCGAGGAACAGCGCAGCCAGCGTGCCTGCGCCAAACAAGTTCTTCATGTTCAGGCTCTCCATCAGGATGGTCGACTTGGAGGCCGAACGATAGCGTGCACGGCGCACCGCCTCAACCCGGCGCGGCGCGAAACGCGGCCACGCGGGATGAAATGCGAAATCGGGGTCACGAACGCTTGCGGATTCCTGCGGTCAGCGCGGCCAGCAGGCCGCGCAGGATGGCTACTTCCTCGGGCTCCAGCCGGGCGCGCGTGAACAACCTTCTCATGCGCGTGGAGAACCGCTTCGGGGACTCGGGATCGAGGAACCCGGCCTGGACGGCGGCGGTTTCGAGGTGATCGAGGAATCCGTCGACGGCACCGACCGTGGCGGCATCGCGTGCCGCGCCGGCCGGAATCGCGCCCTCCCCGAACGCCACGCGGACTTCATAGGCCGCCAGCTGCACCGCATGGGAAAGATTGAGTGAGGCGTAATCCGGGTTTGCCGGAATCATGGCGATGGCCTGGCAGCGGTCGACCTCATCGTTCGACAGCCCGTAGGTCTCGCTGCCAAAGACCAGCGCTCCACGCGCCGCGTCATTCGGCAACATCGCCTCCGTCAAAGCACCGGCGGCATCGCGCAAGGACAACACGCCATGGGACAGCTCGCGCCGGCGCGAGGTGAAGGCAAGCGCGAAGTGCGTGTCTGCCAGCGCCTCCGCAAGGCTGCGCACGACGTGCGCCGCACCCAGGACATCGGCGGCACCGGAGGCGAGCGACTGCGCCTCCGCACTGGAACACACGGCCGCGTCGCGCGGCTGGACCAGCACCAGATCGGAAAGGCCCATCGTCTTCATCGCGCGGGCCACGCTGCCGACATTGCCGGGATGGGAGGGCGAGACCAGGACGACCCGCACGCGGCGAAGGCGCGACTGGTTGCTGCTGCTCGAAGGGGTGGACGGGGTGCCCATAGTAAAATGCGCGCTTACCGCTCTTTCTTAGACACCAACATGCATCCGATGCTCAACACGGCCATCAAGGCCGCCCGCCGCGCCGGTTCGATCATCAATCGCGCCTCCAACGATCTCGACAAGCTGACCGTCGAACGCAAGTCGGCCAACGATTTTGTCTCGGAAGTCGATCGTGCCGCCGAAGCGACCATCATCGAGACCCTCCGCGAAGCGTATCCGCAGCATAGCATCCTTGCGGAAGAGTCCGGCCTTACGCAGACCGATTCCGACTACCAATGGATCATCGATCCGCTCGACGGCACGACCAACTTCCTGCACGGTTTCCCGCAGTACTGCGTGTCGATCGCGCTTGCGGTGAAGGGCGTGGTTCAGCACGGCGTGATCTATGACCCGACGCGCAACGACCTGTTCACCGCCAGCAAGGGCGGCGGCGCGTTTCTCAATGACCGGCGCATCCGGGTGTCCAAGGTGATCAACCTGAAGGATGCGCTGGTCGGCACCGGATTTCCGTTCAAGGAACTCAAGCAGTTCGACCGCTACATCAAGATGTTCAAGGATGTCACCATGGCCGCGTCCGCCGTGCGCCGGCCCGGCGCCGCAGCGCTGGACCTGGCGTATGTCGCGTGCGGGCGATACGACGCATTCTGGGAAATGGGCCTCTCGCGCTGGGACATGGCGGCGGGCGCGCTGATGATCAAGGAGGCCGGCGGCCTGGTGTCGAATTTCGCCGGCGAGGACGGGTACCTCGACACGGGCGACGTGGTCGCCGCCACACCCAAGGTCTTCCCCCAATTGCTCAAGATCCTGCAGTCCCACCCGTAGGCACGGCAGGGTCGTCGATGCATCGCGTGCTCATCATCGGCGGTGGCGCGGGCGGGCTGGAACTCGCCACGCAATTGGGCGACACGCTCGGCCGCAAGCGTGCCGCGCACGTCACCCTGGTGGATCGCGCGCGAACCCATCTCTGGAAACCGCTCCTGCACGAGGTCGCGGCCGGCAGCATGGATGTGCACGCCCATCAACTCGATTACCTCGCGCAGGCACGCTGGCATCACTTCCAGTTTTCCCCCGGCACCCTTGCGGGCGTGGACCGCCCGGCGCGCGAGGTGCTGATCGACGCGATGCACGATGACGCGGGGAATGAAATCCTCCCGGCGCGGCGAATCCCGTATGACACGCTGGTCATCGCCATCGGCAGCCTGTGCAATGACTTTGGCACGCCCGGCGTGCAGGATCATGCCTTCACGCTGGAAAATGCGTGGCAGGCCAACCTCTTCCATCGCCGCCTGGTGAACGCCTGCTTTCGCGCGAACTACGCCAACGACGGGCGTGTGATCCGCATCAACATCGTCGGCGCCGGGGCGACCGGCGTCGAACTGGCGGCCGAGTTGCACAACACCCTGCGCACGCTCGCCGCCTACGGGCTTGAACACTTTGTGCCGGACCGGCAGATCCGCATCGCCATCGTCGAGGCGGGTCCGAGGATCCTCGCAGGACTGCCCGATTACCTGGCCACCGCCACCTTGAATACCTTGCAGGAACTCGGCATCGAGGTTCATCTGGGCGAGCGCGTCACGGCAGTCCTCGGGGACGGGCTGACCACGGCGGGCGGAATGCATTTGCCCGGCCAGTTTTGCGTGTGGGCGGCCGGCATCCGCTGCGACCCGGTGCTCTCGACGCTCACGGGGCTTGAAGTCAACCGCATCCACCAGCTGGTCGTGAAGGACACGTTGCAAACGCCGAATGACGACAACATATTCGCGATCGGGGATTGCGCGGCCGCCCCTTGGCGCGACGGGCGCACCGTTCCGCCTCGGGCGCAATCGGCGCACCAGATGGCCAATGCGGTCGCCACGTCCATCAAGCGGCGCTTGCAAGGGCGCGCGCCCGTGCCGTTTCAGTACCGCGATTTCGGTTCGCTCGTCTCGCTCGGCAATTACCAATCGGTGGGCACCCTGATGGGCTTCGTCACGCGCGGATCCGTGCGTGTGGAAGGCCTCGTCGCCAAGATGTTCTATATCTCGCTCTACAAGCTGCACTTGTGGGCGCTGCACGGTTTCTGGCGCATGGCGCTCGACACCCTCGCGCGCGCGATCCGCACCCAGACCGACCCAAGGGTCAAGTTGCATTGAGATGACCGCCAACGCCCTATCAACCCAACACACGCCGATGATGCAGCAGTACCTGCGCATCAAGGCGGAGTACCCGGACACGCTGGTGCTCTACCGGATGGGGGATTTCTACGAGCTGTTCTTCGAGGACGCGGTGAAGGCCGCGCGTCTGCTGGACATCACGCTCACCACGCGCGGGGCGTCCGCGGGCCAGCCGATCCGGATGGCGGGCGTGCCGTTTCATTCGGTGGAGCAGTACCTGGCGAAGCTGGTGCGGGCGGGCGAATCCGCCGTCATCTGCGAGCAAGTGGGGGAGGTCACAAACAAGGGTCCGGTGGAGCGCGCCGTGACGCGCATCATCACGCCCGGCACGCTGACTGACGGCGCGCTGTTGCCGGCCGCGCGCGATCAGGCCATCGCCGCCGCGTTTGGCGCGGACGGCGAAATCGGGCTGGCGACATTGGTGCTGGCTTCCGGGCAGTTCCGCGTGTCCACCATTTCCCGCCACCAATGGGCCGGTGAACTGGAGCGCATCCGCCCCGCGGAGTTGATCCTGCCGGAAAGCGCCGCGTGGGACACGCCGGGAGTCTTGACGCGGCGGCTTGCCGACTGGCAGTTCGACGGTGCCACCGCCGTGGCGCTGCTCGCGAAACAATTTGGCGTACGCGATCTGTCCGCCTTTGATTGTGCGGACCAGCCGCTGGCCATCGCGGCGGCCGGCGCGCTCCTGCAATACGTGCAGCACACGCAGCGCTCGTCGCTTCCGCATATCGGCGGGATCGCCGTCGAACGGAGCGACCAGTTCGTCCGCATGGACGCGGCCACGCGCCGCAATCTGGAGATCTCGGAAACGGTCGGCGGGGCGGAGTCGCCCACCCTGTTTTCGGTGTTGAACTGTTGCGCGACAGGCATGGGGGCGCGCTTGCTTGCGCACGACCTGCATCATCCGTTGACCGATCGTGCCACCGTGAGGGCGCGGCTCGACGCGGTGCGGGCGCTGTTGCCGAAGCATCAGGAAATTCACGACGCCCTGAAGGGCTGGCCCGATATCGAGCGCATCGTGACCCGCATTGCGCTCAGGACCGCACGTCCGCGCGACCTCACGGGATTGCGCGACGCGCTGCTCGCGGCACCCGGCATCGCGGAAATTATCGATGAAACCCAAGGACTGGCGCGGCTTTCCAGCCATTTTCGGCCTGAACCCCGCATCAGCTCTGGACTTTCGGCCTCCTTGCTCGATGAGCCCGCCACGATCCTGCGCGAGGGCGGGGTGATCCGCGACGGCTATGACGCCGAGCTCGATGAACTGCGCGCGATCCAGAATCATGCGGGCGAGTTTCTCATCGCCCTCGAAGCGCGCGAGCGCGAGCGCACCGGCATCGCCAACCTGCGGGTCGAGTTCAACCGCGTGCACGGCTACTTCATCGAGGTCACGCAGGGCCAGTTGGACAAGGTGCCCGCCGACTACCGGCGGCGACAGACGATGAAGAATGCCGAGCGCTTCATCACGCCGGAACTGAAGGCCTTCGAGGACAAGGCGCTGTCGGCCGGCGAGCGCGCGCTGGCGCGCGAAAAGTTCCTGTATGACGCCTTGCTGGACCAGTTGCTTCCGGATGTCCCCGTGCTGCAGTCCTTTGCCCGCGCGATTGCGGAGCTCGACGTCTGCGCGACGCATGCGGCCAACGCCGAACGCTTCCGGTTGACCGAGCCCGGGTTCGTGGAGGGCGATCGCCTGCACATCGAAGGCGGACGCCATCTGGTGGTGGAGGCGCAGGTCGGGAATTTCATTCCCAACGACTGTCACCTCGATCGCTCCCGGCAATTGCTGCTGATCACCGGCCCCAACATGGGCGGCAAATCCACCTACATGCGGCAGGTGGCGCAGATCGTGTTGCTGGCGCACACCGGATCGTTCGTGCCCGCGGCGAAGGCGGAGCTCGGCCCCGTCGACCGCATCATGACGCGTATCGGCGCGTCGGACGATCTGGCCGGCGGGCGCTCCACCTTCATGGTGGAAATGACCGAGGCGGCGGCGATCCTCAACGCGGCGACCCCGCGCTCGCTGGTGCTGATCGACGAGATCGGCCGCGGCACCTCGACCTACGACGGCCTGGCCCTAGCCTGGGCCATCGCCAGGCATTTGGCGGAAACCACGCGCTGCTACACGCTGTTTGCCACCCATTACCTCGAGCTCACCCAGCTCAACGCCGAGTTGCCCAACCTGGCCAACGTTCATCTCGATGCAGTGGAAATGAAGGACAAGATCGTATTCCTGCACAAGCTGGAACCGGGACCGGCGGACAAGAGTTACGGCTTGCAAGTGGCGCAACTGGCCGGTGTGCCGCGCAGCGTGATCCGGCGCGCGAAAAAACACCTCGACGACCTGCTTGCCGCGGCCGAGGTTGCGACCGCGCAGGCGGACCTGTTTTCGTCTGCCTCCGCGCCCGCGCCGGCACCCGCCTCCCACCCCGCGCTCGACCGGCTGGCCGACCTTCGACCCGACGACCTCAGCCCGCGCGAGGCGCTCGAAAAGCTCTATGAATTGAAACGACTCCTGGAGGCCGGAACCCCATGACACGGCTGTTGTTGATCTTCGCGCTGGCCATGCTCGGCGGCTGCGCCACCC
>CAZTYC010000120.1:0-8176 GCA_964617435.1 uncultured Burkholderiales bacterium
GCCTCCTGCCGGTCGAGCTTCTGGTATTCGTCGTGCGGGATCAGCCAGCTCTGGTTGAGCCCCTCCTCCCCATAGGCATAGCGCCGGTGGCTCGACCACGGATAATCGCGCGGATGGGCCACCATGCCCGCCCGCACCGGGTTCATGTCGATATAGCGCATCAGCTTGAGCAGGTATTGCTCGGTGTCGATCACCGTGGCGCGGTAGCGGCCTTCCCACAGCGTGCCGCTGCGCTTGTAGGTGAAGTTGAAGTACTGGACGTACTTGCGCCCGGCCGACTGGAAGGTCTTGGAGATGCTGTCCTCATAGGTGGGCGTGGCCAGCAGGTGGATGTGGTTGGTCATCCACACGTAGGCATGGATGGCCAGCCCGAACCGTCCGGCGGCCTCGACCAGGCTGTCGCGGAAGAACTGGTAGTCGCCATCGGCGGCGAAGATCACCTGCCGGTTGTTGCCGCGCTGGATGATGTGTTGCGGCTGGCCGGGGAGGACGTAGCGGGGGAGGCGCGCCATGACAGTCTTGTGAGGGAGAAAGGCTGCATCATAACTTAGTTAAATGGAGTTAAGTGGTGTCTGACCCCATTTTTGATTTTTTTGTTGGGGTTGCGCAGGCTACCGTGGACTGGAAAGGGTCTTTTCAGCGATTGGCACTTCCATCTTCCAGCAACGTAGCGACTCTTTGTGGGCGCTAGAATTGCTGCTTCATCCCCGCGGAGTCCGCCATGTCCCTCTCGATGTACCAAGCCTCAGTGCCCGTGTTCCAGAAGACCCTTGCCAATCTCAAGGCCATCCTCAAGAAGGGTGAGGAGCACTGTGCGGCAAAGAAGATTGATCCGTCCGTGTTGCTCAATTCACGTCTGTTTCCGGACATGTTCGCCCTGACGCGCCAGGTGCAGATTGCCGCTGACGTGGCCAAGGGTGCGTGTTGCCGCCTGGCCGGCAAGGAAGTGGTGAGCTTCGAGGACAAGGAAACGACTTTTGCCGACCTTTATGCGCGGATCGACAAGACGCTCGAATTGGTCAACGCCGCGAAAGCCGCCGAGATCGACGGCAGCGAAAGCCGCGACATCACCATCAAGCCCGGCGGGCGCGAAATGACGTTCAAGGGCCAGACCTATCTCCTGAACTGGGTGATGCCCAATTTCTTCTTCCACGTCACCACCACGTACGCCATCCTGCGCCACAATGGCGTGGACATCGGCAAGATGGATTTCCTCGGCGAGTTCTGAGTGGCCCTTGATGTCAAACGCATCGCCGGGCGGTTGTTGCGCTCGGCGATTTTCATTGCAGTCTCGGTGTATGCGGGCTTCTCCGCCCTGGTGTATTTCTTCCAGGAGCGCCTGATCTTCCGGCCCACGGTGCTGCCAGCCACGCACCAGTTTGGCCTGGCGGATGTGCAGGAAGTGAAAGTGCCCGTGGAGGGCGCGGAACTCTCCGCCCTGCACTTCCGCCAGCCCGATGCCAAGGGCGTGGTGTTCTTCCTGCATGGCAACGCCGGGGACCTGTCCACCTGGCTCACCAGCACGGACTTTTACCGGCGCACCAAGTTCGATCTCTTCATGATCGATTACCGCGGCTTTGGCAAGAGCACGGGGAAGATCGACAGCGAGGCGCAAATGCATGCCGACGTGCGGCGCGCCTTTGACGTCATCGCACCGCAGTACGCGGGCAGAAAAATCATCATCTACGGCCGTTCGCTCGGGACGGGCCTGGCCGCCCGGCTGTCCACGGAGGTCCGGGCGGATCTCACGGTCCTGGTATCGCCCTATTCCAGCATCCTGGCGTTGGGCAGGCAGTTCTATCCGTGGTTACCGGAATTCGTGAGCCGCTATCCCATGCGCAGCGACCTATGGCTGCCGCAGTCCAGGAGCCCGGTGCTGATCCTGCACGGCGACCGCGACGATTTGATCCCGCTCGAACACGGGCAACGCCTGAAGGCGCTGAGCCCGGCGGCCGAACTCATGGTGATCAAGGACGCCGCGCACAACGACATCCACAAGTTTCCGCAATACCTCGACGCCCTGGCCAACCGGCTCACGGGCCTCTAGCTCGCCCGTTGCGCATCAGGTCGCGCGCCGGGAACGTTTATCGCGACGTGTCGATGATCTTGATGCGTTCCTTGCGTTCCTTGCCCTCGCGCTTGATGGTGAATTCCGCGGAATTTCCAATGCCGGCCCGGTCAAGTTCGGCGATGAAGGTGGACAGGGTGTCCACCGGGCGCCCGTTGACCGCCACGATGATGTCGCCGATCTTGCCGGTGCGTTCGGACAACGGCTGCAGCCCAGCCTGCGCGGCCGGCGAATTGCGGCGGATCTGGTGCACCACCACACCCTTGATGCCGTTGCGCGCCACGATGCCGGGGTTGAACGGCACGATGCCGATGCCCGGGCTTGAGGCTTCGCCGCGCGCGATCAATTGCGGGACGATGCGGTTGACGATGTCCACGGGGATGGCAAACCCCACGCCGGCCGAACTGCCGGACGAGGAGCGGATGGCCGTGTTCACGCCGATCAGGCGGCCGGCGCTGTCCAGCAGCGGCCCGCCGGAATTGCCGGGGTTGATGGCGGCGTCGGTCTGGATGGCGCCGGCGATCTCGGCATAGTTCTGCGTGGGCAGGTAGCGGTCTAGCGCGGAAATGATGCCGGTGGTCAGCGTGCGTTGCAGGCCGAAGGGATTGCCGATGGCGATCACGGACTGGCCGATCTTGAGATCGCGCGACGACCCCAGCGGAATCGGCTTGATGCCCGGCGGCACCTTCTTGAGCTGGACCACCGCCAGATCGTATTCGGGCGCGGCGCCGACGAACTCGGCACTGATCGGATCCTTGCCGGCATCGAGCTGCACCAGCACCTTGCGGGCATCCTGGATGACGTGGAAATTGGTCACCACGTGGCCCTCCTGGTCCCACACGAATCCGCTGCCCGCCCCCTGCGCCACTTCGGCGAAGAAGAAATTCTGCTCGATGCGCTCGGTGGTGATGTACGCCACCGACGGCGCGGCCTGGTCGAAGAGCGAGATCAGGTTGCGCTCGGCGTCCTGAAGCGGCCCGCGCGGCGCCACGGCCCGCGGCTCCACGGGCTTTTCCGCATTCTTTTGCGCGTGCACTGCCAGCCCCGCCAGGGACGCCAGCGTGGCCAGGGCAAGCAGGACTCTGTAGGTACGGGTCATGTGGGTCTCATCAATTGCGGAGGGGTCGTTCGGGAATGTCGGAGGGCGCGCCGGCGATCCGGTGCGCAGATGGGGATCGCGGTATGAATCTCAATGCCATTCCAGCGTATTCGTTCCCTGCTTGACAAGGAAGTTCATTAATGTAACCATTTGGTTACTTATAAAGCCGCCCCATGGATGAAGACCAGCTCGACCTTACCTTTCACGCCCTGGCCAGCCAGCCGCGGCGCGACATCCTCGCCGCCGTGCGCGCGGTGCCGGGGTGCAATGTGAATACGATCGCCGCGGAATTCGACATGTCGCGCATCGGCGTGATGAAGCACCTGGCCGTGCTCGAGGCCGCCAACCTGATCGTCACCGAGAAGATCGGCCGCGAACGCCGCATGTACTTCAACCCGGTGCCCCTGCAGCAGATCCACGAAATGTGGACCGACGAATTCACCCGGCACTTCGCCGCCAGCCTCACCCAACTCAAGCGTGTCATCGAACAAGGAGACAAGAAATGACCGAGACCAACAAGGCCGTGTTCCGCATTGTCATCAACGGCAGCATCGAGGCGGTCTGGCGCGAACTGACCAAACAGGGCGAGCCGCAAGCGGCCGTGTTCAACGCCTGGTTGCACGCGCAGTCCCTGGCCGTCGGCCAACGCATGCAAATGACCACCAAGGGCCGTAGCCATGTCATGGTGGTGGGCACGGTGACCGCCTTCAATCCGCCCACCCGGTTCGCCCACACGTTCAAGTTCACCCAGCTCGACGACCCGGAGTGCGAGGTGATCTATGACCTCAAGCAGCTGCCGGCCGGCGTCGAGTGCACGCTTACCGTCGACCGCATGCCGGTGGGCACCAAGACCGCAAAGAGCATGCAGGACGGCGGACACAAGATCCTCAACCTGCTCAAGGCGATCGTCGAAACCGGAAAGGTGCCGCTGGGCACGCGCCTCATGTATGCCCTGATGGACCGCATGCTGTTCATGATTCCGAAATCGATGCGCGCGGAACACTGGCCGCTGTGATGCGGCCGGGCGCGCAGGCACCTGATCCGGCGCGGGCCTAGGCCTTGCCCTTCTTGCGCTCGTACTCCGCCTTGGAGTGGTCCGCGATCTTCTGCCGGATGAAGCGGTAGGCCTCCCGGTATTCGGGGGCATCGCGCGTGGTCGAGGCGATCTTGAGCGCATCGAGGCAGATCAGCTCCAGCCGGTACGCGGAAAACAGCGAGTCCACCGGGCAGCGCAGCGGATCATGCACGGCCACGCGCCAGTGCGGCTGCACGGCCAGCATCAGCGTGGCGATGCGCTCCATCACAAACACCTTTGCGGCAACGGTCTGCTTGCCGTAGGTCGCCTGCCGGTTGAGCGCCTGCGCCAGCGGACCCTGGCCCGATTCGGCGATGGCGAAGAGAATTTCATTGAGGCGCAGCCATTCCTCCCAGAAGCGCCCGCGCGCGACGAAGAAGTTCGAGAACACGGTGTTGCGCGAGTCCGTGGTCAGCGCCTCGATTTTCACATCCGGAAAGATCGCGGCAATGGCATCGCGGAACGTGCCCGCGGCTTCCGGATGATGGTTGAAGCCCTGTTCAAAGACATTCCAGTAGGCCGCGATCTGGTCGAAATGCGGTGAAAACAGCACCACGTCCGTTTCCGCATTCTGCTGCTCGATGAACGCATGCACCTGGCTGGCGTTGAGCCCCGTCTTGCTGCCGAACTTCGGCGAGAAGAAGCCGGTGAACACGTCCGCACGCGCCCCCTTTTCGAGCAGGTGGCGCCGGATTGGCCAGTACTCGAACCAGTCGGGCCGCGCATTGGCGGTGTTGTCGAGCGCAATGAACCCGGGATCGAGCATCGCGCGCGTGGCGTCCGAATAGTGGATTTGATGGATCTCTGGCGTGGGCATGAGTCGGGGGCGGCGATGCGCCGGCACGGAACGCGCAGACCGGCCTTGCGAACGCGGCGCTACTTGGCCTTGGGCGGAATGCGGATCGGGGGCGGCACCTGGGCGCGCGGCGTGGAGGGTTGCGCGTGCGAACTCGAATCCGCCGCTTGCGCATCCCGCGCGGCCTGGTCGCGCCGCAAGCGCGCCAGTTCCTCTTCCTGCTCGCGCTGGCGGATGTATTCCTGCTGGCGAGCGTTCTCGCGCCGCGCCTGGTACTGGGATTCCGATTCATCGCGCTGGCGCTGCCACTCGGCCTGCTGGCGGTCGCGCTGGTCGATGTAGGCGCCCATGTCGTTGCGCGTCTCCACCCGTCCCTCGACAAAGCGCTTCTGGGTCTGCTCATCGCGGCGCATGTCGATTTCCATCTGGCGCAATCGCTCCTCGGTTTCCTTCTTTTGCGCCAATTCCTCGCGCGTGCGCTCAAGATCCCGCTGCCGCTGGGCTTCGGCCTCGGCGGCGCGCTGGCGCTCGCGCGCCTCCTCCGCCACGCGTTCGAGTTCCGCCCGCTGCTGGTCCTGGTAGGCGCTGTACGCCCACAGGGTGGCGCCACCGACGGCAACGGCGAGGATCACGGGAACGGCATATTGCTTGGCAGACATTGAAGGGCGTGGGCTTGGAAGCGCGATGGCGGAAAACGGTATTTTGCAGCAAACACCGCCGGCGCCACCATCCGCGGCACCGATTCTTCAGGACGCGCGCCGCGCCGCCAGCCACGCATGGAGCGCCGCGCGCGAGGCGCTCCGGTGTACCGGCAGCACGACCACGTCCCCGGCCTGGGCGCCCTCGACCAAGCGCCGCGCGGCGTCCTCCTCGTCGGGGTGAAACCCGAGCCGCACGGCCGGGGTGCCCGCCTCCAGCAAGGCCGCCTGCAACAGCGCCGGCACGTCACCCGGCGCGCGCCCGCGCAGCATGTCCGGCAATTCCTTGATGGCGATCCGGTCCGGTGCAAAGGAGGCCGCCACGCGGGCCAGGTCGCGAATGTCCGCATCCGTGCGATTGCCCGCCTGGCCCAGCAACAGGAACAGCCGGCCACCCTTCTTCGCAAGCGTTGCGCACACGCGCAGCAGGCGCGCCAGCCCGTCCGGGTTGTGCGCATAGTCCATGACGATCTCGACACCGCCGATCGTCCAGCGCTCGAAGCGCCCGGGGTTGTCTTGCGGCAACCGGCCGAATTCGCGCACCACGGTGCGGATGACCTGTGCATCGACCCCCAGCGCCCAGGCCGCCAGCGCCGCCGCGGCCAGGTTGGCGATGTTGTAGTCCGCCGCGCCCCCCACCGCCAGCGGCATGTCCGCCACCGGACCCAGGCGATATGCTTGCGACGCGTCGCGCAGGACCAGCTCCGCCTGTTCCAGGACACAGGTGCGCGCGCCCTGCCCGACCCAGCCCTCCACCGCGCTGCCGTCCGCGCGCAGCGAGAACAGGCCGATGCGGCATGCCTGCCGCGGCCGGTGGCGCATGAGGACCTCGTCATCCGCATTGAGGACCAGCGTGCCGCGGGGTCCCAACGGGCGCGCCACCGCGAGCTTGGCTTCGGCGATGTCATCGAGGGTGTCGATGCCGTACTCGCCAAAGTGATCGGCGGAGATATTGGTCACCACCGCCACGTCCGCGTCTTCCACCGCCAGGCCGCGCCGCAAGATGCCGCCGCGCGCCGTCTCCAGCACCGCGGCCGCAACGCGCCGATCCCGCAGGACTGTGCGCGCGCCGGCGGGGCCCGAATAATCGCCGTCCACCCCCTTTTCACCGCCGATGACGATGCCGCCGGTGCCGCAGAGCCCCACGTGTCCGGCATATTCGCCACCGGCGCGATCCAGCATGGCGGCGATCAGGCGCGCGGTCGTGGTCTTGCCATTGGAGCCGGTGACCAAAACAACCGGGATGCGCCCCAGCGCATGCCAGTCAATCCGCGCCGGGCGCGGCAGGTGTGCGAGCGGAAACACCGCGCTGTGGCGGCCGGCACCCAGGGAGAGCGTGTCGTCATCCAGCACCACGGGAAGGTTGCGCTCGCGCGCGGCCTCGCGGATTTGCGCCAGCACCGGCTCGCGCTCGGCAAGGGAGATGGCCGTGAAGTAGCGGCGCATGTCGGTGTCGCTGCTGAATCGATGGATGCGCTCGAACCCGTGGGCGTGTTGCGCTGCCTCGTTGCCCAGCGCTGCCGTCTCCCACGCATATTCGTTCACTTCCGTGGCCGTATAGAGCTGGTCCGGCGGACACCGGATCACCAGTTCCGCCGCTGCGGCGTGCACGCGCGCCACCGGGGCGTCCTCAAGGCGCCACAACTCGCGCGCGATATCGCCGGCGATTTGCTGCCAACGCTGCAAGGCCGCTTCATCGCGCGCCCACGGGCCGCGCGTTTCGAGGATCGCCGCCGGGCCGTCGAAATAACGGTTCATGCCCATGAGGCGGCGGGAATCCTCGAAACACGGGTTGGCTTCGACCTCGAACGCGGATTCGACGCGCGGGTACGTCACGGATACAGCCGGGCGCACAGGTTCAATCGTCGGTGTCCTTCACGAACCGGATGCCGCGCTCGTCGCGCACGAAGCCGGCCGATTCGAGCGCAGCGTCGCCGCCTTCCGCGCCGCCGGACCCGAGCAATGCGTCGCTGGCATCGTCCGTGGGCAGCGGCGGCGCCTTGGTCGAGGGCGCGGCGGTGACCGGCGCGCCTTCGGGACGGAACTTGGTGACCTGCTTCCAGGAGCGCGCCAGGGCATCGGCAAAAATGAGCAGCAGGTCGCCCTGCCGGCCCATGCGCAGCGCGTGGTCGATGGCCTCCTGCTCGTCCGGGATGAGGGTGATCTGGTCTTCCTTCACGCCCTTCCTGCGCAGGACATCGGCAATCATCTTCGGCACCGCGTCGCTCGCGCGCCCGCGCAGGTCGTCGTCGCGCCGGCACACGTAGTGGTCAAAGCGTCCCGCCACCGTTTCGGCGATGGCGACGATGTCCTCGTCGCGCCGGTCGCCCGGGCCGGCCACCACGATGATGCGCCGGCCGGTGACGTCCAGCCGCCCCGCAAGATCCGCCATCACGCCCACCGCATGCGCGTTGTGGCCATAGTCGAAGATGACCTTGAA
>CAZTYC010000121.1:0-8166 GCA_964617435.1 uncultured Burkholderiales bacterium
TCAATTTCTCAGGGAAATGGTAGGGGCCGTAGTTGTTGGAACAGTTGGTGGTGAGTACTGGGAGCCCATAGGTATGGTGTGCCGCGCGCACCAAATGATCCGATGCTGCCTTTGACGCGGAGTATGGGCTGTTCGGTGCATACGGATGTGTTTCCGAAAAAGCGGGATCGTCAAAATCCAGCGAGCCGTAGACCTCATCTGTCGAAACATGCAAGAAGCGAAATGCCACACGCTCGGATTCTGAGAGCGCCGACCAATACCCGCGGACCTCTTCCAGCAAGTTGAATGTACCCACCACGTTGGTCTGGATGAATTCACCACCGGAATGGATCGAGCGGTCAACATGGCTTTCCGCCGCAAAATTGACCACGGCGCGCGGTCGAATTTCCGCCAAAAGTCGGCGCACATATGCGCGATCTCCGATGTCTCCTTTTGCGAACCGGTAATCCGGGCGGGACGACACATCGGCCAGCGAAGCGAGATTTCCGGCATAAGTCAATGCATCCAGGTTCGCGAGCGCGCCACCCCCCTGCGAAAACCATTCACGAATGAAATTGCCGCCGATGAAGCCGGCCCCGCCAGTAACGAGAATCATGGGAATAGGCGTGGCGCAACGATTATTGCGCAAAGAGATAAACGGGCAATTTTACCAGTTCACCCCTATGACACGCCTTTGGCACGCAACTCCAGTTCGATCAGCTTGGCGTACTTTGCAAACGCGGCAAAGCATCCGACGGCCACATGGGCGAATCCCGGCCCGCCATCCAAAAACCCCAGGCGGATGACATAGAACTTGATGAACCGCGCCAAGGGGCTCAGAAACAACTTGGCAAAGCTCGCGCGCACACCTTGCGCATAAAGCGCTTCCGCATGCAGGGAGGAATAGCGATTCTGTTTTTGAAGGTAAGTGGTGACGTCTTCAGCCGATTCATGCAGAAGATCTCCTGCAAGATTGTCGACCGGCACCGTCGTAATGACCGCCTCATGAACCGGGTCGTTGCTCCAACTGGCATGAGCACGATGAAACAATCGAAGCGACCAGTCGGGATATCCTTCGCCATGACGCAGCCAGCGCCCCAAAAAACGGTTGCGCCGCGCCATCCGGAAGGCAAAGGTCGACGGCTGACCGATTGTTGCGGAAATTGATTTCGCCAGCTCGGGCGTAACTCGCTCGTCCACATCGAGGCACAACACCCAATCGTGCATGGCCACGCTGACGGCGAACTGTTTTTGCTGCCCGAACCCCAACCACTCCTTTTCGATGACGCGGCAGCCCTTTACGTCCGCAATGGCGCGCGTCTCATCTTCCGATCCGGAATCGACCACAACGATTTCGGCGGCAAAGGACACGCTATCGATACACGCGGCGATCTGGCTCGCAGCGTTTTTTGAGATGATGACGACGGACAGCGGGACTTTGGTGGGATTCACGGGTTTGGCCTGCACAATCGTGCCTCGATTGTAAACGCTGGGGCGGCATTGCACGGCCCCGCTAGAATCGCACGATGCGCATCTTGCTGGTCAAACTTTCCTCCATGGGTGACGTGGTCCACAACCTGCCAGTGGCCACAGACATTCGCCAAGAGTTTCCGCATGCAGTCATCGACTGGGCAGTCGAGCCCCTATTTGCACCGATCGTGTCGCTCCATCCGGCAGTCCGACGGGTCTATCCCATTCCGCTCCGCACGCTCAAACAACACTGGTGGTCACCCGCACGTTGGGGGCGTTTCTTGGCTGCGCGCAAGGCTCTCGGTGAGGAACCGTATGACTTGGTCTTGGACACCCAAGGCCTGTTGAAAAGTGCCTTGGTTGCCAAACATGCGCGAGGACCCAAGGCCGGCTTCGATTCAGCCAGCGCGCGCGAACCTGCTGCGTCCCGGTGCTACACGGCGACATACCGCGTGTCGCGAAATCTGCACGCGGTGATGCGAAACCGTGCGCTTGCTGCAGCCGCGTTGAAGTACGATATTCCGCAGGCGGTGGACTACGGGCTCTCCGGTTCAATCCAGTCAGGCGGGAAATGCCCGCCCGACGTGGTCTGCCTGACGGCAACCAGCCGGACGGACAAGCAATGGCCCACCGATGCCTGGCGAGAACTGCTGCGACGCTTGTGCGACTGTGGAGCGCGCGTGGTTCTGCCGTGGGGGAACGAGAGCGAGCACGCTGAGTGCGTGCGCATTGCCGAGAATTTCGATCATGTTTCCATTCCCCCGCGCGCACCTTTGAATGAGGTCGCCCAATGGCTGGCCCACGCAAACGTCGTTGTGGGGGTCGACACTGGCCTGGCCCATCTGGCGGTCGCACTGGGTCGACCCACGGTGGGCATCTACGTCTCCACGCAACCAGGGCTGACAGGCTTGTACGGCCGGGACGACAGCCTCAACCTGGGGGGGGGGACGCGTGAGAACCCTGCGCCACCGACCGTTGACGCCGTGTGGCTGGCCGTGAAGGCGCGCTTGGGAACGACCTGAAATGACACGCGCGCCCTACTCGACATTGATGCTATTGGCGCTCCCCATCATCTTTGCACGCCTTTATTGGCGAGGGCGCAAGGATTCACGGTACCGCGAGAACATCGGTGAACGGCTGGGTCGGTTTTCTGGGCCGAGAACGCGGGGGTCGATCTGGCTGCATGCTGTTTCGGTCGGCGAGATGCGCGCAGCGCAGCCGTTGGTCGCCGCGCTTCGCCAGCGATGGCCCGCCACCCCCCTGTTGCTGACTTGCATGACGCCCACAGGCCGCGAAACGGCGACGCAACTTTATGGAGACTTCGCGACCGTATCGTACCTGCCTTACGACTTCGGTCTTCTGGTGCGCCGATTGATCACGCATTTTTCGCCCCGTTGCCTGATCGTGATGGAAACCGAGATTTGGCCGAACACCATCGCCACATGTCAGGCGAATGGTATCCCTGCGTTTCTGGTCAATGCACGTCTGAGCGCCAAATCACTTCGCAATTACCAGCGTTTCGCACCGGTCAGGCGACTGATTGGTGCGGCGTTGGGACGACTCTCCGCCGTGGGTGCGCAATATGCCCGCGACGCCGAGCGTTTGCAGGCGCTCGGTGTACGTGAGGCCTCGATTACCGGAAACCTGAAGTTCGACGTGCGCCTTGACGAAGTTCTCGTCAACCGCGGCCTTGCGTGGCGCGAGGCGTTGCAGCCCGCACGTACTGTCATGCTTGCCGTCAGCACTCGTGACGGCGAGGAGCGGGCCATTGCCAAGGCGTATGCCAGTCGGTTTTCGCCAGCGTCCCGCCTGTCCCAGTTGCTGGTCATCGTTCCACGCCACCCTCCACGTTTTGACGAGGCTGCGCAGATGGTCTCCGAGGCAGGCCTTGTATTGCAACGTCGCAGCGCGAATGCCGCCATTTCGGATTCGACCGAGGTTTGGCTGGGTGATTCGCTGGGTGAGGTCGCCGCGTATATCGCGATGTGCGATTTTGCGTTTGTTGGCGGCAGTCTCCTGCCGCTCGGCGGGCAAAACTTGATCGAGGTCTGCGCACAAGGCAAGCCGGTCCTGATGGGACCGTCAACATACAATTTTGCGGATGCTGCTCGCTCGGCGCGTGAAGCTGGAGCCTTGTTGGCGGTTTCAGATGCCGATGACTTGATGCAAGTTGCCGAGGGCTTGTTCAACGACGCAGTGAGCAGGCAGTCCCACGCGCGCGCCGCGATGGAGTTTGCACAAGCGCACCGCGGGGCGACGGAAAAAACCCTCAGTATCCTGGCCGCGGTGCTGGACAAGCAGGTTACGGGGTCGAGCCAATCACCCTGATTCCAATTGAACGAGTGCAACGCAAGTTGATTGCCGACGGCCTGTCTCAGCTGGCGGATGCTGACCGCTCCTACTTTGCAAGCAAACGGTTGACTTCCACGAGATCGTCTTCTTTCAAGCGACCGGAAGCTGCCTTCAATCGGAGCTGCGAAAGGATCGTGTTGTAACGGGCTTGCTGCAAGTCTCGTTGGGCCTGATAAAGCTGTTGCTGCGCATTCAGGACATCCACATTGGTACGCACACCAACGTCTTTGCCGAGGATGGTGGCATCCAGGGACGACTTGCTCGACACCAACGCAGCTTCCAGAGCCTTGACCTGCTGCACGCCGTTCGTAACCCCAAGAAAATTGAGGCGTACGGTTTGCGCGACGCTCCGAACACTGTTTTCCAAATCCTGGGCGGCACGCTCTCGGTTCGCCAGCGCTTGCCTCACGCGTGACTGCGTGCCCCCGCCCGAGTACAGCGGAACGGAAAAGACCAAGCCGACGCCGCTGGAACGCGTATCGAAACTCGGTCCGACCGGCGGAGTGATGCTTGCGGGACTGGAGTTGTTGCCATAGTTGGCGGTCAGGTCGATCGTCGGATAATGTCCCGCTTTGGTGCGCTCCACCTCTCGCTTTGCGACCTCAGAGGCCAGTCGGAATTGCGCCACGGTCGGGCTCGCCTCACCGGATGCGCTCACCCACTGTTCCATGTCGGTCGGCGACGGCATGGCCAGCACCGGTTTTTCAACCAGCGGGGACAATGCAGCCGGTGCCTTGCCAATCAACTGCTGAAGCGCGCGCTTCTTGATTTCCAAGTCCGCCAAGTCGGCAATTTCCTTGGCTACCGCCAAGTCGTATTTGGCCTGCGCCTCATAGGTATCGGTGATGGTCGCGGTGCCCACCTCGAAGTTGCGCTTTGCCTGGGCCAGTTGCTCGGAAATGGCTTTTTTCTGCGCCCCGGAGAAGTTGACGTTGTCTTCGGCAAGCAGCACATCGAAATAGGCCTGTGAGGACCGGACGATCAGGTTCTGGCTGGAATCGGCGAATGCTGCTTCAGCCTGTTGCACTTGCAATCCGGCCTGATCATTGGCAATCCAGTTCTGCATCCGGAACAAGGGTTGCGATAGTTGAACGTTGTAGCTGTTCGAATTGAAATTGACCTGGGGGAAGTCTTCAAACTTGCGGTAATTCTTGTTGTAGCCCGCGGACAGTGTGACCGAAGGCAACAGGCCCGCCCGCGCCTGGGGTGCCGCTTCCTTCGCAGCTTCATAAGTTGCGCGCGCTGATGCGTACACCGGATCCTGGGATAGGGCGTCTCGGTAGACGCCAAGCAAATCAACCGCCCAGGCAGGGGCGGCAAACAGGGCCGCAATCAGGATGGCGCTGGCTTTTTTTGTCATGGCTGCTTCTTTCTATTCTTGGCGAGTAATCGTTGGGTCTAACCGGTGTGCTTGGACGCGTTAGGGGACTGGCGCGGATGGTTGATTTCAATACACGGCCACTGCCGGGTCCACTTGGCGTGCCCACGCATCAATTCCACCGGCAAGATTATGCAGATTGGAGTATCCGGCGCGCTGCAAGAATGCGACGACTTGCAGGCTACGCATCCCGTGATGGCAAATAACGACCGCAGGATGCGTCGGATCGATTTCATCCATGCGCGCCGGGACTTCCCCCATTGGAAGCCAATGGCTTCCCGGGATGCGCGTCAACTCCCATTCCCAAGGCTCGCGAACATCGATCAGTCGGGGCGGGGCGTCGCCGGCCATCAGGGCCGCCAACTCGGGCGCGGTGACTTGCTTGTACACAGGGAGTGGGAGCTCAAAACTCGAAATGCGAAACCGGCGCGGCGTTGATCAACTGTGGCAGCACGGTTTCGAAAAGTTCAGTTTGGCGGAATTGACTTTCCGCCACGTGCGTGAAAAGCACCGCCTTCATCACGGGGGCTTCACCCACGACTGCCACGGCGCGCCCGCCCAACGTCAGGCGCGAAAGGTAGGCGTCCGGCATCACGGGCACAGAACCGGTCAGCACAATGACGTCGAATTTGTCACTGGCCTTGAGAAATGCATCCGCGCTGCGGGCGGCGTCGCCAACCTTCAATTGGATATTGCGGATTCCGGCGCGCTCGAGGTTGTTTGCGGCGCGGTGCCAAAACTCGTCATGCAACTCGATGGAAAACACCTCTGCGGCGCGGCGCGCAAGCAGTGCGGTCAGGTACCCGCTACCGGTGCCAACCTCCAGGACGCGGTCCGTCGGTCTCGGGTTGACCTCCTGCACGATGCGCGCTTCCACACGTGGGGCCATCATCACTTCGTTGTGGCCGAGAGGGATCTCGAGGTCCATGAACGCGAGACCGCGGTACGCCTCCGGGACAAAATCCTCGCGCTTGACCTCGAACAGCAAATCGAGAACAGCCGGGTCGAGCACGTTCCAGGGCCGGATCTGCTGCTCCACCATATTGAAGCGGGCTTGGTCGATGTTCATGGGGGCGGGAAGAAGGTTCAATGATTCTGGGAAGGGATTATTTTAGCGGCATTGGCAGCGTGCTCATTTCCCGCCGGCGTCGTCCTTGCGGGGCTTGAGGGCGTGAACCAACATGTCGGCGTGGGTGTTCACGTATTCCTGCGGATCCACGGTGTTGGGCACGCAACAGGCAAAAGAGTGCTTCCACAACATGAGAAGCACCATGGGCGCACAAGCCACACGTTGGGCATAAGGGAGATTCACCGGACGGAATTCCCCACTCCGGATGCCGCGGTCAATGGCTGCCGCCACCAACTTGTGTGCACGCTGGATCACCTCGTCGTGATAGAAGCGCGCAAGTTCCGGAAAATTCTGCGACTCGCCGATCACCAGCTTGGTCAACCCTGCCTGTTTGGTGGCGCCCACTTCATCCCACCACATGCGGAGAATCATACGAAGCAGGTCTTCTGAGGAGCCCTCGAAAGTTGCAAGCACTTGCTCACCGTGACGCAAAGGCTCTGAATAGCCTTCGCGAATTGCCGCCTTCAACAAATCCTCTTTACTGTCAAAGTAGAGGTAGAGCGTGCCCTTGGAAACCCCGGCGCGCTTGGCCACATCCTCCAACCGAGTGGCCGCAAATCCCTTTTCGATGAACAGGTCCAGAGCCGCATCGACGAGCTCCCCCGGACGCGCGTCTTTGCGGCGCTCCCAACGGGGTTCGATGACTTTGGCGGAGGATGACATGTGCAAATTGATAACTGACCAATCGGTCATTAAGCATACTCGCCCCTATGAATCCGGTCAAGCCGCGGTCCCTTTGTATTTGATGCCCGTCAGGACTTCGCGTATCGTGACAGGGTGCTAGGGGTTCTGGTGGATGCCGATTTTGCCGCCAGATGAGAAATCACCCTTCGAACCTGATCCGATTAATGTCGGCGTAGGGAAGCACGGCGCTCCCGCCATGCTTGCCCCGCCCCATGGAGTGCCGCGATGAATGCCAATCCCAAATTCCTCGAAGCCACTGCGCAAGTTGATGACGCGGCAGTGCAGCCCTTGCCGAAGTCGCGCAAAGTCTATGTGGAAGGTTCGTGCGCGGACATCCGCGTGCCGATGCGCGAGATATCGCAATCGGAAACGCCCACCGCGTTTGGGGGCGAGAAGAACCCGCCGGTGTTCGTCTATGACACCTCCGGCCCCTATACCGATCCTTCCATCAAGATCGATATCCGCTCGGGTTTGGCACCGCTGCGCGCATCGTGGATTCATGAACGCGGCGACACGGAGGAGTTGTCCGGCCCTACGTCCGCTTACGGCGTGGAGCGGCTCAATGACCCGAAGCTTGCGGAATTGCGCTTCAACTTGAAGCGCAAGCCGCGCCGCGCAAAAGGCGGCGCAAACGTCTCGCAAATGCATTACGCACGCCGCGGAATCGTCACGCCGGAGATGGAATACATCGCCATCCGCGAAAACGTGAACCGCGAATGGATGTTGAAGAATCACCCGGAAATCATCACCAAGCAGCATCCCGGGCAATCGTTCGGCGCCAACATCCAATCGTTCATCACGCCGGAATTTGTCCGCGATGAAGTGGCGCGCGGCCGCGCGATCATTCCGGCCAACATCAACCACCCGGAAATCGAGCCGATGATCATCGGCCGCAATTTCCTGGTGAAGATCAACGCCAACATCGGCAATTCCGCCGTGTCCTCGGGCATTGGCGAGGAAGTGGAGAAGATGACCTGGGCGATCCGCTGGGGAGGAGATACGGTGATGGACCTCTCCACCGGCAAACATATCCACGAAACGCGCGAGTGGATCATCAGGAATTCCCCCGTGCCCATCGGCACCGTGCCCGTTTACCAAGCACTGGAAAAGGTCGATGGCAAGGCCGAGGACCTCACGTGGGAGATCTACCGCGACACGTTGATCGAACAAGCCG
>CAZTYC010000122.1:0-8135 GCA_964617435.1 uncultured Burkholderiales bacterium
TGGAGGCTGCATCAGAGGCCATCACGTTCCCGGCCGTGCTCAAAACTGCGCGCTTCGGGTACGACGGCAAGGGGCAGGCGCGCATCGATTCACCCGACGAACTGGCGCGCGTGTTCGGCGGTTGGAATGGCGCCATGTGCGTCTTGGAGGAATTCCTGCCGTTGGAGCGGGAAATATCCGTGGTGCTGGCGAGGAATGCCCGGGGGGAAATCGCCACCTTTCCGGTGGCCGAAAACCAGCACGCCAATGGCATCCTGGACATCACCATTGCGCCAGCGCGGGTCGACGAAACGACCGCCAGCCAAGCACGCGGCTTCGCCGAAGCCCTGGCCACCCAACTCGATTATGTTGGCGTACTCGCCGTCGAATTCTTCATCCTCAAGGATGGCCGGCTTCTCATCAACGAGATTGCCCCACGGCCCCACAACAGCGGGCACTACACGATTGACGCGTGCCGCACGTCGCAGTTTGAACAGCAGGTGCGCGTGTTGTGCGATTTGCCGCTGGGGGACCCGTCCATGCATACCCCTGCGGTCATGGTGAACTTGCTCGGTGACACCTGGCGGGGGGAGCATCACACGGAGTCGCCGGACTGGTCAGCCGTGCTCAAGCATCCGGGGGCCCACCTGCACCTGTACGGCAAGCGCGAAGCCCGCCCCGGCCGGAAAATGGGCCATGTGACGGTTTGTGACGAGGATCCCGCATGCGCCTTGGCGATCGCGCAGCAAATTCGCAGCGATCTCGGCATTCTTGGCTGAATCCAAATCCGGCGCTGACTGCGTCTCACGGACATTGTCCACTAACTGGAGTTCGCGATGACCCACTTTGACACCATCTCCCGATTTGTTCGATGGATTGCACCTGCTGCCGCCGCACTGGCGATGGCAATGGTTCCGATGGAGGCCCAAGCCGATTGGGGCTGGGGCAAGAAAGTCACCGGATCGGGCGTCTCAAAGACCGAAATGCGGCAAGTCAGCGGATTCAGTGGGCTTGCGCTCGGCGTGGCGGCAAAGGTCGAAATCCGCCAAGGCAACAACGAGGGCGTGACCATCACGGGCGACGACAACATTGTGCCGCTTGTCGAAACAGTGGTCGAGGATGGCAAGCTCAAAGTGCGCTGGACCGAGCGCAACATCAACGCGAGCTACAAGGAATTGAAGCTGGTGGTGGACGCCAAGACGATGGAAAGTGTGAGCGTGGCGGGTTCAGGCGATGTGGTTGCCGAAACGTTGAATGCGAAAAAGTTCTCCGCCAACGTGGCAGGCTCCGGGGACGTTCGCGTTCGTAATCTCACGGCGGAGAGCGTATCGGCCAAAATCGCCGGCAGTGGCGACGTTGAACTCGGCGGCAAGGCCGGCAGTCTCGAATGCAAGATTTCCGGCTCCGGCGATATCAAGGCGGACAACCTGGAAACCAAGTCCTCCAGCGTCTCCATCGCCGGTTCTGGAAACGTCTCTCTCTGGGCAGTCGAGTCTCTCAAAGTCTCCGTGGCCGGGTCTGGTGACGTGCGCTATTACGGCGACCCTCAAATCAGCAAATCGGTCGCGGGTTCGGGGAATGTAAAA
Source organism: uncultured Burkholderiales bacterium (assembly GCA_964617435.1). GTDB lineage: Bacteria > Pseudomonadota > Gammaproteobacteria > Burkholderiales > Usitatibacteraceae > UKL13-2. Next base: position 1,566 of record CAZTYC010000122.1, read on the forward strand.
CGGCTGGGGAAAGCGCCGGGCGTGTAACCTGACTTCTTTCTTTTTGAAGGGCGTGCCGGGAGGTTCGCCCTTTTTCATTTCTGGCGGGGCAGCACAATAGGTCGATTCCCAACCGACCCATTCGTAAAATCTTGTGTCTCGTTGACACAGATCGTCCCCCCCCCCCGTAGAATTTCGGGTTTCCACTACACCCCGTCAAACGCGAATCATTTGGCGGCGGCCCTTCAGCAAGGAATCCCCGATGAGTTTCATTCCTCGCAAGGCGGCTTGCGCCGCTATTGTGTCGATGGTTGCTGGCCTTCAATTGCCACAAGCATCAGCCGACACCCAAGTCTGGTTCGCCGCCGACAAGTCTGTTCGATCAAACGACCTGTTGACCCGCATCCCGTTGATGAACGCATCTGTATCACAAAACGCCATTGCGCTGGCAGCAGACGGACGCGACGGCAAGGTCTGGGCATTGACAAGCTCCCGGCTGTACCGTTTTGGTGCCACTGGAACTACCGAATTTGACAAACTGCTGAAGGACTTGTCGGCTGAAGGGGCGACATTGCTCGCGGCCGACCCGCGCGACGGCAGCCTTTGGCTTGCCGAATCCAGCGGCGCGGCGAAGCAACTGATTCGTTTCGATTCACTTGGGCAGCCGCTGGTTCGGCTGCAATCACCGGACACAGCAGAATCGATTGTGGTTGATCTGGACGGCGTACTCTGGGTACTGGCCAAGAAGCGGCTGTATGCAATCAACGCTGCCGGGCAACGTCTGGTGTCTCTGGACGTTTCCATGCTGATGGAGGGCGATCCGAAATATTTCGCCGTGGATACGGCGAACGACTTGACCTGGGTGGCAGGCGGAAAGCGGCTGATTGCACTTCGATCCTCGACACCTGAAACGCGCGAAGCGAATATCGAGTTGCCCTTTCCGGTGCGCGGAGTGGCGATCGACGCGGAACGCGGTACGGTTTGGGTCATCACGGAAAAGACACTGGCCGCCTATGATGCGCAAGGTCGCTTGGTCGAGACCAACACGCTCACCGATGATGGAATCGTCAACCCCAGCGCTTTGGCGTTTCATCCGGCAACGCGCACGCCGGTGGTGGCGCACAATGGAGGCATTACCCGAATGGGCAATGCCTCTGTGGCGCGTCTTGCAATCCCGCTGACCAAGGAACCGTCCCTTCTAGTCGCCGCGCCCTTGCGCCTGACAACCCAGCTCTCCCTCTCAACGCCCATCCATGCCAGCATCATTGCCCAAGCACTGCCAGAGTTCGTGCTCAACATCGGCCAATTTTGTTCCGGCAACCCCTGTACGCTCCCTGTGCTCGCGACAGACCGCTACCACGTGAGCGCTACTCTCAATGGCGCAAGCATTGGCTCGTTGTTCTCCTACGTTCCGGCAAACAATGAAGCGCGCTTCCAGCCCATGAACCGCTTGCCGGAAGGCGTCAACCGGTTCGGAGCTGATGTGACGGATACATTTGGCAATGTCTCCAATGCCGTGGCGGCAGAATTCACCATCGACACGATTCCTCCATCCATAACCGGAGTAGTCCCGCTCACAGGTTTCGTCACGAACAAATCACCGGTGACCGTGTCGGGCGCGGTCAGTGAGCCGGCGCGAGTCACCGTCAACGGCCAGAGCGTTGCGCTGGGAACAAACCGGGAGTTCTCCACGTCCGTCGCATTAGTGGAAGGCGGCAACGCCATCTCCATTCAGGCGACCGATCCGGCGGGCAATACCGGAGGTCGCACTCTGGAGGTCTCACTCGACACCGTGCCTCCGCGACTCATGTCGGTCACGCCGGCGAGCGGCAGCACGGTAGCCGTGGCGGCAACGCGAGTCGCTGGCACGTTCGACGACGCGGCAACAGTTACGATTACATGGAGTGGCGGGACGAAAACAGTATCGACGAAGGAATTCTCGTTCGATGTTGTTTTACTTGCCGGCGCAAATACGCTCACTCTCTCGGCAATCGACGCGGCGGGCAATGTGGCAAGCGTGCCGCTGACATTGACGTTTAATCCGGTGCAATATGATCCGGTGGATGCGCCGTATCTTTCGGTGTGGGAAGCATTCAAGAGTGCGCTTTCCGCTGGTGATCACATGCGCGCACTGGAATTTATTGCTTACGGTTCGAGAGAACGATATGCGCGTGTATTCAACGAATTCGGTGCCGAAGCGGGCACGGTCGTTGGTGCCCTCTACAATCTGCAAAGGGTCGAGATCCAATCCGATGTGGCGGAGTATTTCGCAAACCAGCGAGAGATAGGTACGGATCGTGAGCTCGGTTTCTTTATTTACTTCGTTCGAGATGGAGACGGCGTATGGCGTATTTCGACACTGTGAGCTTCAGCAACGCCGTCAGGGCGCTGATACTGGCTGGACTACTTTCACCTGTGCTCTCCGGTTGCAGCGTCACTTACGAATTCGCCCCTATCGAGGCTTGGGTCGTTGATGCCGAAACCGGCAAGCCGATTGAGGGTGCGGTGGTCACTGCGAATTGGGAACTGGTCAAGGGTAGCCTTGATGGGCCACGATACTTCGGACAGTTGGAGGTCAAGGAAACCGTCACCGACGCGAATGGACGATTCTTCTTCGAGGGCTTCAGCAAGGAAGACTCGTCGGGTGCGGAGCTGCGGGAGAGCGACCCGCAAATCCTGATCTTCAAGGCGGGCTACAAATTCGAGCGATTCGTCAATGACTATCCCGTTGATTGGAGATTACTGATCAAGAGTGAGAGAACGGCTGCGGTGAACGGGCAGCGGGTGGAGCTAAAACGAATGGGGGACAACAAAGATTTGATTCGGCAGCGTCATTCCGAACTGGTCTACTCCCGACTCGGATTTGTCACCAAAGTAATGCCACATACGCACGAGTCCGAAAAATGCTATTGGCAAAGGATCCCTCAGATGTTGAGGGAGACCCACCTACAGGAAATCCAGATGAGAAGTCTAGGCATTGACCCACCTTCTTTGTATGCCCGTCTACTCGCAAATAGCGATCAATATGCGGCAAGAGCAAAGGTGCCGTGCGTGGCAGCAAGCGATCTTCTAGGAAAGCAGAAATGATGACCAGTAGAAAACCAAGGGGAGCATCGTGGCTTAAGAACTCTCTCGTGATCGCATATTGTGCATCAGGTCACGCGTACGAGCCTGCAAACCATAGTGCCATGTCTGTCGAAGCACTAAGAAAGTCGGTATTGGTCTCAAATGCTGGAAAGCTGCGCGGATTCGGACTTAAGCCGTCTGTTGCATCAAGTGGTGATAATTTCCCAAATAGTGAAGGCACTAACAAACTGACGATAGAGGAACTTGTTGGATTTGGTGCCGCCTGGGAAGATGATCGCGGCATCTTGCAGGCCCCACGCCATTTCTACAATCCCGTTGATGGAAGCAAGTTGCTCCCCTTAATTGGCGAAACCTCGCCGGATTGGGCGTTGGAAGATCGCGGCGTGAAGGACGCCCAGCCATACTCTTACCGTCTGATGCGCAGGAATTTTCATAAAGCACTCACCGCACCCTTGAAAGCGGACCGCGATATTGCCTGGGGCCTCACCTTCCAGACTTTGGGCCATGTCATGCACCACCTTCAAGACATGGCGCAACCCCAGCACGTACGCGGGGATGCGCATTGCGACGCACCCGCGCCGTGCCTAATTCCAGGTATCACGCTGGGCTACTACAGCCCAAGCATCTACGAGAAGCGTATCGAAGCGCGGCCACCAGACTTTGGCAATTACGCGCCAGTGTACATCGATGCTCGCAGTTCATCTTTCACCAACCCGCGGAAGTTTTGGCACACCAATCCCCCGGGCGGGCAAGAAACGGGTCGCGGTATCGCCGAATTCACCAACCGTTCCTTCATATCTTCAGGAACCAACTTCGACAAGGGGACAATAAACACATTGCCACGATTTGATCCGGCCATTGTGGAGGAGGTGGACATCAAGGCGCTTTGTGCGGCCAGTCCGGGTTCCTGTGCGACACCCAGTTTGTTTGGGACCATCCGGTTTTTCGGCAACCAATTCATAGATCCCAACACCGGCGAAACCATAGTCAATCGTCGGATGACGACTAATTCGGTGTTTGATAGTGCACTTTCACGCCGGGTTGTCGGCCCAGTCTTTTCATACAACAAATTCAACGCGGATTCGGCCGCTGCAATCCTGATTCCCCGCGCCGTCGGTTACTCGGCCGGCATGATCAACTATTTCTTCCGAGGTGACATCGACATGGCTGCGGACCCGGACGTACCGGGCACCTACATGATTCAAAACAAGGGCCTCGAGCCTTTGACCGGCGCATTCCGGCTGTACTACGACGACATCAACGATAACCGCATCCCTTTGCGCCTTTGGAACCTGACCATTCCACCCAATGGAAAGGTCAATGTGGGCGAACTTGCGCCTCCTGTGGAGCCTGTGCCAAAAAAGCGCGACGAATACATGCTCGTCTTCACCGGCGACATGGGCGAAGAGACGCGGCAGATGTTCGAGACTGGCGCGGTGACTGGTGCGGTGGTCGATTTGCGCCCCGGCAACACGCTTTACCTTGCCGGCTTGGACGCGTCCAACCAGCTCGTCCTGATGAAGACCGACCGAAGCGGCACCCAGGTGCTGAACGGGAACGAGTTCCATCCGCTCAGGGAGATGTACGCGTCCAGCAAAGCGGTGCGCGCCAAGACCTATCTGAGCAAGCAGGCAGCGTTCACCAACGACGGCGAATCGTATTCGATCCGGTCGGTGGTGGTGGGCGACGCGAAGTTTCCCATTGCGTCCACAACTTATTCGTTCTTCAATGGCACCCCGCGCGACTATCGCGACTACCTTGTTGGTTCCAATCGATTCAACTGGCAGGCACGGGCCCATGCAGTCGACGGAGAGCGCGTACTGGCCTTCACGCTTCAGCCTACCACTGAAACAAGCGGTTCGCTTTACTACGATTCCTACCTCATCGTCGATGGCAGTCCGCAAATGATGGGCCGGACCTTTGTCACCATTCCGCCGCTACCCGGCAACCCCGTGACGATTGTCTCGCTCCTCGATGTCGGCCGCGGCAAGTTCCTGGTGTCGCCGGAAGGGGAACGATTGATCGGGCTGATCGCGCGCGGCACAGCCATCGGCCAGCGCGACCATTTCGAACTGCAACTGACTCTGGGCGAAACCGTCGCTGCGCGCTGGGTGAAGACCCGCTCCGATACTACCTCCAGCACCGGCACGACCAACCCCAGCACCGCCACCCAGCTGGCGACGCGCAAGGTGCTGTCGCCGCTGGTCTGCGGGAGCGATTCGCCGATCGAATTCGAGGTCAAAACCATTCGTGAGGTTGCTGGCGACAATTTTCTCAACTCCGCAAACGAGTCGGCATTTCTTGATTTCCAGAAAGGCCAGCTGATTCGTATTGACTACGAAAAGAAAGTGGTAAGTACTGCCTCGTTTGACCAAACGGTATAGAGCGGTGGCCAAAGCTCGTACTGTTCGCCGGAGGTTTACCAAATTCACCACCATACAGGTGCTGGCATGTCGAATGTAGAAACCACGGAGACGTGGTCAGTCGGCGCTAGCGCAGTGTCTCTATTCGACCGGCAACTCCGCGGGAGCTGTGGTGCAGAGGCCATTGCGGGCAATTGCAAAGTGGATTTTCATTTTGAAGGCAAAACCTTCGGCTCATTACCGCCCCACGAATTCCTGCCCAACGGCCCACCTGCTGTTGGCAAAACTGGAAAGACCTTGTTTCGCGCACTAAGCGGCAACCTGGACGAGGCAATCGTGGTTGAAGCATTAAATGGGCAGACTGTGCGCCTGCAAGTAGCAGGCCAGCCGCTAGCGAACAGCTATGTGGCCGACGCCTCGCCCGTGGGTGAAATTTTCGCCGCCAACGCGGATTTGTCGATGGTGATCCACCGGCCACATGCCGGGGGCATCAAAACGTGGGAAAGACCGGCGAGCGTCGTGAAGTTGCTTGGAGTGATTTGGATGTAGGGGCGCAACGCGGCATCACGTGGAAGTCGCTTCCTCGCATGTGCAGCTCTAAAACTCTGCGATGGCGAACATCGAACAAGGCTTCGCCATCGCCGGAAAACATTGAAGACACACGATGCAATTCACGCAGGATGCGGTACTGACGCGCAGGTTCACCAAGGCCCGGTCCGGCGGCGGCCCGAAGCCCGAGCGCTTTGCAAGGTGACCTGCTACCTCCGCATCCTTTGACTCGTAGCTCAAGAAAGCCGCCTGGCTGGATTGACTGTCCCTGGGGTCGATCATGGATTGACGTAGTTTGCGCAACGAAACTTCCGAAACTTGCGCCCGGCGGCAGATTTTTGTTCAATGAGGCCGCAGTATCGGCAATCCGGGCAGCCTGGAACATCGGGTTGGGTACGAATCACAGTTTCAGGGGTTCACCGGTAAAATGGATGTTTATCGACCCGTTTGGCCCCCGCTGAACCCCTAAAAAGCACTGTCCAGCATGGCATTTTCCGATCTTGGCCTGATTCCCCCGCTGTTGAAAGCGGTGCAGGAACAGGGTTACACCGACCCCACCCCCATCCAGCAAAAGGCCATTCCTGCCGTCCTC
>CAZTYC010000123.1:0-7950 GCA_964617435.1 uncultured Burkholderiales bacterium
TCCATCGAGTTCACCGGCGGCACGGTGATCGAGGCGCCGTTCAAGCAGGCGGCCGACCTTGAAAAGATCCGCGTGGAGATCGAGAAGCGCGGCTTTCAGGAAGCCTTTGTGCAGAACTTCGGCTCGAGCAAGGATGTGCTGATCCGGCTGCCGCTCAAATCGGCGGACGGCAACCAGAACGAGGCGATGGAAAAGCAGAAGAACACCCTCATCGAGGCGCTGCTGCCGCTGGGCCTCGACTACGACGTCGAGAAGATCAGGAACGACCCCAAGGCCAACAAGCTGCGCGTGGAGTTTGTCGGCAGCCAGGTGGGCAAGGAACTGGCCTACGACGGCGCCGCCGCGCTGCTCGCGGTGTGCCTGGGCATCATCATCTACCTCGCCATCCGCTTCGAATGGCGGTTCGCGGTGGCCACCATCGTCGCCAACCTGCACGACGTGGTGATCATCCTGGGATTCTTCGCCTTCTTCCAATGGGAATTTTCCCTGCCGGTGCTCGCCGCGGTGCTGGCAATCCTGGGCTACTCGGTGAACGAGTCGGTGGTGGTGTTCGACCGCGCGCGCGAGAACTTCCGCAAGATGCGCAAGGCCTCCACCGAGGAAATCTTCGACGCGGCCATCACGGGCACCATCTCGCGCACCATCATCACGCACGGCACCACGCAGATGATGGTGCTGGCCATGCTGATCGCCGGCGGCCCCGCCCTGCATTACTTCGCGCTCGCACTGACCATCGGCATCTGTTTCGGCATCTATTCGTCGGTGCTGGTGGCCTGCCCGATCGCCAAGTACCTGGGCGTGTCGCGCGAGGACTTCATCAAGCCGGTGAAGAAGGAGGGCGAGCCGGAAGTGATTTCCGCGCAGCCCTGAGCCTTGCGGCCGCGCAACCATGGACTTCGTGGCCGAATGGTTCTGGTTGGCGGTCGACGTCGTCCTCAACCTCAACAGTTACCTCGCGGCTTGGACGTCGCAGTACGGCGTCTGGATCTACGCGATCCTGTTTGTCGTGGTGTTTGCCGAAACCGGCCTGGTGGTGACCCCGTTCCTGCCCGGGGACTCGCTGCTGTTCATCGCCGGCTCCATCGCTGCACTGGGCGGCATGGACGTGCATGTGCTGGTGCTGGTGCTGTTTGTCGCGGCGGTGCTCGGCAACACGGTGAACTATGAAATCGGCCGGTTTGTCGGCAAGCGGTATTTCATCGACCAGCACTCGCGCTGGCTGAACCCGGATTACCTCGCCAAGACCCATGCATTCTTCGAAACGTGGGGGCCCGCCGCGGTGGTCATCGCGCGCTTCGTGCCGTTCCTGCGCACCTATGTCCCGTTTGTCGCGGGGCTCGGGAACATGTCGCGCGCGCGCTACGTCGGCTACACGCTGTTTGGCGCGGCGATGTGGGTGGGGTCTCTGGTCTACATGGGCTACCTGTTCGGCAACATCCCTTGGATCAAGAGCAACCAGGGGCTCCTGGTGATCGGCATCATCCTCGTGAGCCTGTTGCCTGTGATCATCGGCTTCCTCAAGGCGCGGATGTCGCCGGCTGCCGCGGCCCCTACACCGGTGCAGCGCGCTCCGAAGTAGGGCGGGTTGCACGGGCAAACCCGGCCGCCGCAAGGAAAAACACGATCCCCAGGCCGAATTCGAGCAGCGCCAGCCCGCGCGAAATCCCGCCATCGGTGAAGGCGCGCGTGGCGCCTTCGGCCACGAACAGCCAGATCAGCAGGCTGGCCCACTGGTAGGTGTAGCGCCGGCCGCGCAGCACGCCCATCAACGGCAACAGCAGCGGCAGGCATTTCAGCATGAGCCAGGAGCCGCCCGGGCGCAGCGGCGCAAGCCAAAGCTCCCACGCAAGGCAAAGCGCGACGAGTGCGACCAGGGATGCCGACGCGATCCCCTGCCATTGGGTTGCGCGCAGCGCCATCTAGCGTGCGAGCTTCTGCGCGGTGTCGGCGATCCGCCTGCCGAGCGCGAACGCCAGCGCCGCCTCGTCCTCGCTCACCGGCAGGGCGTTGTCCGGGCCGGCCACATGCGTTGCTCCATAAGGCGAGCCGCCTGTGCGTGTCGCGCCCAAGCGCGGTTCCGTGAACGGGATTCCGACGATGAGCATGCCGTGGTGCAGCAGCGGAAGCATCATCGACAGCAGGGTCGATTCGTTCCCGCCGTGCTGCGTGCTGGTGGAGGTGAAGACTCCGGCGGGCTTCCCGGACAAGGCACCCGACATCCATTCACCCGCCGTGCCGTCCAGGAAGTACTTGAGTGGCGCGGCCATGTTGCCGAAGCGGCTCGGCGATCCCAGCGCAAGGCCCGCACACTCGGCCAGGTCGCGCGCGGTGGCGTAGGGCGCGCCGTCCTCCGGGACCGCTGGCGCAGCCAGCGTGGTGACCGGCGCAACCTTGGGCACCGTACGCACGCGCGCGGACATGCCCGCCACTGACTCGACGCCCCTCGCCACGTGGCGTGCGAGTTCGCGGACGGATCCGCTTTGCGAGTAGAACAACACGAGGATGTCTGACATGGCGGCGCGAGGATTTCGAGAGTGGATTCCGTATTATAGGAACGCCCGCCCGCCATCCACCCGCCATCCGCCACCCGCCGAACCGTGCTCTACAACCTGATCGCCTACACCCGCTTTGTCGCCCGCCGCCTGGTGGAGGACCGCTGCCTGATGGTGGCGGGCAGCCTGACCTTCACCACCCTTCTGGCGCTGGTGCCGCTGCTGACGGTCACCGTGACGCTGACCGCCAACCTGCCGTATGTGGCGAAGTTGATCGCCGCGGTGCATGATTTCGCGCTCAAGAACCTGGTGCCCGAGGTGGGCGGCAGGCTGGTCGCGACCTACATCGACCAGTTTGCCCGCAACGCGGCGCGGCTCACCCTGATCGGCCTGGCCATGGTCGCGGCGACTGCCGTGGCGATGTTCTTCACCATCGACAATGCGTTCAACGACATTTGGCGCGCCAGGCGCCGGCGCGGGTGGTTCGCCCGGCTGGCCGCCTACATCGCGTTGTTGGTCGCCGGGCCGCTGCTGATCGGCGTCAGCCTCATGCTGACCTCGTACCTGGTGCATTTCGCCCACCGGTTCGAGCAGCTGCTTCCGCTTCTCGATGACGGCATCGTGCGCCTGGTGCCCTTTGTACTCACCGCCACCGCGCTGGTCTTGGCCTACCGCATCATGCCTGCGCGGCATGTGCCGATGCACCATGCGCTGGCCGGCGGCCTGCTCGGCGCGCTGCTGTTCGAGGGCGCGAAATACCTCTTCGTGGTGACGATCGTGCGCATTCCAACCTACAGCCTGATGTACGGCACCTTTGCGAGCGTCCCGATCCTGCTGGTCTGGCTGTTCCTGTGCTGGACCATCGTGCTTGCCGGCGCCGAGATCGCAGCCACACTGTCGTATTTCCGCCATCCGGGGCGCGCGGCGGCATACCGCCAGGAGCCGGTGCACGTGCGCGAAGCCATCCAGGTGGTGGATGCCTTTGCGCAAAGCCCCGCACCGCTGGACCTGGCGGCGTTGCGCGCCCGCGTGCCGATGCCGATCGACGTGGCCGAGGACATCCTCCACGCGCTGGAGGATGCGGCGCTGATCAAGCGCGAGGGGCGCGGTGCCTATCGCCTGCTGCTGGCGCGCGAGGCGATCTCGGAGGAGGAAATTGCGCGGGCGGCGAGTGGCTCGCGCGGCTGATTCACGGGCCGGATACGGCTATTGGAACTGGAACATGTCGAAGCGGCTGGTGCGCTCGACCAGTGTGGTTGCGCGCACCGTGATGCTGGATCCGCCGTCGCGCAATTCGAATTCGCGCAAGTCGGCAAAGGTCTCCGAGTTGGTGAGCAAGGTGTCCGACTCGGCGCCCGGCAGCAGCGGATGCAGGCGCAGGGCGGCGGTCTGGCGGCCCGCGCTGCCGATGGTCGGCTCGATGATGATGCTGTCCGCGGACGGCGCCACCAGCTCCACGCCGAATTCAAGGGCGGCGCCCTCGAGCAGGGTCAGCCAGCGGACGATGCCGACATTCCAGGACTTGCCGCCGACGAATCTCACACCAACGATCTCGCCCACCGTGACCGAGACCTTGCCGCCCACTTCGCGGTGCATGCGCAGCCCGTTCGCGCTCTGGTTGAGCACCTGCCAGACCTCGATGCCCAGGCTTTGCGACACCGGATCATCCGGGATCCTGAGCAGCGGCACGGTGTCGCCATCGCGGATCGCCTGGGCGTCGGCCTCCGGATCTTCCTGCGCGCTCAGTTGCGTGAAATGGCAGATGGCGCGAATGCCGCTGCACAGCGCGACCGACGAGTCCGTCGGGCTGCGGCGGAACTGGCGCTTCGGGGGATCGCCCCACAGGCGGATGAGGCGGCTGACCAGGTCCGTCAGGTCGTGGGTGGCGCGGCTCTTGCCGGGCGTGGTGGTGCCGGCGGAGGCGCGAAGCCGTTGCTGCAGGCGGTCGACCAGCTTGGTCGGGTCGACCACGCGCAGGATGTTGCCCGCGGTCGGGCGGTTGCCCTGCACCAGCACCTTGGGCGCCGAATCGCTGTCGATCGCGACGATGAACAGGCGCTGCGGATTGAGGCCCTCGGCGTTGTTGCGCAACTCCACCTGTCCCTTGTTCTGGCGCAGCGTGTCCAGCACCCGGTCCAGTTCCTGGTTCATGAGCCGGTAGGGATCCGCCAGGGAGATGAGCAACGCCTCGCTGTAGAGGTCGCGCATGGTCAGGTTGGCGTCTCTGTCGACGACCTCGCCCAGGAAACCCTGCTCCTCGGCGTACTGGTGGAGCATGTGCATTTCGCGCCAGACGTTGGCCGGCACCGGGTGGTAGACACGGTAGCACTGCATCATCAAGGCATGCAGGTGCGCCATCGACCAGTACAGCGGCGGCGGCAGGGTCTTCTTGGCGTTGAACAGCACCATCTTGCCGGTCTTTTCCAGCAGGAGCAGCTTGTGCACGATGCAGCACTGCAGGTTGAGCTCGGCCGCCAGGGTGAACGCTTCCTGCTGCTTGGCCTGCAGGGGCAGCGGCGCGTAGGCATAGATGGCCTGCAATTCGTCGAACAACACGTGCAGGATCGGCCGGTACGCCTCGAGCACGGCGACGCGCTCCTCGGCGGGAATCTTGGCGTTGTTGAGCGTGGTCAGCGATGCGACGATCACCCGGGCCGATTCCACCGTCTTGGTGAGCGGCAGGGTGTCGATCCACGCGCGCGCCTTCTTGGGATTGAGCTCGATATCCTTCGGCAGCGGCTGCGACGGTACGGGTACGTTTAGACCAAGCGCCATGTTCTCCCCGGGTTGTCTGTCGGATTGCGCGGCGGATCGTTACCGAGAATGTCGTCCATGCCGGATGCCGCAGCGCAGGCTGTCGCTGCCGCGTGGATGCTAACATCGGGCACCGATTCTGGCAAAGCGATCATGCAATCATTCAATTCCTCCAAACCCTGGCGAACCGTGTTGTGGATGCTGGCCGCCGTCTGGGCGTGGACGGCCCCCGTGGCCGGCGCATTCGAGCTCACCGACACCACCGGCAAGGCGCAGCGGCTCGCGGACGCCAGGGGCCAATGGGTGGTCGTCAACTTCTGGGCCACCTGGTGCGCGCCGTGCATCAAGGAAATCCCGGATCTCGCCGCATTTGCAAAGGAGGCCGGCGCCAAGGTGCGGGTGCTCGGCATCGCGCTCGATTGGGACGACAAGGCCAAGGTCATCGCCTTTGCGAAGAAGACCGGTCATGCCTATCCCCTGGTGTTGGGCGACGAGAAAAGCGAAAAGGCGTTTGGCAAGGTCAAGGGCTTGCCGACCACCATCGTCTATGACCCGGATGGCAAGGTGGCGTACCAGAAGACCGGCACCGTGACGCGCGAGCTGTTGCACCGCGTGGTCAAGGGCGAGAAGGTCCAATAAACCCGGCGCCGCCGCGTATCACGGGATTCGACTCAGCGCGGCCCGGGCCCCGGGGGCGTGTCCGGCCAGAGAAAACTCTTCCAGTTGCTCTTGAGCCGCCGCGCCAGCGACAACAGCAGGTCACCCGTCTGGGTGAATGCCACGCCGCGCGAACGCATGGCCACCCACAAGGCCAGGGCAAAGCTCACCGCAAGGTTGGTCGTGCCGATCAAGATGATGCCGGCGATGCACTTTGCCAGCGTGAGGAGGTCGACATCAAACCCGAGCGAAACCAGCGACAGGCCGAACTGCGCCGATGACAGCGTGACGTGGCGCACGTCCAGCGGCAGGCCGGTGAGGAAACCGATTGTCCCGGCGCCAGCGAGCATGAATCCAAGGAAGAAATTACCCGCCAGCGCGCCGAGGTTGTTGTCCAGGTAGTCGGCCAGGCGCGAAAGACGCGGCGCCCCGAGCAGGCGCTCGAGCCAGCGCGTCTGGGCAATGCGCTCGCGGATGCGCTCGTACGCGGCCAGATTGTCGAAATAACCGGAGATCAATCCGCCCAGGAAAAGGCAGACGCCGGCGACCGCCGCGTGCGGCCACGCCAGGCTGTCCACGGGCGAGATGTCGGTGAGCATGGCGCGCGCCTTGGCCGCATCCACCAGCGGGGCGCCGGTCAGGACGGCGGCCAGGCCGGCCAGCACCATCGCCGTGGGAATGACCACCAGCACGTTTCCGGTGATCGCGGCGATCTGGCTGCGCACCAGGTCGGTGACCAGGACCGCCAGGCGCTCGACATCCTTCATGCGGCCGCGGATCTCGCCGATCACGCTCGCGATGGTCGATGCCGTCATTGCCGGCTGCTTGGTGGCAAGCGTCCAATGCAGCACGTGGATGAGCATGAAGCCGAAGGCGTAGTTGAGCGAGAACGCCAGGGCATAGCCGAGCGGCGCGAGCGAGGCCTTGGCCGTCAGCACCTTGACCAGCGCCATGAAACCGACGATGAACCCGGCCCCCATGGCGCCGCGCCACATCGCAAAGTACTCCTCGCGCGTCGACGTGATGTAGTGTTCGCCCGCGCGGCTGGCGTTGTCGGTCACCCGCAGCGCCAGCAAACCCACGGTGCGGCTCACGTGGCCGCGGATCTGCTGCCGCAGGCCTTCGCCGTGGATCGTGTGGTCGACGAATTCGATCACCTGTCGCCCCAGCTCGCGCGGTTCCGTAGCGGGTGCCGCCGCCTCGCGATGGCGCATGGCCAGCAGGTGGGCGATGACCTCGAGGCGCAACAGGCTCTGGTCGAGCCGGCGCAGGAGGTAGGTCAGCCCGAGGCTGGTGCCGATCGCCGCCGCGCGTGCGCGCACGCGCGAGAGGACCTCGCGGCACTGGCCGATCAGCACGTCGAGCTGCCGCTCGTCCTCGAGGGGCAGCTCGCCGCCGCCGAGGTAAGCGCGATAGGACTTGGACAAGTCGTGCGTTTCAAGCGCCAGGGCCAGGAACGGCGACCCGCGCTCCTCGATGCGCGGGTGCAGGCGCACCAGTTCGGGCTCGAGCCCCATGGCGCCGATGCGCGTGGCGAGCACGTCGGCTGCGTCCAGCATCTGGGTGAGCGTGTGGGCGATGGCCGGATGCGCGCCGACCGCCGGAAAGTCGAGCGCGTGCCACAACCGGAGCTTGCGCTCCGGGTCGATCGCCTCGATCCACTCGTAATCGTCGCGGCGGTGAAAGATCAGGTTGACGGCGTCGCGCAGGTACGCCGGATCGCTCAGCGCCGGAAAGATCCGCTGCACGATGCGCCGCCACAATTCGGAAAAGAAACCGCTGTTGGGCAGGATGCCGCTGTCGGCGAAAAAACTGACCTGCTTGCGATCCGCCAGCAGCGCGACCATACAAGTCCTGAGCGCGGTGCGCGTGTCCGCATCGGCCTCGACGGCCGCCACCAGCGCATCGAAGCGCGCGCGCGCCAGGAGGACATTCGACGGACGATCCGGACGCAACGCATCGACGAGGCGGACCAGTCCGGCCAGCGGATCCGGACAGTCCTTCAGCGACGCGATGGCGTTGAACAGGTGGGCGTGGGGGCGAGGGG
>CAZTYC010000124.1:0-7899 GCA_964617435.1 uncultured Burkholderiales bacterium
AGGAAATGCACATCGCGCAGGATTCCATCAGCGGCATCAGCTGGGCGCGGCTCAATCGCGAGTCCGTGGTGACGTATCCGTGCAAGGACGACGACGACCCGGGGCAGCCGGTGGTGTTCATCGACCAGTTTCCGACGACCGATGGGCGCGCCAAGTTTGTCCCGGCCGACATCATTCCCGCCAACGAGCGGCCCGATGCCGAGTACCCCTTCGTGCTCATCACCGGGCGGCAGTTGGAGCACTGGCACACCGGCTCCATGACCCGTCGCGCCTCGGTGCTGGACGCCATCGAACCCGCCGCTTGCGTGAGCATGAACCCGCTGGACATGCGCGCGCTGCACGTGCACGCCGGTGAAAACGTCACGGTGCAATCGCGCCGCGGCGAAGTCGGCATCATGGTGCGTGCCGACGAAGGCGTGCCAGTGGGCAGCGTCTTCATCCCCTTCGCCTACTACGAGGCCGCCGCCAACAAGCTCACCAACCCGGCCCTCGACCCGTTCGGCAAGATCGCCGAGTTGAAGTATTGCGCGGTGCGGGTGACCAAGGGCGGCGGGCCGGCACCGCTGTCGAGCTACGGGGGCGCGCAAGCCTTCGCCTGAATTTCCGCACATCCTCCGGGTGAGAATCTTTCGCACCGCCGCTTGTCGACCCCGCCCGACCGTTTGCCTGCCTGAGGCCATTGGTTAACATTTTGTTGCAATGACGGGGGGTGCCGGGCGCACAATGGCACTCACTGCTGCGAATCGGCACGATTGGGCTTCCATCGGGAGGGGTGGGCGTTGCGCGTTCGAGACATGATCCGGAGGGCTGTTGGAGTGCGCGGCGCCTGCGTGACCGGAATGCTCTTGGCCGCACTCATGGCGCCGGTGTCTGCGTTGGCGGGACACCAGGAGTCCCGGCAGGTACTGATCGGCAATCCGCCTGTGGAGCGGTTCACGCCCAACATCGATGTCTATCCGCAACACTTTTGCGTCGAGCAGGATTCACTCGGTCGCGCGCTGTTGTGCAGTTACGACGGTGTCCTCGAGTATGACGGGGAGCGCTGGCGCCTGACCCGCATGCCCAACGGCGAGGTGGCGCGTGCCCTGGCCATTGCAGACGACGGCACGATTTATGTCGGGGGCTACAACCTGTTTGGCATCCTGCGTCGGGACGCCACTGGAATCCTGCAGTTCGAGGACCTCACCCCGTGGTTCCGGGCCAGCGTCGGGCCGGTCGACTTTGCCGAAATCTGGGACATCCTGATCACGCCCGAAGGCATCTATTTCCGCGCGCTCACCGAACTGTTCCGCTGGAATCCGGCGACAAAAGAGGCGAAGCATTGGTCCCATGCGGGACGGTTCGGCCGCATGATCCAGCACGGCGGAAAGACCACCATCCATTTCCGCACCGAGGGCCTCAAGCAATGGGATGGCAAGGACTGGATCCTGATGCCCGAATCCCGGCACTTCGGCGGCTTGATGCAGGTACTCTTGCCGCTCAACGACGGCTCTGCGCTGTGTGTGGACGAAAACGGCGGCTGGTGGCGGGTGCTTGCCAACGGATCGGTCAAGGCGCAGAAGAAACCCGTCGGCATGCCGGCCGATGCCACGCTCAATGCGGGCCTGGTGCTTGCCAACGGCGATGTCGCCATCGGCAGCAGCGCGGGTGAGGTGTTTTTCATCAACGCGCAGTTGTCCCATTTGCACCGCGTCGTCCTGGACCCGGGCTACGTCATGGGATTCCACCGAAACCGCGGAGGCGGCGTGCTGGCGGTGCTGCAGGGCTCGCTGTACCACGTCGGCTGGCCGGCACCGTGGACCGTGATTGGAAGCGAGCACAACGTCTCCGGAAACTACTACTCGCTGACCGAGTGGAACGGGCATCAATACCTGCTGACCAGTTCCGGGATCTATCGCGGCGAATCGGGCGAGTCCGGCGCGCGCTTCACGCGGGTGCCCGGGTCGACCGACGCGCCCTACCACCTGCTGCCGCTCGACCGGCAGCGCGCGCTGGTGGCCGAATCCAAGCGACTGACCCTCGTCGAGGGCGGCGTCGTCAAGCCGTTCTCCAACGATCTCATTTACCCCAGGGAGTTCTACCGCTCGGCGCAGCATCCGGCGCTCGCCTACCTCGCCACGGACTTCGGACTGCGTGTGATCGATTTGCGCAACGGCATCAAGGTCTCCGGCGCGGTGCCCGAAACCGCGCCGCCCGGCATCAGTTCGCTGCTCGAGTTGAGCCCCTCGGAGATCTGGGTGGGCACCGACCGCCGCGGCATGATGCGCATGAGTGTCGATAATGCGGGCCGCATCACCGGCCACACGGTCTTCGGGCCGGCCGAAGGCCTTGAACTGGGTCAGGTGGCGGACGCCTATGTCAGTTCGCTCGGAGGCGGGCAATGGGTGGTCAGCACACGCAAGGGCTTCTTTACCTGGGATGGCAAGCAGTTCAGGCCGACCGGCGTCGGCAACCTCGGCGGCATGCGCCAGGCGGAGGAAACATTCCTGTTCGTCGCCACGGCGGGCGGCGACGTTTGGGCCTACAGCAACACGCGGCTGTTCCACCGGGAAAAGAACGGCGAATGGAAACAGGCGGAGGTGCGGCCCTTGCTGCGCGGCGCGATCGTCCAGCACAAGGTCCTGGACAAGGACCAGATCGCATTCGTGACCTCCTATGGAATGCTGATCAAGCATTCCATTCCCGAGAACACGGTCACCGACCGCGCCAAGGTGCAACTGACCGGCGTGACGATGATCCATGCCGATGGCCACAGGACGCCGATGCCGCTGGCGAGCGAAAAGCCGATCGAGATTCCGGAAGGTCCGTTCAGCCTGCGCTTCGATTACGCGATCCCGGAGATCGTGCGCCCCAACATCAAGCGCTACCAGGCCACGCTGACCGGCGAGGACGAGTCGCCGGGAGAATGGGCGATTTCGCCGCAGAGCACGTATTACAACCTGCGGCCGCGCATGATGGAACTGGTGGTGCGCGGGCTGGATTCCGAGGGGATGGTGAGTGAGACGCCGGTGTACCGCATCCAGGTGCTGCCGCCTTGGTATGCACGCCCCTGGTCCAAGGCGCTGTTTTCGATCCTGGTGATCGCGCTGTTGGCGGTCGCCATGCTGGCGTTCATCCGCTACCGGCTTCACCGCCTCAAGGCGGCCAATCTCGAACTCGAACGCAAGGTGGACGAGCGGACCGTCGAACTGGCGGACGCCATCCGGCGTCTGGACATGATGGCGCACATGGACGGGCTGACCGGCATCGCCAACCGGCGCAGCATGGACGAATATCTGCCGGCCGTGTGGGCGCAATGCCGGGAACAGCAGCGGCCGCTGTCGGTGATGGTGATCGATGCGGATCATTTCAAGCGCTACAACGATGAGCGCGGGCACGTGGCCGGCGACGACCTGCTGAAGAATCTCACGCGCCACCTGCTGGGGCAGCTGCGCCGGGCTGAAGACTTTCTTGCCCGCTACGGCGGGGAAGAGTTCGTGGTCATCCTGCCGGGCGCGGATCACAAGGTTGCCGGCGCCATGGCCGAAGCCATGCGCAACAACATCGCCGAATCCGCACTGGGCATCACCGTCTCCATTGGCGTGTGCACGCAGGTGCCGGATGACAGCGCGCCGGAGGTGCTCATCGCGCGCGCCGACCAGGCCCTTTATGACGCCAAGCGCGCGGGGCGCAATCGCGTGCAGGCCTGCGCCGAGTGCTGAAGGGTGCGGGCCCGCGTCGGGTCCCTCGACGCGCTTCCGGGGCGGCAATTTTTCTTGGGGGGCGGATGGCTAAACTACGGGGCATGCGCGCCGTCCGGGATGGCTGTCCAGGCCGGCGATCTGCAAGTCCAGAAAGTCCATCATCCGCCGCGGGCCTGTCCCATTGATCACCCGGTTCAAGATCTGCTGCATCCAGTCCCACGATGAGGCGAGGAGCGCCGTCGAAGCCGGCGCAAGTGCGCTCGGCCTGGTGGCCGCCATGCCCAGCGGTCCGGGGGTGATCGATGAACCGCGCATCGCCGACATTGCGCGCCACGTGCCTCCCGGCGTGGCAACGTTTCTGTTGACTTCGGAGACCGAGACCGGGCGCATCGCTGCGCAGTGGCGGCGCTGCGGGACCACCGCCATCCAGTGTTGCGATCACCTGGAGGCGCCGACCCACCAGGCGCTGTCCGCGCTGCTGCCCGGCATCAAGCGGGTGCAAGTCGTGCATGTCGTCGATGAGGCCTCGGTGGCCTACGCCCTCGCCATCGCCCCACACGTGGATGCGTTGTTGCTTGACTCGGGACGCCTCGATCGTGAGGTGAAGGAACTCGGCGGCACCGGCCGTGTGCACGACTGGTCCCTGTCCAGGCGCATTCGCGCGTCGGCGCAAAAGCCGGTGTGGCTGGCCGGCGGATTGACGGCCGGCAATGCGCGCGCGGCGATCGATGCCGTGCAGCCATTCGGCCTCGATCTCTGCAGCGGTGTTCGAACACAGGGTGCGCTGGATTCGGAAAGACTTGCCGCATTTGCCGCGGCCGTGCGCACGGGGAGCGACCGGTGAGCGTCCTGCTTTCCACCTGCGAGATCGCCGGTTGGCTGATGTTCCTCTATCTGGGCGGGGCCAGTGTTTTCGAAATGCTGGGCAACCGTCGCGTGCGCGCCACGGCGCTGATGGCGGGCGCGATCGGCTGGGTTGTCCTGATGTTCCTGGCGCTCAGGCTGGGACAGGTGGGCGGCGTGGCCTTGGTAGGCCCGTTGGCCTTCATCGCGGCGTCCGCCTGGCTTGCACGGCGCATCAGGGCCTCCCTGGGCAAGCCGGACATGGATTGGCGATAGCGTTCCCGGCGCGTGGGCAGACCTTCAGCGCGCATTTGTGCGAAACTGGTTAAATAAGAATAATTGTTGCGCACGGTGCTGATGGAGATGCAAGACCCATGAGACGACTTCGAACCGCGCTCGCCACCGCAGCGTTGGCGTTACTCCCCAATCTGCTTGTGCCGGTCGCGGCACAGGAACCGGTCACCACCAACCGGATGACCGAGTTGCGTGCGGCCCCGGATGAAACCGCGCGCGTCATCCGGCCGCTGGCGGAAAAGACCACCGTCCAAACGGTTCAGCGACGGGGCGCATGGACACAAGTCAAGGTCGGGCCGGACACCGGCTGGGTGCGCATGATGCACCTGCGTGGTGGCGCCACGGTGGTGGAGGGCGAGAAATCCTCCAGTGGGGGGTTCCTTTCCGGTTTTACCCGCCTGCTGGCGGGCGATTCCAGCCGCAGCACCACGCGGGCGCAGGGCGCGACGCTGGGGATTCGCGGGTTTTCCAAGGAGGATATCGCCAAGGCCGAGTTCAATCCTGTTGAATTTGAAAAGCTCAAGAGGTATCAGGCAAGCGCGGCTGATGCCCAGCGCTTCGCCGCGCAGGCGAATCTCGCGTTCCGCAGCGTGACGTATCTGGCACAGGATGCCGTGGAGTTGCAAGGCAAGGGAGGTGCCAAATGAACCGCCTGATATTTGTGGTCGCCTCGGGATTGTTCCTTTTGGCGGGCTGCGCAGGGATGCCGGACCTGAAGAATCTGCCGGCGGCGATCCCATCCGGAATCAAGGGGCTGGCGCCGTCGGGCGGGTCGGGTAATTTGCTCACCGCGGGCATTGCCGCAGCGTCGACTGCCGCTGAGGGAATGAAGGAATTCACTGAACAGGAAGAAGTCGACCTCGGCGAACAGTACATGATGGGTGTCCTGGGGGCGGCGCCGCTCTACAACAATGACCGGATCCAGAAATACGTCAATCAAGTGGGCCGTTGGGTGGCGAGCAACTCTGAACGACCGAACTTGCCGTGGAGATTTGCCGTCCTGGATTCCCCACTCGTCAATGCCGGGGCGGCTCCCGGCGGCCAGATCTACATCACGAGCGCCCTACTGTTCCGGATGCGCAGCGAGGCGGAATTGGCCGGCGCATTGGGGCACGAGATTGCGCATGTCGTGTTGAGACACCACGTCAAGCTGTATCAACGTCAGAAGATTAGTGCTGGCGCCAAGCAAGGACTGACCGCTGTTGCCAGCGATCGCATCAAGGTAGGCGGCGGCGTCGTGGGACAAACAGCAAAGAACTATTTGATCGATTTGGGACTGGAAACATTTCGGACGCTGGCGTTGACTCCGTTGGACCGTGGCGAGGAAGAGCAGGCGGATCGCATGGGGATGGTGCTCGCGGCGCGGGCAGGATACGACCCCTTCGGCTTGCCTTCGACAATCCAGATTCTGCAGTCGGTCATCGGCGAGCAGGGTGGATTGAGCGTTCTGTTTTCGACGCACCCCACGCCGGAAGCCCGGCTTGCGGCCCTCGACAAATCCATGAGCAGTGTCATGGAGCGCTATTCCGGCCAAGCCAGTTTGCAAGACCGGTTCGCGTCCACCATCCTGGGCATGCCGGTTCCGTCCGGTGGATCCGCGACCTCTGCCTCGCCCAAACCCCCGCCGAGAGCGCCGGCAAAGAAGTAGGCGCGTTTTGAGCCGCAAGGGCCGGGAAACCGGCCCTTTTTCATTCTGCCGGGGTGCAGCCCCCATTCGGCGCAATCAGTCACGGTTCGGCCCCCGCCTTCTGCATTTCGTCCTTCCGCCGTTGAGGAGGCGGGCGCCACTGCCGACAATGGCACCATCCAACCATTGCCTGAGGATTGCCACCATGACCAAACCCGCCCGCACCTGGCTTCTTGCATTGCTCGGCGTTGCCGTCGTCTTTGCCCTGGGATTTGCCCTGTTCCAGTGGAACGCGGCGCATGAATTTCCCGGTTCCATCGTCATCGGGGATCACGATCTGTCGGATTCCCCCTACGGATGGCTGATCGCCATTCCCATCCTGTTCCTGGTCGGCATGCTGCTGGCGGTGATCTTCGCCGGTGTCGCTGCAATCGTGGTGTTGGCGCTGGGCTTGGCGGCAGTATTGGTGGTGCTCGGGCTCACGCTGGCCGCCACGCCGTTCGTTTTGATCCTCGGCATTCCGGCCCTGGCGATCTACGGGTTTATCAAATTGCTGGAGCGCGACCGCAAGGCGATGCAGGCGGCCTAGGCCGTCAACGCCTCCGTTGATCGGGGTTCAAGGCCGGAAGAGGATGTCCCTGCCCGCGCGGGGGCGTTTTTTTTGTACTAGCGGAACTTGATGACTTGCGCCTCGACCGGTGGCTCGGCGAAGTCCTCGCTGTCGAAGGCGAGGTCCCCGCCGCCTGGCAAGTCTGAAGCCCCCTCCGCCTTCACGGCGGAAAAATCGAACAGCGAGCGATCCATCAAGTGTGAAGGCACGACGTTGGCCAGGCCGCGCACGATGTTGTCGACGCGCCCCGGATATTTCTTGTCCCACTCGCGCAGCATCTGCTTGACCTGCTGGCGCTGCAGGTTGTCCTGCGAGCCGCACAGGTCGCAAGGGATGATCGGAAACTGGCGGTACTCGGCATAGGCCTCGAGGTCGATCTCCTCGACATAAGCCAGCGGGCGGATCACCACGTGGCGGCCGTCGTCGGACTGCAGCTTCGGGCTCATCGCCTTCATCTTGCCGCCGAAGAACAGGTTGAGGAACAGCGTGTTGACGATGTCGTCGCGATGGTGCCCCAGCGCGATCTTGGTCGCGCCGATCTCGCTCGCCACCCGGTAGATCACCCCACGCCGGAGCCGCGAGCACAGCGAGCACATGGTCTTGCCCTCGGGGATGAGGCGCTTTACCGTCGAATAGGTGTCCTGCTCGGCGATGCGGTACTCGACACCCAGCGAGGCGAGGTAATCAGGCAGCACCTCGGCCGGGTAGCCGGGATGCTTCTGGTCCAGATTGAAGGCCACCAGCGTGAACGGTACCGGGGCGTTGACCTGCAGCTTCAGCAGGATGTCCAGCAGCCCATAGCTGTCCTTGCCGCCGGACAGGCACACCATCACCTTGTCGCC
>CAZTYC010000125.1:0-7803 GCA_964617435.1 uncultured Burkholderiales bacterium
ACCGGCAGGTCCACGATGCGCGCCGGCTGCAGGCCGGACGCCGGGTGCACCTTGCGCGATACCGCGGACACCAACGCCAGTGGCGCGGCTGCGGTGGGCGTGACGTCGATGCTGTTTGATGCCGGCCCTTCGCCGGAGCCGTTGGAGGCCGTCACCGTACAAGCGACCGGTGTGCCATTTTGCAGGCCCGTCACCACGATGGGAGAGGCGCTGGACGCCACCGGGCCCACGGTGCCGCAGCGCGCCTGGTATTGGGTGGCGCCCGGCACCGGGGCAAACGCCAGCGTGGCGCGCGCGTCTCCGGGCGTCGCGCCGGACAGCACGGGTGCGGCGGGAATGGCCGGGGCAAAGGTCGCCGTGACCAGGCCCACGAGGTTCATCGTGAAAGTACAGGCGCCGGTGCCGGTGCACGCGCCGCCGGTCCAGCCGGTGAACACCTGGCCTTGCGCGGGTGTAGCGGTCAGTGTCATCGGGGTGCCGTTGTCGAACAGGCGCGAGCACATGGCGGTGCAGGCAAACCCGCCCGGTTGCACGTCCACGCGCCCCGCGCCGTTGATGGTGAGTTGCAGCACGCCCTGCGAGAGCGTGGTGACATTGAAGGGCGTGTAACGGCCACCGACGTACACCGCCATGGTGTGCAGCTTGCTGTATTCGTTGCCGGTCGACAGGCGCAGTTGAAGGGTCTCGCCCGGCGCGATGGGCGATTCGACACTCGTGAACGGGCGCCCGGCGATGCTGAACGTGCCGCCGCCGGCAAGCGACACCGTGGTGGGCATGTTGTAGCCGACGGGGATCACCGGCATCGAGACTACGACGCTATTGCGCGGCGCGCCATTGACGGGCGGGAAGGCCACGTCGTCGGGGTATCCATCCGGAAACTCGCTGGTGATGCTGAAGGTCGCGGTCAGATTGCCCACCGTGAGGGCCACGCTGGTGGTGGTGCTGAACTGGCTCGAGGCCAGCCCGCGCACGCGCACCACCCGGCCGGACGACACCACACCCGGCGCGCTGGTATACGGCCCGCCGTCCAGGCTGTACTCGCCGCCCATCACGGAAATCGGCAGCAGCTGGCTGAAGCCGTCCAGCGTTGCCGGGGCGGATTCGGCGTTCATCCCGCGCACCTTGTTGTACACGGCGGCGAACGAGAACGGCGCCGGAATGCTGTCGGCGACGGGGTTGATCGGCACGCTCGAATTGAAGCGGATGTAGCCATACAGCGGCTCGGTGGAGTTGTCGCAGTACTGCACGAAATCCACGGCGAGCTTGGCGATGAACTCCCCGTAATTCACCGAGGTGCCGTAGTCCACCTCGTGGATGGTGAACTGCGTGCCGCTACCCAGCGTGTTGCAAAAGCGGTAAGCGGGCGCTTCGATGGACATGGCCGCGCCGGGGTTGGTGTCGTAGCGGTAACGCAGCACGTTGGTGTATGTTCCCGGTGTGAGCACGGCGCCGGGCACCAGTCCGAAGGCGAAGCGCCATTCACTGAAGATGTCGCCGCCTTCCTGGGTGGCGACCACCTGGATGCCGTTGCCGTACATCCGCAGGGCCTTGAATCCATAGAAGGACGAGGGGGACAACAGGAAGGTCTTCCCCAGCCCGACATATTCATTGCCCTGGCTGATCACCAGCGCGAGCGAACTGCCGTTCTGCACGGGCGGATAGCCCGGCGTGGTGCCCACGCGGAACCGCGCCGCCACGCCGCCGATGTCCAGCGACATTTCCTTGACCGTGTTCGCGGCCGCGCTGGAGAGCATGCGCACCCTTACCCGCTGTCCCGCCACCACCATGCCGTCGGCCGACGTGAACGGACCGTCATCCACGCTGTACTCGCCGCCCGTGACCTTGATGGGCACGGCCACGGTGATGCCGCGCACCGTCACCTCGTTGGACACCAGCAAGGTGGACGGCGCCGCATTGGCCACCTTGTCGAACCAGAACGGGAACGGCTGGCGGATGGTGTGGTCGATCGGCACGTCCGAATTGATGCGGATGAACCCGAACACCGTGCCGTGGCCGCTGGGCTGGTTTTCCGCGACCACGCAGTTGTCCACGTAGTCCAGCGCCAGGCGAAGGGTGTCACCGGTGACGGAGGATTCGATTTCGTGCACCTTGAAGTGCGAGGGCCGTGGCGACGATCCCGTGATGGAACTTTGCGCGCAGGTCGGCACATACGCCGGCTGCTCGTAGCCATAGTAGGACGACACGCTGCAGCGGGGCAGGCCGGAGGCGGAATCCGTCGTGCCGCACTCATACTCGCCCGGCTGCAGGGTGGACGGTCCGGGCCCGGTGAAGATGCCGCGCCAGGACTGCGCGCCATATGTCGGCGGAAAG
Source organism: uncultured Burkholderiales bacterium (assembly GCA_964617435.1). Classification (GTDB taxonomy): domain Bacteria; phylum Pseudomonadota; class Gammaproteobacteria; order Burkholderiales; family Usitatibacteraceae; genus UKL13-2. The sequence continues at coordinate 2,332 of CAZTYC010000125.1, forward strand.
GTCTGCGAGATGCTGATGTTGGTCCGCGAATAAATGTTCTCCGCAGGCACCAGGGATACGTTCGACAGCGTGGCCGGGGAATGCACGCGTTGCACCAGGTTGCCGGACTTCAAATCGTGCGCGTAGAACACCGCCAGCGGCGTGCCGTTCGGCTGCGGGGCGGCCGGCACTTCCGTGGCGACGGTGAACTGCTCCTCGCGCGGGCCCACGGTCACCCTGGCGACCACCGTCTTGTTGGCTTCGCTTGAGGATGTGACGAAGACCTTGAGTTTCTGTCCGGGGGAAATCATGCCCGGCTGGGCGGTGTACGGCCCGCCGTCGATGGCGTACTGGCCGTTCTCGATCGAGACCGGCAGGGGCACATTCATCATGCGCATCAGGACTTCGTTGGACACCGCCGGCGCGCCGCGCGCCACGCCCGACTGCGGCACGAATGGAAACGGCGCAGGCTCGGCGATGGTGTAGTCGATCGGCACGGACGAGCCGATCCGCAGGTATCCGACGATGGTGTACAGCGACGAGCTGGACCCGCAGGGCGCGAAGAAATCCGCGGCCAGCTTGGAGGGACGCCCGTCCGCCGCATATTCGATCTCGCGCACATTGAGGCGCGACAGCTGGTTCGGGTCCGGATAGCAGGAGGTGGCCCCGTTTTCCATGCGGAAACTCGGGAACCCCTGCGAGCCGTACTGCGGGACGCCGGGGTAGTCGCCCACTTGCAGCGGATTGCCGGCCGGGCCATTGAAGATGCCGCGCCAAACGAGCGACGAGTAATACGACACACCGGGCAGCTCGTCGATCTGGATGGTGAATTCCGGCGAGTAGGTGTACTTGCTGATGTTGAATTCGTGCAGTGTCGCCGCACTGACGGTGCGCGTCTTGATCGGCTGGGTGGGATCCTTCGGCACCTGCACCAGCACGAGGAGCGGGTCGCCATTGGCGGCCGGCAGGACGCTGGTGGCGGTGCCCACCTTGAACGGAAACTTCACGCCGCCCATGTCCAGCGCCGCGGTGCGCAGGGTGTTCGGGGTGGGCGCGCTCACCAGGCGCACGCGCACCGACTGGCCGTTGCTGATGGTGCCCGGCACGGCGGTGAACGGGCCGTTGTCGATGCTGTATTCGCCGCCGGTGACGGAAATGGGAATCGGCACCGTGATGCCCTTGGCGCTGCCTGTGTCCGAGACCACGGTGGTGCCCGGGGCCACGCCGGACACGCCGGGAAAGTCGAACTTCACCGGCAGGCGGATGCTGTAATCCACCGGCCAGTTGGAATTCACGCGCACGGTGCCGAATACGCGGCCCGGCTGCCCGGTGGCGTAGGACGGCGGGCGAACGCACTCCGTGACAAAGTCCATCGCCAGCTTGGAGGGCACACCGTCTGCGCCGATGTCGATTTCGCTGATCGTCACGGTGCTGTCCTGCACGCCCGAATAACTGCAGCTGATCGGATCGCCCAGCATGCCGTAGTACGCGCCCTGGTTCAGGCTGGCATTGATGTCGGAGTAATACGGCGAGATGTTGGGGTAAACGCCGACGGCCAGCGGCGCGGCCAGCGGCGGAACCATGACGACGAACATCGTGTTCTGGTTGGAATCGGCAAACCGGGTCTGCACGCGGATGCCCCGCTCCTGCGCGTTGCCCTGGGCGGATTTCCCGAGGTAGAACTCCTGCGCCGTGCTGTCGTTGAACACCAGGGTGCGGCTGGTGTTTTCGGCGTACACCGGCTGCGAGCGCAACACCATGAGGTTGCCATGGGTGGCGGCCGGCGCCGCTCCCGGCAGGGTGCCGGCGATGAAGCGCGCCTTGTATTCGTTGAACGACAGTGTGGCGACCGACGCGCTGTTCACGGTGCCGGGGGTGGTCACGCGCAGCCGCACGGTGTCGTTGTTCTTGACCGTCGCCGGCGCGGTGGTGAAGGCACCCCCGTTGAGCGAATATTCGCCCCCGCTCACCGACATGTCCACCGGCGCGGACAATCCGCTGATCGTGGCCAGGTTCGAAACCACCTGGATGCCCAGTGCCTGCCCCAGCAGCGGCGTGAACGACAGGACTTCGGGGATGCGACTGTCCGAATAGGTGGCGAGGCTGCTGTTGAATCTCAGTTGGCCGAAGATCGAGGCGGGCCGCTCGTCGCAGTTGATGCGGAAATCGACGGCCAGCGTGGTAATCGCCCCCTGCGCGTCCTTGGCCAGTTCGAGGATGTTGAAATTGCCGCGCGAGAGAATGCAGCCTTCGTACCCCTTGATCAGGCTCATGGCCGCGCGCGTGGACAGGGCCGGATCGTAGCGGTCGACAAACGCGCGGTTGCCGACACCGATGGTCTGGCCGGCCGGCACGCGGAAATTGAGCGCGTAGCTGTCAGCCGACGCGGTCAGGACATCGCCTGCCGGGTTGAGGCTGGCGCTAAATCCGGTGCCGTCGGTCTCCACCGCCACCGTGGGATTGAGGTAGGGGATGCTGTTCTGCTGGGTGCGGAGGAAAAGTCGGTAGGCCGCGTGGGCCGGCAATGCGCCGGCCAGCAACATCAACACCGCCAAACTGCGCAACGCCAGGCGGCGGGCCACGCTTGATGCATTCATCTTGTTTTTAGTGAAAATAAAGGTAATTGTTATTGGCGTATGTTACCGGAGCCGCCGTCCCTGTCTCTTTGCGCGCACGCGCCGGAAGCCGGCGGACACCGCATCACGCGGCCATCCATGGTCCGCGAGCGCAGCCGGCGCAAAGGGCAAACTCCAGCATGGGCGCGGCTCACAAGCCAAAACACCTCTAAACGCCTCGCCAGTGCTTGAGTTTCAAGAAATCCGCCTCCCGGGGCCAAAGTGCTGGAACTTTCCGACCGCCTTGGCGTAAATAGCAAAACGCCATGACCCCCGTGCCCCCCGTGCCTCTTGCCTCCGCCACCGAAGCCCAAGCCGACCACGCCCTGTTGCGCGCCATGCAATCCGGGGACGGCACGGCGTTTGAAACGCTGTATCGCAAGTACCAGGCCGCCGTGTACCGCTTTGCGCTGCTGCGCTCCGGTTCGGCGGATACCGCCTGCGACGTCGTCCAGGATGTGTTCATCGGCCTGATGACCGGCGCGCTCAAGTTCGATCCGCTCAAGGGAGGCCTGCCGGGATTCCTGATCGGCGTGGCGCGCAACTTCCTGCTCAAGCGCGACGAAGCGCAGGGCCGCTATGTGTCCACGACCCGCGATGACGGCGAGGACGCGCACCAGGATGCCGACCCCGCGCCCACCCCGCTCGAGCGCGTGCTGGCCAACGAGGCCGCGGAGAAAGTCCGCGCGGCACTGGCGGCGCTGGCCCCGCATTACCGCGACGTGGCCATCCTCTACGAAATGCACGACTTGTCCTACGTGGAAATCGCGCAGGTCTGCAACATCGACATCGGCACCGTGCGCTCGCGCCTCAACCGCGCGCGCACCAAGCTGGTGTCGATGCTGTCGCTGGAAGGCGGAAATTTGAATCCGAACCCAAGACAACAGGAGGCCCGATCGTGAACCACGAGAGCCCCAACATGCATTCGACGGGAGAGTCGATGTCCCCCCTGGCCGCGCAGGCGCTCGACGCGCAGCTTGACCACCTGCGGCGCGAGTTGTCGCTGGTCTCGGCGCCACCCGCACTGGAAACCCGGCTTGCGTCGGCGTTCGCCGCGCATCACCGCCGGCAGGCCGGTATCGCGCGTTGGCGCGGCCTTTTGGGCCCCGCGTTGGCGCCCGGGTTTGCCGTGGCGGCCAGCCTCGGGCTGGCCGTGTGGATGATGCTGGCACCCGTGGCGCCGATGCTGCAGTCCCCGGCCGCGCCGGTGGCCTCGCTCGGCGACGAGACGCCGTTCATCGCCCTGGCGCCGTTGGAGCGCATTGCCCTGGAACCGAAACCGCGTGTGGTGCAAACCACGGTGCCGCGCATGATGCTGGCGTCCTATGGCGTCGCGGTCAGCCCGGAAGTGGCCGGCGAGCAGATGCGCGCGGAAATGCTGTTGAGCGCAGGCGGCCAGCCGCTGGCCATGCGCTTCATTCCCTGATTGGCTGTTGAACACCCGATTTTCGAAAGGAGACCTCATGAAACGCATTCTCAAACCGCTGGCCGCCGCCTGCCTTGCGGCGCTGGCCCTGCCTTCGCACGCGGCCATCGCGCAGTCCTTCCAGGTGCGCACCGAGCCGGTGGACGTGATCGCCGATCACGACGTGGTGATCGAAACCGAGACGCGCGCCGTTCCTGGCGCCCACGTGGAGCGCCTGGCATCGGCCGCTGACGCCAAGGCGCGCAGCGAGGTGCGGGTGTACTCCACCCACGGGGGGGGCGCGGAATGGCCCGTCGCCACGGACATCGACGCGATCGTTTCCAACGCCATGTCCGAGGCCTTCAGCGCCGGCCATCTTGGCGTGGGTAAAAGCGTGAAGAACGCGCCGTACAGCGCCGAAGTGATCACCGAGCGGACGCAAACGCTCTCCGACGGCAACCAGATCACCAAGCGCACCACGTCGGCCACCTGGCGCGACAGCGCCGGCCGCACCCGCCAGGAAACGCGCGACGCCAGCGGCAACGTGAAGTCCGTGCAGATCCACGATGCGGTCGATGGCGCGCGCATCACCCTGACGCCGTCCACCAGGACCGCGCGCAAGACCACCGTCGACAGGGACCTGCACAAGCGCATCGCCGAGCTCCGGGAAAAGGCGCGCGCCATGGCCAAGGACGGCAAGGCGACGATCATCGAGCGCGGCAATGGCGGGGAAGACATCGTCATTCAACGCCATGAAGGCGGCGCCGACGGCAGGAAGGACGTGCGTGAAGACGTCCAGGTGCGCGTGATCCGCGGCAGCGGCCCGGGCGCATCGGTCACGCTCAGCGTGCCGCCGATCCCCCCGGTCCCGCCCGTTCCGCCGGTGCCGCCCATGCCACCCTTGCCCCCGCTCGAGGACCTCGGCACCGGCGAACTGGTGAGGCTCTCGTCGATCGGCACGGCGCTGGGGGATTCCAAATGGTCGGCCAAGGCCACCACCACGTCGCTGGGCACGCGCGATGTCGAAGGCGTGCGCGCCGAGGGCAAGAGCCGCAGCTACACCATCCCCGCGGGGGAAATCGGCAACAAGAACCCCATCACGGTGACGACGGAGTCGTGGTACTCGCCGGAACTGCAGGCCACGGTGTATTCGAAGCACAGCGATCCGCGCAGCGGCGAGACCGTCTATCGCATGGCGAACATCAAGCGCGGTGAACCGTCCGCGGCGCTGTTCACGGTGCCGGAGGGCTACACGGTGAAGGAGAGTCCCGGGTTCAGCTACAGCTTCAAGACGGACGCCAAGGCCGAGAAGAAATAGGTCCAGCCTCCGGTCCTGTGAAGGGCCTGCCCCGGCCGCGCGCCGGGGCAACTCTTTTGGCGTTGATGTAGCGCGTCACTCGCTCGACGCCAGCCCCTCTCCACGATCCGCATCCTCGCGGCGCCGCTTGGCGCGCTCCCTGCGGTTGGAATACC
>CAZTYC010000126.1:0-7722 GCA_964617435.1 uncultured Burkholderiales bacterium
GGTGATCGACCTGCGCAGCATCTGGCCGCTGGATCTGGACACCATCGTCAATTCCGTGAAGAAGACCGGCCGCTGCGTCATCGTTCATGAAGCCACGCGCACCAGCGGCTTCGGGGCGGAGTTGATGGCGCTGGTGCAGGAGAACTGCTTCTACCACCTCGAAGCACCAGTCGAGCGCGTCACCGGCTGGGACACGCCGTACCCGCATGCGCAGGAGTGGGATTACTTCCCGGTGCCCGATCGCGTGGCCAAGGCCATGCGGAAAACTTTGGAGTCCTGATGGGAATTCACGTCATCAAGATGCCGGATATCGGCGAAGGCATCGCGGAAGTCGAACTGGCCGAATGGCACGTCAAGGTCGGCGATATCGTGGCCGAGGAACAGCCCATCGCCGATGTGATGACCGACAAGGCGACCGTCGAGATTCCGTCCTCCGCGGCAGGCAAGGTGATTGCGCTGGGCGGCAAGGTGGGCGAGGTGCTGCCCGTGGGCGCCGAACTGGTGCGCATCGAGGTTGAGGGCGAAGGCAACCTGAAGGCCCCGAAAGGCAAGCCCGCCGCTACGCCGGCAGTTGCGCCCACAGCCGCTGCCGTACCCGCCAAAGTGCTGGCTGCGGCGGCGGCGCCTACCGCCGCGCCGACTGCCTCGCGCATGGCGGTGTCAGAGGTGCCGGTACGTCCCGTGTCGGCGGTGTCAGCGGCATCGCTCTCGGCGACGGAAGGCAAGGCTCTCGCCTCGCCGGCAGTGCGCCAGCGCGCGCGCGAGGCCGGCATCGATCTCAAGCTCATTGTCGGGACCGGCCCCGGCGGGCGCATCATGCAGGCGGACCTCGACGCGCGCACGTCCGGGGCCGCTGGTGCAAGCGCACGTGCGGCAGGCGGTGCGGCGTATGCCGAACGGCACGACGAAACCGCCGTCCCGGTCATCGGCTTGCGCCGCAAGATCGCGCAGAAGATGCAGGAGGCGAAGCGCCACATCCCGCACTTTACCTACGTGGAGGAAGTCGACGTCACCGAGGTCGAGGCGCTGCGCGCGCGGCTCAACGAACGCTTCGCCACCACGCGCGGCAAGCTCACCCTGCTGCCCTTCCTGATGCGCGCCGTGGTGCTGGCGCTGCGCGAGTTTCCGCAGATCAACGCCCGCTACGACGACGCGGCCGAGGTCGTCACGCGCTATGGCGCCGTGCACCTGGGCATCGCCACGCAGACCGACGGCGGGCTGATGGTCCCGGTGGTGCGCCACGCCGAGGCGCGGGACCTGTGGGCCTCGGCCACCGAAGTGGCGCGCCTGGCAGAAGCCGCCCGCAACGGCAAGGCCGCGCGCGAGGAACTCTCGGGCTCAACGATCACCATCACCAGCCTGGGCCCCTTGGGCGGCATCGTCTCCACGCCGGTCATCAACCACCCCGAGGTCGCCATCGTCGGCATCAACCGCATCGTCGAGCGGCCGGTGTTTATGGGCGCCGCCGTGGTGCCGCGCAAACTGATGAACCTCTCCTCGTCCTTCGATCATCGCGTGGTCGACGGCCACCACGCCGCGGAATTCATCCAGTTGGTCCGCAGCCTGCTGGAGTGTCCGACGATGCTGTTTGTGGAGTAGGCGCGGTTACATACTGGCGCAATCCCCGGCGGCGGCCGAACTAAGATTTGGACTCGCCAACATCGCCAGGGGGCATGCCATGGGCCGCGTCATTCATTTTGAGATCCAGGCCAGCGCGCCGGAGAAACTGATCGCGTTCTACGAAACGCTTTTCGGCTGGCAATTCACGAAGTGGCAAGGGCCGATGCCCTATTGGCTCATCAAGACCGGCGAAGCAGGCGTCCCCGGGATCGATGGCGGCCTGTTGCCGCGGCAGGGGCCGTTGCCGGTCGACGGGGCATCGGTCAACTGTTATGTCTGCACAGTTGACGTGGCGAACCTCGACGCGTCGATTGCCAACCTGCCCGCAGGCGGCGTCATGTGCGTGCCGAAGATGGCGATCCCCGGCGTGGGATGGCTGGCGTATGCCAAGGATCCGGACGGGAACATCTTTGGCATGATGCAGAGCGACCCGCAGGCGGCCTAGTCGCCCCACGGCCCGGCTACGCAGGGGCCGATGACCGGAATTCTGTTTGCGGCAACACGAAACTCAAGGATCCGCGCGCCTTTCAGGCTCAAAATGGCTGGAAAGCCGCGCCGATGCTTGTGTTTTTCCGTCCGACGCCGGGGTGACGCGTTGCCAAAGCGTAAGCGCGTTGAGCACCAGCAAATCGAGCACCGCGTAGAACGCGCCCGCCGAATAGGGGGGGTTGGATTGCGACAGCCCCAGCCACGGCGCGGTGTCGGCCCAGCGCCAGTTGCCCAGCGCGGTGCCATACAGTTCCATGACGAGTGCGAGCACGAACATCGTGGCGTACAGCATGCGCGCCTTGCCGAATGTCAAGGCGACCAAGAACATGCCGCACAGCACCACGCCGAAACGGTCGATGTCGGCGCCCCACGCATGAATGCCCCAGCCGATTGCAACCATCGCAATGGCCACCGGCGCCAGCCGCGGCATCGCGCGGATCGTGATGAGCCCGAGCGTCATCAGCAACGCATGCCCCGGCGGTACAAACAAGGGCACGTTGTGGAACTGATAGTCGTACAGGCCCCACACCAGCGAGAGGAACACCTCGCCGATGCCGGAAATGATCGTGCACAGCACCAGCACGCGCCGCTCCACCGGGGTCGATCGCCAGAAGAGCCACGCAAACACGAGGAAGGTCCATGCGATGGCCACGCACTGCCCCGGCCAGCCGAACCGGGCGTCGATCCACAGTCCGCCCGAGATGACCAGCACGATCATCAATGCCACGCGCAATGGCGACGTGGCAAACAGGTCTTGGTGCGCGGCGTCCGCCGGGCTTGGCAGGGGGTGGCCCACGGCCTTGTTACCTCAGGACCTGGACCAGGTTGTTGAAATCATCGGTCCACAGGCGCCAACCCAGCTGCGGGGGAATGATGTAGGTCGCATCGAGGATTTCGCGCTTGAACAGCAGCGACTTTTCGCGCGTGAGCAGGACCCAGTCGCTCACGGTACTGCCGTCGTCATAGGATTCGCGCACCCACGCGGTGTGCAGGCCGACCGCGTCCGCCAGCATCTGCACCACCGGCTTGAGATCCAGGAAACGGTTCGACACATGAAAGGCGATCACGCCGTCGGGCTTCATGTGGCGCTCGTAGGTCTTCAGCGCCTCGAGCGTGATGAGGTGCACGGGGATCGAATCGCTGGAAAACGCGTCGATGGCGAGCAGGTCGAAGCCCTGCGGTGCCTCGCGCTCGAGCGAAAGCCGCGCATCGCCCAGCGGTATTTCGATGGTGGCCTCACTGTCCTTGAGGTACGTGAAATCGCGCTTGGCGATGGTGACCACGTCCGGGTTGATGTCATAGAAGCGGAACACATCGCCCTTGTTGCCGTAGGTGGCCAGCGTGCCGGTGCCCAGTCCGATGACACCGACCTTGCGCGGCTTGCCCGGATTGAGTTTCTCCTTGAGCAGCAGCATGCGTCCGACGCCCGACTTCGGCTTGTAGTAGGTGGTGGCGGTGCGGTTGTACGGCGGATCGGTGTATTGATCCCCGTGCAGGATCGCGCCATGCACGAGCGAGCGGCGGCGGTATTCCACGGCCGGCGGCTTGTATTCCTTCACGCGCAGCGTGCCGTAGAAACTGCGCGTCATCACGATCACATCCTCGCTGAATTGCTGGATGGCATAGCCGGCCGCGCCGGCCACGAACAGGGCGACGGCGCCGGCGAGGAGCGCGAATCCCCAGTGGTAGCGCTTCCACATCACCCAGGTGGCGAGCGCGGCCAGGGCCACCAGGCTGATCTCGAGCTCGAAATAGGCGGGCAGCAGCAGCGGCGCCGCGATGCCGACCAGCAGCGACCCGAGCGCGCCGCCGATCGCCACCATGAGGTAGAACGTGGTGAGATGGCGCGGCGCGGGCTTGCGGTCCGCCAGTTCCCCGTGGCAAAACATGCAGGCGATGAACAGGCCGGCGCTGAACACGCCGATCTGCCAGTAGAGCTCGAAGTGGAACGCCTTGTCGGCGATGAGCCAGGCCATGGCCACCAGGAACACGCCCAGCATCGGCAGGAAGAACAGGCGCTGGTACCACGGATGCGCCTCGTCCTTGTTTTCAAAACAGAGGATGAAGGTGATGAGGTAGAGCGCCAGCGGCACGACCCACAAAAGGGGAATCGACGAGATGTTCTGCGTGAGGTGGTTGGAAATGGCCAGCAGCAGCATGGAGCCGAGCGCGGCAAACGCGATCCATGCAAGCTTCTGGCGCGCCGTCGGCGGCGGCGCGGCGGGGCCGCTGGTGCCGTCGGGATTCCAACCTGCGGGCAGGGTATAGCGCTCCGGCGCCTTGAGGCCCCGCCACGCGCTGGCGGCGATCAACAATGCGAACAAACCGAAACCGAGGGACCACACCCGCGCCTGCTGCTGGGTGCCGATGGCCGGCTCGATGAGGAAGGGGTAGCCGACCAGCGCCAGCATGGACGCCAGATTGGACAGTGCGAACAGGCGGTACGGGCTCGCGCCTTGGAACTCGCGCGCAAACCAGAGCTGCACCAGCGGGCTGGTGGTGGACAGCAGGAAGTAGGGCAGGCCGATGGTCACCGCAAGCAGCGACAGGATGCGCAGGCTGGGCGCCTCATCGCCGCTCGGCTTCCATGCGGCGTCCGGAATGATCGGCAGCAGGGCCAGGGCCACCAGCACCAGCACGACGTGAAGGAGGGCCTGCTGCCGCGGGCTCAGCTTGCGCGCGGTCCAGTCGGAATAGAAATAGCCCGCCAGCAGCGCGCACTGGAAGAACACCAGGCAGGTGGTCCAGACCGCCGCCGACCCGCCGAACCAGGGCAGGATCTGCTTGGCGATCACCGGCTGCACCAGGAACAGCAGAAACGCCGAGACAAAGATGGTGAGGGCATGGATCAGCATGAGCGGCATTCTCGCATGGGGCACACGGCGTTCTGGAATGCGATCCGGTGCCGATAAAATGCGTGTTGACCCCTCAGAGCCTCCCCGTGGACACCCCCCGCAGCGCCTTCCTTTCCGGCATCAAGGACCAAGCCCCCGGCATCATCGGCAACGTGCCGTTCGGGCTCATCACGGGCGCGGCCGCCACCAGCGCGGGGCTCGATCCGTGGTTTTCCATCGGCATGTCGATCATCGTCTTTGCCGGCGCCGCGCAACTGGCCGCCATCGCGCTGATCGCGCAGCATGCGCCGGCCGGCATCGTGGTCCTGACCGTCGCGGTCATCAACCTGCGCATGTTGATGTACAGCGCGGCGATCGCCCCGTATTTCCGCCATGCCACGACCGGCGAGAAGTGGCTGTTTTCCTACCTGCTCACCGACCACGCGTTTGCCCTGGTGACCTCCAAGTTCCGGCCCGAGGACGTGCCCGCGGAAATCAACGCGTATTACCTGGGGGCCGGAATCGCCATGTGGGTGATCTGGCAGATCGCGGTGGCGGTGGGTGTGTTCGCGGGCACCATGGTGCCGGCCCGCTGGTCGCTCGATTTCGCCATTCCGCTGGTGTTCCTTTCGTTGGTCGTGCCGGCGCTGACCACGCGGGCGCACTGGGTGGCGGCGCTGGCTGCGGGCATTGCCGCCGCGCTGTGCGCGTCCTTCCCGCTGCGCCTCGGCCTGATCGCGGCGGCGTTTGTGGGCATCGTGGCCGGCCTTGCCACGCGCAGGCTGTCGCGGGGGGCGGCATGAACAGCCTGGGGTTATGGCTCACGGTACTGGTGTTTGGCGCCGTCACGCTGCTCATCCGCGCGGCCTTCATCGTCCTGCCCCCGGGCACGCAGGTGCCGCGCTGGGCCACCGGCGCGTTGATGTTCGTGGGCGCGGCGGTGCTGCCGGCACTTGTGGTGCCCTCGGTGCTTTATCAGGACCTGTCGCCGGGCCAGGCGGTGAATACCCTTCGCATCATTGCATCGCTGCTGGCGATGGGCGTCGCCGTGTTGACCAAGAATGTCTTTGCCACGCTGAGCACTGGCATGGTGGCCTTGTGGGTGCTCAAGTGGATGGTGGCGCCATGATCGCCTGGCTGTTCAAGTTGTTCCTGCTGCTCGAGGCCTGCGTACTGATTGCGGTGGCGCGGGCGCTGTCGCCGGGCGCGGGTACAGGGGCCGTCGCACTCGTGCTGATTGGCCTCATGGTGCTGTGGCGCGTGAGCCACGGTGCAGCAAGCTGGTGCGTGGCGCAGGCATTGCGTTGGCGCGACGGCCGACCGCTGGACTGGGGCAACCAGCTTGCCGCGCTGCGGAAAGAGATCCTGGCGCGGCTGGTGTCGTTCAACTGGAGCCAGCCGTTCCCGGCACTGGCGCTGGGGCGCGATCCGGTGGGCACGCGCGAGGGCACGCCGATCCTCCTGGTGCATGGTTTCTTCTCTACCCGGGGCATGTGGATCCGCTTCCGCGCGCGCCTTGCCGCTAGCGGATTCGGCCCCGTGTACACGATGGACCTCAAACATCCCTTCGGTCATGTGCGGGACATGGTGCCCTCGCTGCACGAACGCATCGAGGCGATCGTGCGCGAGACCGGGAAGCAGAAGATCTTGCTGATCGCCCACAGCATGGGCGGGCTGGTGTCGCGCCAGTACCTTCAGGTGCACGGCGCCGGGCGGCTGGCGCACCTGGTCACGCTGGGTTCGCCGCACCACGGCACGCGGCTGGCCCGGCTTGCGCTGTTCACCTGTGTGCGCGACATGCGCGGCAAAAGCGGCTTTCTTGAAGCGCTAAGGGAACAGGAATCCGCCCGTCCGCCGGTCGTGCCGGCCACTTCCATTTATACGCGCAACGACGATCTGGTGTTTCCGCCCGAGACGAGTGAATTGCCTTGGGCCGACAACATCGCGGTGCAGGGCGTGGGGCACGTCAGCCTGCTGTTTGACCAGGCCGTTTTTGACCTGGTCAAACAGCGCGCACTTCAGGGGGCCGCTGGCGCGGGTCCGGCCGCTTGATTCGAAGCGGGTCCGTTGTCGCGATTCAGTGCAGCGCTTCCAGGTATTTGTCGGCATCGAGCGCGGCCATGCAGCCGGTTCCCGCGCTGGTGACCGCCTGCCGGTACACGTGGTCCTGCACGTCGCCCGCCGCGAACACACCCGGCACTGAGGTGGCGGTAAAGTTTCCGTCGCGCCCGCACTTGGTGATGATGTAGCCGTTGGCCATCTCGAGTTGTCCTTCGAAGATGTCGGTGTTGGGCTTGTGGCCGATGGCGATGAAGGCGCCCTTGACGGCGATCTCGCGCGTGCTGCCATCCTGCGTGGACTTCACGCGCACGCCGGTCACGCCGGTCTTGTCGCCGAGCACTTCGTCGAGCGTGTGGTTCCAGAGAATGGTGACCTTGCCTTCCTTTTCCTTGGCCAGCAGGCGGTCGGCGAGGATCTTTTCCGAGCGGAACTTGTCGCGCCGGTGGATGACCGTCACATGCTTGGCGATATTGGAAAGGTAGAGCGCCTCTTCGACCGCGGTGTTGCCGCCGCCCACCACGCACACGTCCTGGTTCTTGTAGAAGAACCCGTCGCAGGTGGCGCAGCCGGACACGCCCTTGCCCATGAAGTCGGTTTCCGACGGCAGGCCCAGGTATTGCGCGGACGCGCCGGTGGCGATGATCAGGGCATCACAGGTGTAGGTGCCGGCGTCGCCGGTCAGGGTAAAGGGGCGTTTGGAGAAATCGACCTTGTTGAT
>CAZTYC010000127.1:0-7686 GCA_964617435.1 uncultured Burkholderiales bacterium
TGGGCATCAAGTCGATCGAGCACGCCATCATCGACAAGGGCTGGGCCAACGGCTGGATCCAGCCGCAGCCGGCCAAGAAAAAAACCGGCAAGCGCGTGGCGGTGGTCGGCTCCGGTCCGGCCGGCCTGGCCTGTGCACAGCAACTGGCGCGCGCCGGCCACGACGTGATCGTGTTCGAGAAGAGCGATCGCGCAGGCGGGCTGCTGCGCTACGGCATTCCGGATTTCAAGATGGAGAAATCGCACATCGACCGCCGCATCGCGCAGATGGAAGCCGAGGGCGTGCAGTTCCGGCTGAACCACTGCGTGGGCCGCGACAGCACGGCCGAATCGCTGCTTGCGGATTTCGATGCCGTCGTGCTGTCCGGCGGCGCGGAACAGCCGCGCGACCTGCCGGTGCCCGGCCGGGAACTCAACGGTGTGCACTTCGCCATGGAGTTCCTTCCGCAGCAGAACAAGGTCGTGGCGGGCGACAAGGTGGCCGGCCAGATCCTGGCCACCGGCAAGCACGTCGTCGTCATCGGCGGCGGCGACACCGGCAGCGATTGCGTCGGCACTTCCAACCGCCACGGCGCGGCCTCGGTCACCCAGTTCGAATTGCTGCCCCAGCCGCCGGAGACCGAGGACAAGCCGTTGGTGTGGCCGTACTGGCCGGTGAAGTTGCGCACCTCTTCCTCGCATGAGGAAGGCTGCGAGCGCGACTGGTCGGTGGCCACCAAGGCGTTCCTCGGCCGCAACGGCAAGGTGGAGAAGCTGCAGGGCGTGCGCCTGAAATGGGAGGGCGCGAAATTCACCGAAGTGCCCGGCAGCGAATTCGAAATCAAGGCGGACCTGGTGCTGCTGGCGATGGGCTTCACCGGCCCGGTCACGCGCGGCCTGCTGGAGTAATGCGAGGCGCTGGCCGTGGGGCGCGATGCGCGCGGCAACCTGGCGGCGCCCACCGAGGGGCAGGCGGCGTATCGCACCGGCAATGCCAAGGTGTTCGCCGCGGGCGACATGCGCCGCGGTCAATCGCTGGTGGTCTGGGCGATCCGCGAAGGACGCCAGTGTGCCCGCGCGGTCGACGAGTTCCTGACGGGGTCGTCCCTGCTGCCGCGCTGAGCGAGCGGACGACAAACCCCAGCATTGGCGGGCATTTCAGGCCGAAATTGGCCGGAAAGGCGCGCCGGTACTGGGGTTTTATTTGTCGCGGACATCCGTTCGCCGCCTGCCTGCCCGCAGGCATGAGATAATGCGTGCATCCGCGAATTGCTCCAGTCCCTTCGCGACCGCCCCTCCGGCTTTTCTCCCCCCGTTTGCCTCCGACTGGCGTTTCCCCCGGGAAGCGGCAGGCCGACATTTTCAAGAACCCTCATGTCCTTTGCCTCCCTTGGTCTTTCCGAGACCATCGTGCGTGCCGTCACGGAACACGGCTACACCATCCCCACCCCCATCCAGACGCAGGCCATCCCGGCCGTGCTCAACGGCGGCGACCTGCTGGCCGGCGCGCAGACCGGGACCGGCAAGACGGCGGGATTCGTGCTGCCGATCCTGCAGCGGTTGTCCGCCGGATCGCGCGCGCAAGGCGCACGACCGATCCGCGCCCTCATCCTCACCCCGACGCGCGAACTCGCCGCGCAGGTGGAGGAAAGCGTGCGCGTGTACGGCAAGTACAGCGGCCTCACCTCCGCGGTGATCTTCGGCGGCGTGGGCATCAACCCGCAGATCTCCACCCTGCGGCGCGGCGTGGACATCCTCGTCGCCACGCCGGGGCGCCTGCTCGACCTGCACGGCCAGGGCGTCGCGGACCTGCGCAAGATCGACATCCTGGTGCTCGACGAAGCCGACCGCATGCTCGACATGGGCTTCATCCACGACATCAAGCGCGTGTTGAAGCTGCTGCCGCCGAAGCGCCAGAACCTGCTGTTCTCCGCGACCTTTTCCGACGACATCAAGAAACTCGCAGACAGCCTGCTGAACAACCCGGCGCTGATCGAAGTCGCGCGCCGCAACGCCACCGCGGACATCGTGGCGCAAAAGATCCACCCGGTGGACCGCGACAAGAAGCGCCAGCTGCTCTCGCACCTCATCAAGCAGCACAACTGGTTCCAGGTGCTGGTGTTCACGCGCACCAAGCACGGCGCCAACCGCCTGGCGGAATTGCTGGAGAAAGACGGCATTCCCACGCTGGCGATCCACGGCAACAAGAGCCAGGGGGCGCGCACGCGCGCACTGGCCGAATTCAAGACCGGCGAGCTGCAAGTGCTGGTGGCCACCGACATCGCCGCGCGCGGCATCGACATCGACCAGTTGCCGCACGTGGTGAATTACGACCTGCCCAACGTGCCGGAAGATTACGTGCACCGCATCGGCCGCACCGGTCGCGCCGGCAACCCGGGCGAGGCGGTGTCGCTGGTGTGCATCGACGAGGCACAATTCCTGCGCGACATCGAGCGGCTGATCAAGCGCGAGATCCCGAAGGAAATCGTGCCCGGCTTCGAGCCGGACCCGCACGCGAAGCCGGAGCCGATCCAGCTGCGTTCGCAGGGCCATCGCCCGGGCGGTGGCCGTGGCGGCGCGGGGGGCGGGCGCGGCAAGCCGCAACCCAAGGCCGGCACGCCGATGCCCGCAACGCCGGGCAACGTGCGCCGCTTTGGCAATCCGCTCGGCACCGGCCACAACAAGCCGTCCACCCGCAAGAGCGGCGGCCGGGGCCGCTGAACCCGCGCCCGGCGGGTGCGGTTACAGCATCAGCCGCACCACGCGCGGGCAGTGGTCGCTGGTCTCGATGGCTTGCCCGGGCTGGTTGACCACCGGCACCTTGCGCGAGGCCAGCATCGGCGGATTGATCGCCTTCACCGCGTCGCTGATCACGATGTGATCGAGTCCCTGAAAGCCGGTGCAGCCGCTGTCGATGGTCGAGAGCGGCACCTGGTGCAGCGTGGGCTTGCCATCGGAGAGTTCCTGCCACAGGTACTTCGTGGCCACCTTGCCGTCAGCGCCCACCTTGTTCGGCGCCGCCGGATCGCTGCCGTCACTGCGCACCTGGTCCCGGGCGATGTTTGCCGCGGCCTCCTCGTCGATGCGCCGGTTGAAGTCGCCCAGCCACACCAGCCGCGGTGATTTTTCCGCGATGCCGTCGAGCCAGTCCTCCAGCAGCGGCACCTGGCGGTTCAGGACCTCGCAGGCCTCGTTGGCATCGGTGAGCAGCCGCGCGGGATACCGCTCGGTGGCGACGATGTTGGCGCAGCCGGATTTGAGGTGCACGTTCATGAACGTGACGGGCGCGCCGTTGACGGCCAGCTCGAGCGACAGCCCCGGGCGCACGCGGCGGAATGCCGCCGGATCGGCGGGCGGATCCTTGATGGCCAGCGCGCTGTGCGTCGCACAGGCGCCCGGCTTCGAGGTCACGCCCTTGTCCCACGCAAACGCCAGCGTCTGGAAGGCATTGTGCGCGGCCATGCAGACGTCAAAGCGAGGCGCGAACTTGCCCAGCACATACTCGACCGTGGCCTTCGACTTCACTTCCTGGAACGCCAGCACCGACACCTGTTCCTGCTCGATGACGCGCTCGACCGTGGCCTGCAGGCCCTTCAATTTTTGCGCGTACGCCTCGGGCTTGCGCGCGGGGGTCTGGTCCACCGGCGGCGCGCCCGGCACGAACGGCTGGCTGATGCGATAGGCGTTGCACGGCGCCACCATCATGGACGCCTCCGCACCGCCGGCCGCCGCGAGGATCGACGCCTCGCATTGCTTGGCGCGCATCTGCTCCTCGGGCGTGGGCACGCTGGCGCCGCGCAGCGTGCGCGCCCGCGTATCGCACCAGTTGACGCTTGGCGCGCCGCACACGTCCAGATGGCGCTGGAAATCGTCCGGCATGCCGGCCCACGCCATGTTGAAGGACGCGATGCCGATGGCGACCGGCTTGGCGCCGACCTGCGCGGGCGCGGGCGCGGGGGGCGGCCCGCCCTGTGCGCAGGCCTGCAAGGCCAGCGGCAGGAATGCGGTTATCGACAGGCGTGCAAGGGTGAAGGTGGGCAGCATCATGATCTCCAGGGGGGATGACGGATTATCGCGTCTTGCCGCGCCGGCGCGACAACCGGTCGTGTGCGCAACGCCGTCAATGAATCCCAAGATCGTCCCGGACGCCGAGGGTTCATCGCCGGACTCGCGCAGGCGTCCGGCCGGTGTCGACCGGCATGCGCCGCACCTCCGGAGAGCGATGGCGAGAGATTGAAACCCCAGCACTGGCGCGGTACTTGGGACGAAAATGGCTCGAACACCGCGTGGAGGCTGGAGTTTCGGTTCGTGATGCCGGCCCGCGAGCCGCAGCGATCGTTGAGTGAAATCAAGACACCTCAGGTTGCAGATCGCGTCCCGGAGAATCGGTGATAGCGTTACGCCTCCCCGGATCCCTCCGGGTCGCAACCGAGATGCGCCTTCCCATCGTCCGATTCCGCACCATGATCCGAAAGCTTTGCCACATCGCCGCCGTGGCGGCCCCCCTTCTCATTGCCGCTGTCGCCGCGCAGGCGAAATCGCCCGCGACGCCGGACACGATGAACGCAATCTACGCCGAGTACTGGGAAGAAAACCTGCGGTCCAATCCCCTCACGGCCACGGCCATCGGCGATCACCGCTTCAACGATCGCTACGGACCCGTGACGTCGGCCGAAAGCCGGGCTGCCGCGCGCCGCATTGCCGAAAAGTACCTGGCGCGCACGGCGGAGTTCGATCCTGCGGGTTTGCCGCCGGAAGACCGCATCAGCTACGACCTGCTGCGCTACAACCTCCGGCAAACGCTGGAGGGACTGGCGTTCCCCGCGCACCTGACGCCCATCAACCAGATGTTCGGCATGCATTTGTATTTTGCGCAGCTCGGTTCCGGTCGCGCCGCGCAGCCGTTCAAGTCGGTGAAGGATTATGACGACTGGCTCGCGCGGGCGGCGTCGTTTCCGTCCGTCATCGACGGCTGGATTGCCGACATGCGCGAAGGCATGAAGGCCGGCATCGTGCTGCCGAAGGCGCTGATCCCGCCGATCCTGGCGCAAATTGAGAGCCTGGCCGCCGACGACCCGGCCCAAAGCGTTTACATGGGGCCGGTGAAGAACTTTCCGGCCGGCTTCAGTGAACCAGACCGCAGTCGTCTCACCGCCGCGTATGCAAAGCTGGTTCGCGAGCAGATGGCGCCCGCGCACCGCCGGTTGCTCGCCTTCATGCGCGACACCTACCTGCCGGCGGGTCGCGGCAGCGTCGGGCTTTCGGAGGTGCCGGGCGGCAAGGCCTGGTATGCGTTCCTCGCCAAACGCGCCACCACGACGGACCTCACGCCGGACGCCATCCACGCGCTGGGTCTTTCCGAGGTAAAGCGCATTCGCACCCTGCTCGACGCGGCGAAGTCGCGCGTCGGGTTCCAGGGCACGGTCGCGCAGTTTCTGGAGCATCTGAACAGCGCACCGGAGCTGCGCTTCAAGACGCGCGAGGAAATCCAGTCGGCGTACGAAGGCATCCGCTCGCGCGTGGATGCCAGGGTGCCTGCGCTGTTCGGCCGGTTGCCCAAGACGCCGTTCGAGATCCGCCCGGTGGAGGCGTTTCGCGAGGTCTCGTTTGCGCCGGCCGCGTATTCCAGCGGCTTGCCGGATGGATCGCGCCCGGGCATTTTCTATTTCAATGCCTACCAGCCGCAGACCCGCACACGCTTCACCACGATGGCGTACTACCTGCACGAGGCCATCCCCGGCCATCACTTCGAACACAGCCTGGCTTCCGAGCACCCCGCGTTGCCGGCATTCCGGCGGTACGGCGGCAGCACCGCGTATAGCGAAGGGTGGGGCCTTTACAGCGAAATGCTCGGCGAGGAAATGGGCCTCTATGACGATCCGTGGCAAACCGTCGGCCGGCTCACCGCAGAGATCTGGCGTGCCGTGCGGCTGGTGATCGACACCGGCGTGCACGCCCGGGGCTGGACGCGCGAACAGTCGATCGCCTATTTCCTCGAAAACGTTCCGCAGGGCCCGATCGTCGCCACGCAGGAAGTGGAGCGCTACATTGGTGTCCCTGGCCAGGCGCTGAGCTACAAGATTGGCGAACTCAAGATCCGCGAACTGCGCGCGCGCGCGGAGACGGCGCTCGGCAAGGACTTCAAACTCCGCGAATTTCACGACGAGATCCTCGCGCACGGCTCCGTGCCGCTCAGCGTGCTGGAGGCGGCCGTGGACCGATGGCTGGAGGCGAAACGGAACCGCTAGGCCGGGCAATTCGGGTGCGGCGCCGCCTTCTGCCGGAACGAGGCGCTGCGGCATAATCAATGCCGCCCGTGCTTCCGACTTTGCTCCCGCGCCTACTCGAAAGGATCGCCATGACTGTGTCTTCCCGCTTTCGCCCGCTCGCCACCGCCGTTGCCATCGCCTGCGCCGCCGCATCCCTGTCCGCCCCGATGGCGAACGCCGCCGCGCCGATGGTGAAGAAATCCGCGCCCGGCTTTTTCCGCATGATGCTGGGAGACTTCGAAATCACCGCCCTCTCCGACGGCACCGTGGCCCTGCCGGTGGACATGTTGTTGACCAACACCACGGCCGACCGCGTCGCCGAGGGCCTGAAGAAATCCTTCCTGAAAAGCCCGGTCGAGACCTCGGTCACGGCCTATCTCGTCAACACCGGTTCAAAGCTGGTGATGATCGACACGGGCGCCGGCAAGCTGTTCGGGCCGACGCTGGGCAACCTGCTCACCAACCTGCGCGCCGCCGGCTACGAGCCCGAGCAGGTCGATGAGATCTACATCACCCACATGCACGGCGACCACGTCGGCGGCCTGATCGCCAACGACAAGCCCGCCTTCCCCAACGCCACCGTGCGCGCCGACCAGCACGATGCTGATTTCTGGCTCTCGCAAGCCAACATGGACAAGGCGCCCGAGGCGGGCAAGGGCGGTTTCAAGGGCGCGATGCTGACGATCACGCCCTATCAAAAGGCCGGCAGGTTCAAGCCGTTCGAGGGCGACACCGACCTGGTGCCCGGCGTGAAGGCGCTGGCCAGCCACGGCCACACGCCCGGCCACGCCACCTACGTGGTGGAGAGCAAGGGTGAGAAGCTCATGCTCTGGGGAGACCTGATGCACGTCGCCTCGGTGCAGTTCGAGACGCCCTCGGTGACCATCCAGTTCGACAGCGACAGCAACGCCGCGCGCGCGCAGCGCGAGAAGGCGTATGCCGACGCGGCCAGGAACGGCTACCTGGTCGGCGCGACGCACCTGTCCTTCCCCGGCCTGGGACACCTGCGCGCCGAAGGCAGCGGCTACGCCTGGGTGCCGGTCAACTACACCGTCATTCGCTGACGCGCCACCCGGCCGCTGAACGCGGCGGGTGAAGGCG
Organism: uncultured Burkholderiales bacterium; assembly: GCA_964617435.1. Taxonomy (GTDB): domain Bacteria; phylum Pseudomonadota; class Gammaproteobacteria; order Burkholderiales; family Usitatibacteraceae; genus UKL13-2. The sequence goes on from CAZTYC010000127.1 coordinate 7,349, forward strand.
GCGCCGTGGCCGATTCCACCCACCGGGCAACCATCGAGCGGGGCGCGCATCGGCAACCCGCCTTTTGGTTGATTTCGTCGCGATCAGGCCGCGCCCGCTACAGCCGAACGCATCGACCCTGCGCCGGTCAGCGTGGCGGGCGGCGGTCCGCCGGACCGCCGCGCCCTCCGGCTACTTCGCGCCCAAGGCGATGTTGACGCCCATCAGCAGCAAGGTGTCGCTCTTCTTGCTGCCGGCCGGCGCCAGACTGTTGTAGCGGTTCGACAGCGTGGCCTGGAAGCCAATGCCGCTGGCGATGGCGGTGACCAGGCCGGCGTCGAACTGCATCCGGTACTCCC
>CAZTYC010000128.1:0-7621 GCA_964617435.1 uncultured Burkholderiales bacterium
GCGCCGACGTCGCCCATGAACACTTCGGCCGGATACGCGTTGAACCAGAGAAAGGCGAGCCCCGCGCCGGCGATGGCGCCGCAGAACACGGCGAGTTCGCCCGCACCCGCGATATGCGGCACACCGAGGTAGCCCGAAAACACCTTGTGGCCCGCCACGTACGCGAAGATTGCCAGGGCGGAAGCCACCATCACGGTCGGCATGATGGCGAGACCGTCGAGGCCGTCGGTGAGGTTTACTGCGTTGGAGAAACCCACCACCACGAACCAGCCCAGGATGATGAAGCCGAGCGTGCCGAGCGGAATGGCCACGGTCTTGAAGAACGGTACGATCAGGTCGGTTTGCTGCGGCAGGTTGGCGCGGTACGCAAGGTAGGTCAGCGCGGTGACCGCGATCACGGTCTGCCAGAACATCTTGGCGCGCGCGGACAGGCCCTTGGGATTCTTGTAGACCACCTTGCGGTAGTCGTCGACCCAGCCGATGGCGCCGAAGCCGATGGTGGTGATCAGGCAGGCCCACACGTAGCGGTTCTCCAGATCGCCCCACAGGAGCGTGGTGATCGCCACGGCGGTGAGGATCAGCGCGCCGCCCATGGTCGGCGTGCCGGCTTTGACCAGGTGCGATTGCGGACCGTCGTCGCGCACCGCCTGGCCGACCTTCATCTGCGTGAGCCAGCGGATCATGCGCGGCCCGACGACGAAGGAGATGAACAGCGCCGTCATGGCGGCCAGCACCGCGCGCAACGTGATGTACTGGAACACGTTGAACAAGCGGATGTCGCGGGCGAGGTATTGGAAGAATTCGAGCAGCATCAATGATGTCCGTGGTAATCGGGCACGAGTTCGGCGACCACGCGCTCCATCTGCATGAAGCGCGACCCCTTCACCAGCACGTGCGTGTCCTTGTCGAGGCGCGCGCGGAGCGCGGCGGCGAGCGCGGCGTGGTCGGCAAAGTGCGCGGCATTGGCGCCGAACGCCTCGGCCATGCCGCGCGCGTGCTCGCCCAGCGCATACAGCGCATCGATGCCGGCCTTGCGGGCGTAGGCGCCGATGTCGCGGTGCAGGGCCGGCGCCTCGGCGCCCAGTTCGCCCATGTCGCCCATCACCAGGATGCGCGGCGGTTTCTTCGCCGCCAGCACGTCGATGGCCGCCTTGGCCGAGTCGGGGTTGGCGTTGTAAGTGTCGTCGAGGATGGTGGCCGAATTGTGGCCGGTGAACTCACGCAACCGGCCGGGCACGCCGGCAAATTCCGCCAACGCCCGTGCAATGGTGGCCAGCGGCACGCCGAGCGCGAGGGCGCCGGCGCAGGCCGCGAGCGCGTTGCGCTGGTTGTGCGCCCCGGCCACGCGCAGCGCGATGTGCACGGTTTGGCCCGCATGGCGGACCGCGAGTCCGGCAGCGCCGAAGGTGCCGTGGACCTCGTCCACGTCGGCCACGCCAAAGGTGAGCTGCCGGTGGCCCGAGGCCACGCCCTGCCAGTAGGTGCCGAAGCGGTCGTGCAGGTTGATGACCGCGATGCCGCCGGCCTTCAGGCCGCCGAAGATCTCGCCCTTGGCCTGCGCGATCGCCTCGCGCGAGCCCAGCTCGCCGATGTGCGCGGTGCCGGCGTTGATGACCAGCGCCACGTCCGGTTCGACCAGTCGCGTCAGGTGGTCGATTTCGCCCAGGTGGTTCATGCCCATCTCGTAGATGGCATAGCGGTGGCGCGCGCGCTGGCGCAGCATCATCTGCGGCACACCGACATCGTTGTTGAGGTTGCCTTCGGTGGCGTGCACCGCCGCGGCGTCGCCGGTGTGCGCGACGAGGATCGCGCGCAGCATCTCCTTGACCGTGGTCTTGCCGTTGCTGCCGGTGAGCGCGAGTGTGGGCGCGTGGAAGCGCGCGCGCCAGAGCTTGCCCACCGCCCCCAGGCCACGGCGCGTGTCGGCGACAACCAGCTGGGGCACCGCGAGGCCGGGGCTCTCGCGCGACACCATCACCGCCGCCGCGCCGCGCGCCGCCACGTCCGCGACGAAGTCGTGCGCATCGAACCGCTCGCCCTTGAGGGCGACGAACAGGTCGCCGCTCCCCGCGTGGCGCGAATCGGTGGTCACGCCGGTGATCGTGCGGTCGGCACCGGTGAGGCGCGCGCCGCTGGCGGCGGCGATGTCGGCAAGCGTGAGGGCGAATTCGCCGTTCACAGCACGCCTCCCGACCAGCCGGACAGCGCTTCGTGGGCCACTTCCACGTCGCTGAAATGCTGTTTTTCCTCGCCGATGATCTGGTAGTCCTCGTGGCCCTTCCCGGCAATCAGCACCACGTCGTCGCGGCGCGCCTCGTTGAGCGCGGTGAAGATGGCCTCCTGGCGCCCGGCGATCGAACGGTACGGCGCGCTTCCCATGCCCTGCGCAATGTCCTCGAGGATGCGCTGCGGATTCTCGGTGCGCGGGTTGTCCGAGGTGAGGATGGTGAGGTCGGCAAACCGGGCCGAGATCGCCGCCATTTGCGGGCGCTTGCCGCGGTCTCGGTCACCACCGCAGCCGAACACTGAAATCAGCCGGCCGTTGCCGGGCATGATCGCGGCGATCGTCGACAGGGCTTTTTCGAGCGCATCCGGCGTGTGCGCGTAATCGACGACCACCAGCGGCTTGCCGCTTTCGCGCAGGGTCTGCATGCGACCCGGCACGGGCGTCAGGCGGCCGGCGATCGCAGCGCAGGTTTTCAGGTCGAACCCGCCGGCCATGAGGGCGCCGATGACCGCCAGCAGGTTGGACACATTGAACGCACCCAGAATGCCGGTCTCCACATGCGCCACGCCCGGCGCGCCCGGCAGGTTGCTCGCCACCTCGAACTCCATGCCGGCCGGCGAGAGCGCAATGTTGCGCGCCACCAGATTCGCATGCGCGGCGGACGCCTGCCCGTTCTGGCGCGTGGACACCCGGGCCAGGTTGAGGCCCGGGCGCGACGCAAGGCGGTCGGCCAGCGCCAGGCCGAAAGCGTCGTCGACATTGATGATCGCGTGGCGGACGCCGCGCTGCTCGAACAGCCGCGCCTTGGCCGCGCCGTAGGTTTCCATCGAGCCGTGGTAATCGAGGTGGTCGCGCGTGAGGTTGGTGAAGATCCCCACGTCGAACTTGATGTCGGCCACGCGCCCCTGGTCGAGGCCGTGGCTCGAGACCTCCATCGCGCAGGCGCCGAGACCCTCGCGCACGAAGTCGCGCAGGGTGCGCTGCAGGGACACCGCGTCGGGCGTGGTGTTGTCGGTGGGCGTGAGGTTGCTCACACCGGCCCCCACGCGGCCCTGGCCGATCGTGCCGATCACGCTGGCCGCGCGCCCCGCCAATGACAATCCCTGCGCGACCCATTGCGACACCGAGGTCTTGCCGTTGGTGCCGGTGACGCCCACCATCCACAGGTCCTCGGCCGGATGCCCGTAGATGTGGCCGGCGATCTGGCTGGCATGCGCCTTGAGGTCCGGCACGCCCAGGTGGGGCACGCGCCATTCCGGCCGCCATTCAAACTCGCGCGGCTCGAACAGCACCGCCGACACACCGCGTGCGATGGCGTCGGGGATGAAGTGTCGCCCGTCGCGCGCGGCGCCCGGATACGCGAGGAAGGCGAACTCTGCACGAGCCTCCTTGCTCGATGCCGTCAGGTCGTGCAGGCGCGCCGGCATGGCGGCCAGCGCATTGGCCAGTTGCACCGGCGTGAAATCCGGCGGCAGCGAGCCGTTGCCGGCCGGCGTGATCGGTGCGACATCGCGCTGGGTCACGGTTGTCATCCGCGATCCTTCAGGGGCGGGAGCACCGGCGCCGCCGCTTCGCGCAGGGCCACATCCGGCGGCACCCCCTGCATGCGCAGCGCCTGTGTCATCACATTGGCAAACACCGGGGCGGAGACGTCGCCGCCGAGGTGGCGGCCGGCGGATGGCTCGTCGATCGTCACGGCGATGATGTAGCGCGGCTTGCTGGCCGGCGCGAAGCCGACGAAGGAGGAGAGATAGAGATCCTTCGCATACTCGCCGTTGACCAGCTTGTAGGCGGTGCCGGTCTTGCCGGCCACGCGATAGCCGGCCACCTGCCCCTTGGTCGCCGTGCCGCCGGTCTGCGTCACGGTTTCCATCATGCCGGCCATGGTGCGCGCGGTCTTGGCGGAGAACACCTGCTTGCCGATCACATCCGATTCGCGCTTGAGAAAGGTCACCGGCAGCAGCACGCCGTCGTTGGCGAACACCGTATAGGCGCGCGCCAGCTGCAGCGCGGACACCGAGATGCCGTACCCGTAGGACATGGTCGCCTGCTCGATGGGCCGCCAGGCCTTGGCGCTGCGCAGCCGGCCGCTCGCCTCGCCGGGGAAGCCGGTCTTCGGCGCGCTGCCGAAGCCCAGGTCGTTGTACAGATTCCAGAGCCGCTCGGCGGGCAGCTGCATGGCAAGCTTGACAGTGCCGATGTTCGAAGACTTCTGGATGATCTCGGCCACGGACAGTTGCGCGTGGGGGTGCGTGTCCTTGATTTCGTGGCCGCCCAGCGACAGCACGCCGCCGGTCGGGATGACGGTCTCCGGCTTCACCAGCCCGGCTTCCAGCGCGGCGGACACGGCGAAGGGCTTGAATGTCGAGCCCGGCTCGAAGGTGTCGGTCACGCTGCGATTGCGCGCCTGCTTGGGATTCCACTGCGCGCGGTTGTTCGGGTTGAAGTCCGGCTGGTTCACCAGCGCAAGCACTTCCCCGGTGCGCGCATCGAGCATCACCAGCGCGCCGCCCTTGGCCTTGTTGGCCTCCACCGCGGCTTTGAGCTCCCGATGCGCGAGATACTGCAGCTTTTCATCGATGGACAATTGCAGGGCGCGCCCTTCGCGCGGCGCACGCAGGTTCTCGATGTCCTCGACGATGCGCCCCTTGCGGTCCTTGATCACCCGCCGCGCGCCGGACGCGCCGGCCAACTGCGCCTGCTGGGCCAGTTCGATGCCCTCCTGGCCGCGGTCCTCGACATTGGTCACGCCGATCACATGCGCGGTGACCTCGCCCGCCGGATAGTAGCGGCGGTACTCGCGCTGCGGGAACACGCCGGGGATCTTGAGTTCCATGACGCGCGCCGCCTGTTCCGGCGACAGTTGCCGGCGCAGCCAGACGAAGTTCTTTTCCGTGCCGGACACGCGCTTGCGGATCTCCGAGGCTTCCATGCCCAGCGCGGCGGCCAGCGCGCCCAGTTGTCTTGCGTCGGCCTCGAAGTCGTCGGGGCTCGCCCAGATCGATTCCACCGGGGTGGAGATCGCCAGCGGCTTGCCGCTACGATCGAGCACCGCGCCGCGCGAGGCCGGGATCTCAACGACGCGCACGAAGCGCGATTCGCCCTTGGCCTGGAGGAATTCGTTGTTGAAGCCCTGCAGGTAGGCGGCGCGTCCGGCCAGCGAGGCCAGCCCGAGGAGGCACAGCACAAGCACGATGCGGCCGCGGCGGCCGTCAAGCTTCAGGCGCAGCGCGGGTTCCAGCCGGCGGGAGGCCTGCCTCATGGCGCCCGCCTTTCCTTCGGCGCGGGCGTCGACGCGTTGTTGCCTTCCATCACCAGGATGACGGTGCGCTTGGCATCCGGCAACACCATGCCGCGCTCGCGCGTGGCCTTTTGCTCGATGCGCTTGGCGGCGGTGAGCGTCTGCGCCTCGAGCTGCAGCTCGCGCCATTCCTGGTCCAGCCGGTGGGTGGCGTCCTGTTCGGCCTCCAGCGCGATGAACTGCTTGCGCGCCTGGTGCTGCGCGGTGACCAGCGACAGGCTGGCGAGCACCAGGATCACTAGCAGGACAAAGGACGCGCGGTTCATCGGGCGTTCGCCCCGGCGCGTTCGCGCTTTTGCGCCACGCGCATGATCGCGCTTCGCGCGCGCGGGTTCGCCGCCACTTCGGCGACACCGGCCTTGACCGGTCGGCCGGCGATCGTCAGCGTGGCCACGTCGATCTCGCCCGCGCGGATCGGCAGTTTCGAGGGCAAGTGATCCGCCTTCGCTTCATGCGCCATGAAACGTTTGACGATGCGATCTTCCAGCGAATGAAACGCGATCACCACCAACTTGCCTCCAGGCCGCAGCGCCTCCACCGCGCGCGGCAACAATGCCTCTACTTCCTCAAGCTCCCGATTGATGAAAATCCGAATAGCTTGAAACGTGCGTGTCGCGGGGTGCTGGCCCGGCTCGCGCGTCCTGACGACTTGACCCACGAGTTCGGCAAGTTGGCGCGTCCGCTGAAGACCGCCGGTGCTCCTTGCCGCAACAATCTGTCTTGCAATGCCCTGAGCAAACCGTTCTTCACCATAGTCCCTGATCACTCCCCTGATTTCTTGTTCTGGTGCGACTGCGAGCCAATCGGCCGCGGATTCCCCGCGCGTGGTGTCCATGCGCATGTCCAGCGGGCCGTCCTTGGCGAAACTGAAGCCGCGTTCCACGGTGTCGATCTGCGGCGAGGACACGCCGAGATCCGCGAGCACGCCGTCGACCCCGCCCGGTGCGATGCCGCACTCGCGCAGCACGGCGGGAAGCTCGCTGAAGCGCGCGTGATGGATCGAGAAGCGCGCGTCGTCGCGCGCGAGCGCGTGGCCTGCGGCGATGGCGGCGGGGTCGCGGTCGATGCCGACCACGCGGGCCTGCGGACCCAGCTGGGCGAGCAGGCGGCGCGTGTGGCCGCCGCGGCCGAACGTGCAATCGACGTAGATGCCGTCGGCACGGCCGAGCCATGCAGTGGTGGCTTCGCCGGCGAGGACTGTGACATGGGCCGGCGAAGTGTCTGGATCATTCATGCCGCCGGTCAGAGGGTGAAGGTTTCGGTGCCCGGGGGCAGCCCCGCGGCGCCCGAGGTGAGCGACTTCAACTGCGCGTCCCAGGCGGCCACGTTCCAGATTTCGAAATGGGTGCCCTGGCCGACGAACATCACCTGCTTTTCGATGGCGGCAAACCGGCGCAACTCCGGCGACAGCAGCACGCGGCCGTTGCCGTCGAGCGTGTGTTCCTCGGCAAAGCCGATCAACAGGCGCTTCCAGACGCTCGCCGTGCGATCGAGGCTGGGAAAGGTCATCACTTGATCGCGGATCGGCTCCCACGCGGTGAGTGGATAGAGCAGCAGGCAACCTTCCGGATGCGCGGTCAGTACCAGCCGGCCCTGCGCGGGCGCGGTCAAGCCGTCGCGATGCCTGACCGGCACCGCCATGCGGCCTTTCACGTCAAGGCTCAGTTCCGACGCACCTTGAAACACGATCGATGGCACTCCTCGTTGCGGCGACCGCCACTGTCGTCATGCCGGAGGAGGGATGCCCCCGTGCACCGCCTTTCGTGTTCCGCTTTCCGCGCCCGCCCGATCCACCGGCAGAAACGCAAAAAGAACAAAGCACGAACGGCAACGACCGTCCGCTTGTTATTCATCGGCAAGCCGTGGCAGGGGAAAACTGACCATCAAAAACCCAGAAAACCCCAAAAACCCACTTTTCACCACTTGTGGACACTATATGCAAACAAAAACCCGCGGTCAAGCGGGTTTCGAGGATTTTCTCTTTATTTGTCAGGGACTTACGAAGGATTCTGCATCAAAATTTTCTGTGGAAAACTCCGTTGATAATTAAGGAGATAGGGGTTGAACTTCAAGTAACTTCACAACAAATTGAC
>CAZTYC010000129.1:0-7588 GCA_964617435.1 uncultured Burkholderiales bacterium
CGCTGGCCTACAACAAGGACAATCAGGAAGACAAGGAGCCGCTGTTCGACACCGTCGACACGCTGGCCGATTCGCTGGCCATCATGGCGGACCTGGCGGGCGCCATCATCGTCAGGCCGGAGCGCATGGCCGCCGCCGTCAAGCGCGGCTTCGCCACCGCGACGGACCTGGCCGACTACCTGGTGCGCAAGGGCCTGGCGTTTCGCGATGCGCACGAGGCGGTGGCGCGGGCGGTGCGCGAGGCGGAGCGCCTCGGCAGGGATTTGGCCGAACTGCCGGTGGAGACCTTGAAGGCGTTTTCGCCGTTGATCGAAGAGGATGCGTTCGCCGTCCTCACCGCGGAAGGCTCGGTGGCCGCGCGCAATCACGTGGGAGGCACGGCGCCGGCGCAGGTCCTGGCCGCGGTGGCGCGTGCGCGCGCGCGGCTCGGCGCTAGCTGACGTCCGGCGCCCGGGCGGCTTTCTCGAGGCGCTTCAGGAATACGCCCATTTCCCTCGCCGCCTGCTTGTCGCCCTTCGCGGTGGCGGCGGCGATTCCCGCGCGGTACGCGTCCATCGCGCCCGCGGCATCCCCGCTCGCCGCCAGCGCCTTTCCCAGCAGCTTCCAGGCGGCCGAGTACCCGGCATCGATCGTCACCGCCGCGCGCAAGTGCGGGATCGCGCCGTCGAACCGCTCGAGCTTCGAATACTCGTTGCCGAGCGAAAAGCGCAGCAGGGCGGAGTCCTTTCCCGTCGCCAGCATCTTCTCGAAGTTTTCGATCATTCCCATCGCGTGCCCCGAAACGTTTCCGCTATGATGCCCGCAAAATTCCGGAGGTTGCGATGAAGGTCCTGGCATCACTGGCGCTGGCCGCCGCGCTGGCATGTTTCCCGCATGCCGCGTTGGCGCAACAGCAACGCGACATCAGCATCGGCCTGCAAGCCGCCATCACGTCGATGGACCCGCACTATCACAACCTGTCGCCCAACAACAGCCTGCACCGGCATGTGTTCGAGCCGCTCATCGCGGTCGATGCCAACGGCAGGCTCACGCCTGCGCTGGCCACCTCCTGGAAGGCCCTCAACGACACCACCTGGGAATTCAAGCTGCGCAAGAACGTGAAGTTCCACGACGGCACGCCCTTCACGGCCGAGGACGTGCTGTTCACCTTCAAGCGCATCCCCAACGTGCCCAACAGCCCGTCCTCCTTCGCCACCTTCACCAAGCCGATCGTCGAAGCCCGGGCCGTCGATCCGCACACGCTGGTGCTGAAGACCGCGTCGCCGCATGTGTTGCTGCCTTCCGACCTGACCTCGGTGCGCATCGTCTCGAAACTGCATGGCGAAAAGGCCGGCACCGAGGATTACAACGCCGGCCGGGCCGCCATCGGCACCGGGCCGTACAAGTACGCCGAATACGTGCCCAACCAGCGCGTGGTGCTCAAGGCCAATTACGGCTACTGGGGCGGCGAGGAGCCGTGGGACCGCATCACCTTCAAGATGCTGCCCAGCCCGGCGGCGCGTGTGGCGGCGTTGATGTCGGGCGACGTGCAGATGATCGAGTCCGTGCCCACGGCCGACATCGCCAAGATCAGCGCCGACCCGCGCTTCAACGTGGTCGACAAGGTGTCCAACCGCATCATCTACGTGCACCTGCACCAGTCCTCCGACAAGCCGCCGTTCACCGCGGCAAAGGATGGCAGGCCGCTGGAGAAGAATCCGTACAAGGATGCGCGCGTGCGGCGCGCGCTGTCGATGGCGATCAACCGCGACGCCATTGCCGAGCGCATCATGGAAAAGCGCGCCGTGCCCGCGGGGCAATTGCTGGCCGACTCGTTCTTCGGCACCAGCAGGAAGCTGAGGCCACCGAAGTACGACCCCGAGGGCGCAAAGAAGCTGCTCGCCGAGGCCGGTTACCCGAACGGTCTGGCCCTGACCCTGCACGGCCCGTCCAACCGTTACATCAACGATGAAAAAATCCTCCAGGCCATCGCGCAGATGTACTCGCGCATCGGGCTGGACGTGAAGGTGGAAACAGTGCCGCCGGCGAATTACTTCACGCGCGCCACCAAGGGCGAGTTCGGCTACATGCTGCTTGGATGGGGCACGGAATCGAACGAGCAGGGTTCCGCGCTGCGCTCGCTGCTGGCCACCTACGATCCCGACAAGGGCATGGGCGTCACCAACCGCGCGCGCTATTCGAACCCGGCGATGGACAAGGTGCTGCAGCAGGCGCTGTCCACCTTGGACGACAAGAAGCGCGAAGGATTGATCCAGCAGGCTGCGGAAATCGCGATGGGCGATACCGCGCTCATTCCGATCCACTTCGAAGTGTCCACCTGGGCCACGACCAAGAACATGCGCTACAACGCGCGCGTGGATCAATACACGCTGGCCGGCGACCTGAAGCCGGCGAAGTAGCGGCGTCGCACCACAACAAGCAAAAACTCCAGCACCGGGGCGGCTCTCGGGCCGAAAATGCCCCGAAACGGGCGTCAATGCTGGAGTTTCACTCCGCCATCGCCTGCCGTGGTGGCCCACGCCGGCGCCCGCAAAGGCGAGCGCGCTCGTGAAGCTACTCGGCCGCTGCCAGCGCGCGTGCAGGCGCGCCGTCCTGGTCGAGCGCGCCGCCGCAGGAGGAGCCCTGCCCCGCCGTGCAACCATAGCAGTGGTCGCGCACGACGATCGGATTGCCCGCCAGGTCCACGCCCATCAGGTCGGTCAGGTGGGTTTGCGGCCGGCCGCCGTGCCGCAGCGGCAGGGCCAGCATCTGGTTGAAGTCGCAGTCGTACACCTGGCCCTGGTAATCCACGGAGAGCAGCGTGCGGCACATCACCGAGTCCAGGTTCGCCGCCTGGAAGTTGGCGACTAGCAAGTCCATGTAGCCCTCGAACTCGCCCTTGGACACCAGCGTCGAGCCAAACCGCTGGATCGGCATGTTGGTGATGGTGAACAGGTGGTTGAACACGATGCCGAAGTTCTCGTCGAGCAGGCGGTGGTAGTCGGCTTCCAGCTTCTCCTGCGGTGGCGGCAGCCGCGCGCCCTGCGGGTTGAACACCAGGTTCAGGACCAGCCCGCTGCCCGGCTTGCCGTAGCCCAGCGCGTTGAGTTGTCTGAGGCCGGCGATCGAGGCGTCGAACACGCCTTCCCCGCGCTGCTTGTCCACGTTGTCCTGCGAATAGCATGGCAGCGAGGCCGTGACTTCCACGCCCTGTTCGGCCAGGAACGCGGCCAGGGTTTCCTGACCCGGCTCGCCGAGGATCGTCAGGTTGCAACGGTCGATCACGCGCACGCCGCGCGCGCGCGCCGCCGCCACCAGCCGGCGGAAATGGGTGTTCAGTTCCGGCGCGCCGCCGGTGAGGTCCAGCGTGGAGATCCGCGCCGCATCGAGAAAGGCAATGACCTGATCGATGGTCTCGCCCGACATCATCTCCTTGCGGTCCGGGCTGGCGTTTACATGGCAGTGAAAGCACGCCTGGTTGCACTTGTACCCGAGGTTCACCTGCAGGGTGTCGAGGGTCTTGCGGTGCAGGTGCGGGAATCCGCGCGAGCGCATGAGATGGAGGGTCTGGTGCATGGGGGCCTTCGAAAGCGTGGCGTCGATGATAGCCGGTCAGGGATCCAGAGTCGAGGCGGCCAGCGCCGCCGCTCTCCTCGGTCGCGGGGCGCGGCGAATCCTTTCGCCAGCGCCATCCGCGGGTCCGCCGGGCAGGCCAGCAAGCGGCGGGCAAACGGCGTATGGTGGCCGTGCGCGACGCCACCCGGCGCCGCCAACCCACCGGTCCAGGGAGGACGCATGAAGCACTTTCCAAGGGGCATCGCGGCCCTGCTCACCGCGGTCATTTGCGCATTCGGTCCGATCCACGCCCTGGCGCAGGAATGGTCTGCCGCGCAAAAGGACGTCTGGAAGAATGTCGAGGCGTATTGGGCGCTCGATGCCGCCGGCAACACCGAGGCGTTCATGGCGTATTTCCATCCCGATTACGTCGGCTGGAACCTGTCGAACAACGTCCCCAGCAGCAAGGCGTCGGCGTCGAAGTTCATCGCGCACTTTCACAAGACCACCAAGACGCTGGTCTATGACATCACCCCGGCCGCCATCAAGATCCACGGCGATGTCGCGTTCGTGCACTACCACTGGTCGCAAATCGCCAAGGATGCCGCCGGCAAGGAAAAGGAAACCGCCGGCCGCTGGACCGACATCCTCAAGAAGCAGGGCGACAAATGGGTGTTGATCGGCGATCAGGGCGGACGCACGTCGAAGGATTGACCGCCCGAGACGCAACGAAACCCGCAACCCCGGCGCGACGCCACTCGTTGCGCCGCTAGGCGGCGGAGAGCTTCGCGTACTGCATCGCCAGAAGCTTGGTACCTTCGTTGCGGAATTTGACCTCGATGCGCGCATCGAGCCCGCGGCCCTCGAAGCGCAGCACCACGCCCTCGCCAAACTTGGCGTGCATCACGGTCTGGCCGATGGCAAACGGAAATTCCTTCGGCTTGTTGACCTCGAAATTGGCCGGCGTGTAGTCGGGCTTGCCCTCCTTGCCGTAGTCCGGGCTGGCTTCTCCGGCACCGTGGCCCCTAGACCGCCGGGGGTCCCCCCAGGCATCGCCGCGCGAGGGCCCGTAGGCCGGCCGCGCGCTGCGAAACGCCTGGCCGGCCAGGTACGCGGCCTGTTTCTCCGGCACAACGATCCACTTGCAGAGCGCGGCGGGAACCTCGTCGACAAAGCGCGAAACGATGCCGTAACGGATCTGCCCGTGGAGCATGCGCTGCGCGGCGTACGACACGTAAAGCCGCTCGCGGGCGCGCGTGATGGCCACGTACATCAGCCGCCGCTCCTCCTCGATGCCCTCGAGGTCGTTGAGCGAGTTGTCGTGCGGAAACAACCCTTCTTCCAGCCCGCTGATGAAGACCGCGCGGAACTCCAGGCCCTTGGCCGCATGCACCGTCATCAATTGCAGCGCGTCGTCGTTGGCGCCGGCCTCGTGCTCGCCGGATTCCAGGCTCGCATGCGTGAGGAATGCGGTGAGCGGGTCCATGGGCTCGGCCGGCGCGGTGGCGTCCACGGGCGGCTTCTCGGCCTCGTATTCGTCTTCGAACTGCTGCGTGGCCGTGACCAGCTCGGCCAGGTTTTCCAGCCGGTCGGCGCCTTCGCGCTCGGTGGCGTAATGCGCGCGCAGGCCGCTTTTCTCCAGGCATTCCTCGGCCAACTCGTGCAGCGCGACGTGTCCCGAGGAAGCCTTCAACGCCTCCACAATCCGCAGGAACGCGCCGATGGCGGCCGCCGCGCGCCCGGTCAGGTCGCCCTTCGCGATGCCGGCCGCCGCCGCCGCATAGAGCGAGAAGTTGTAGCGCTGGGCCAGGTCCTGCACCTGCTCGATCGAGCGCGCGCCGATGCCGCGCGGCGGAAAGTTCACCACGCGCGAGAAGGCGCCGTCGTCGTCCGGGTTCGAGGCGAGGCGCAGGTAGGCCAGCGCGTGCTTGATTTCCTGGCGCTCGAAGAAGCGCAGGCCGCCGTACACGCGGTAGGAAATGCCGGCGCGGAACAGCGCGTGCTCGAGCACGCGGGACTGCGCGTTCGAACGGTACAGCAGCGCCATGTCGGTGAGCGCGGTGCCGGCCCGGTTAAGCGATTTCACCTCGTCGAGGATGAAATCGGCCTCGTCGTTGTCGGAACTGGCGGCGTAGATGCGGATCGGCTCGCCCTTGCCGGCGTCGGTCCACAGGTTCTTGCCCAGCCGGTTCTTGTTGTGCTGGATGACCGCATTCGCCGCGTCCAGGATGGCGCCGTGCGAGCGGTAGTTCTGCTCCAGCTTGATGACGTTTTTTCCGGCGAAATCGCGCTGGAAATCGCGCATGTTGGCCGCCTCCGCCCCGCGGAACGCGTAGATGCTCTGGTCGTCGTCGCCCACCCCGAACACCGCCGCGCCGCCCTGTGCCAGCAGGCGGATCCACTGGAACTGCAGGCGGTTGGTGTCCTGCATCTCGTCGACCAGGATGTGGCGGAAGCGCTCGCCGTAGTGCTGGCGCAGGTTCTCGTCGCGGCCCAGCAGCTCATAGCAGCGCAGCAGGAGCTCGGCGAAATCGACCACGCCCTCCTTCTGGCACTGCTCGTCGTACGCGCGATAGAGCTCCACCTGGCGGATCGTGAACTCGTCGCCCGCCTCGACCTGGTTGGCGCGCAGGCCCTGCTCCTTGGCGCTGTTGATGAACCACGCCAGTTCGCGCGGCTTGTATTTTTCCTCGTCCACGTTGAGCGATTTCAGCAGGCGCTTGAGGGCCGACTGCTGGTCCGCCGAATCGAGGATTTGGAACGATTGCGGCAGGTTGGCCTCGCGGTAATGCGTGCGCAGCAGGCGGTTGCACAGCCCATGGAAGGTGCCGATCCACATGCCGCGCGTGTTGATGGGCAGCATGGCGGACAGGCGCGCGAGCATTTCCTTCGCCGCCTTGTTGGTGAAGGTCACCGCCAGCACGCCCATCGGGCTGACCTGGCCGGTCTGGATCAGGTAGGCGATGCGCGTGGTCAGCACGCGCGTCTTGCCGGAGCCGGCGCCGGCGAGGATGAGCGCGTTCTCATGGCCCAGCGTGACGGCGGCCTTTTGTTCGGCGTTGAGGGAATCGAGGAGGTGGGGGGCGTGAAACAGCATGGATACACCTGGAAAGCAACGCAGCATTCTAGGGCTTCCGCCCCCGGAATTTCAGGGGGATCAAAGTCCCTCCCGGTATAATCGGGCCATCCCGTGTCACCCTTTTCGCCTCGCGGGCCCGCCTGCGGGGCGTTTGCTTTTGCGCCATGTCGACCGCCCCCACGTACAACCCCAAAGCCATTGAAGAACGCGCGCAGGCCGCCTGGAATGCCGTCGACGCCTACCGCGTCGTCGAGCACGCCAAGGACAAGAACGGCCGGCCGAAGCCCAAGTTCTACGCCTGCTCGATGCTGCCCTATCCGTCCGGCAAGCTGCACATGGGCCACGTACGCAACTACACCATCAACGACATGATGGCCCGCCAGCTGCGCATGAAGGGCTACAACGTCCTGCAGCCGATGGGCTGGGACGCCTTCGGCCTGCCGGCCGAGAACGCGGCGATGAAGAACGGCGTGGCGCCGGCCAAATGGACGTACGAAAACATCGCCTACATGAAGAAGCAGTGCCAGGCGATGGGCTGGGCGATCGACTGGTCGCGCGAGTTCGCCACCTGCGACCCCGAGTACTACAAGTGGAATCAGTGGTTCTTCCTGCGCATGCTGGAAAAGGGCATCGTCTACAAGAAAACCCAGGTGGTGAACTGGGACCCGGTGGACATGACCGTGCTGGCCAACGAACAGGTCGTCGACGGCAGGGGCTGGCGCTCCGGCGCCCCGGTGGAAAAGCGCGAGATCCCCGGGTATTACATGGCGATCACCAAGTACGCCGAGGAATTGCTCGACTGCGTGGCGAACAAGCTGACCGGCTGGCCGGCCAGCGTGCGCGCCATGCAGGAAAACTGGATCGGCAAGTCCGTCGGTGTGCGGTTTGCGTTTGCACATGACATCAAGGGCCCCGACGGCCGGCCGGTGCAGGACGGCAAGCTGTTTGTGTTCACCACGCGCGCCGACACCATCA
>CAZTYC010000130.1:0-7584 GCA_964617435.1 uncultured Burkholderiales bacterium
ACAGCGAGTTCTGCACTGGCGTCACCGTGTAACGCAGCAACTCGGGCACGAAGGAAAGCAGCACGGCGCCCAGCACCACGCCCCAGATGTTGCCCATGCCGCCAAGCACCACCATCGCCAACACCATGACTGACTCGGTGAGCACGAAACTCTCCGGACTGATGAACTGCTGGATGGCGGAGAACATGCCGCCGGCGATGCCGCCGAACGAGGCGCCCATCGCGAAGGCCAGCAGTTTCATGTTGGTGGTGTTGATGCCCATGGCGCGCGCCGCCATCTCGTCCTCGCGAATCGCCTCCCAGGCGCGGCCGATACGCGAGTTCTGCAGCCGGAAATTGAGCGCAATGACCAGCAGCAGCACCGCGAGCAGGAAGAAGTAGTACTTGATGGTGCCCGAGAGCAGGTAGTCGCCGACGCGCGTCGCGTTCCCGAAATCGAGGCCCATGAAGCGCACCGGGTCGATGGAGGTGATGCCCTTCGGGCCGTTGGTGATGTTGATCGGCTCGGATAGGTTGTTCATGAAAATGCGGATGATCTCGCCGAAGCCCAGCGTGACGATGGCGAGGTAATCGCCTCGAAGTTTCAGGGTGGGGGCGCCGAGCAGGATGCCGAACAGGCAGGCCACGAAGGCGCCGATGGGCAGGATCGCCCACCATGCCAGGTGCAGCCCGAATTGCGGCGACGCCAGGATGGCATAGACGTACGCGCCGACGGCATAGAACGCGATGTAGCCGAGATCCAGCAGGCCGGCGAAGCCGACCACGATGTTGAGCCCCAGCGACAGCAGCACGAACAGGATGGCGAAATTGGTGATGCGCACCCAGGCCGTGCCGGCCTGCGCCAGCACGAAGGGCAGGGCGATCAGGGCGATGGCGATCAGCGCCAGGCCGATCCACCGGTTTCGCGGGTTCCGCAGCAGGGCGGAGGTCATGCGCGGTCTCCGGCGCGCTCGCCGAGCAGGCCCGAGGGTTTGAACACCAGCACCATGATCAGGACGATGAAGGCGTAGACATCCTTGTAGTTGCTCCCGAACAGGCTGCCGTTGGCGTTCGCTTCGCACAGGCCCGCGAAGCCGGGGAGGAACTGGTTCAGGAAGCAGACGTTGGTCAGGTCGCCCATGTAGCCGGCGCCGAAGGCCTCGATGAGACCGATGAGGATGCCGCCCAGCACCGCACCGCCCAGGTTGCCGATGCCGCCCAGCACTGCGGCCGAAAACGCCTTGAGCCCCAGGATGAAACCCATCGTGTAGTTGGCGATGCCATAGTAGGTGCCGACCATCACGCCGGCGATCGCGCCCAGGCCCGCGCCGACCATGAAGGTCATCGAGATGACGTAGTCGATGTTGATGCCCATCAGGCCCGCCACCTGCGGGCTTTGGGACGTGGCGCGCATGGCGATGCCGAGGCGCGTGCGATAGACCAGGAACAACAGGCCCGCCATCATCGCCATGGAGGTGAGCATGATGGCGACCTGGATGTTGGTGATGGTGGCGCTGGTTTCGCCCGAGCCGAGGTGATAGGTGGTTAGCGGGATCACCTGCGGGAAGGACAGGTTGTTGCGCGACCAGATCATCAGCGCGACATGCTGCAGGATGATCGAGATGCCGATGGCGGTGATGAGCGGCGCCAGGCGCGGCGCGCGGCGCAGCGGCCGGTAGGCGATGCGTTCCATCGAATAGCCGACCGCCATGCACACGGGCACGGCGGCGAACACCGCAATGGCCACGATGAAGACCGGCGGCAGGCCCGAGGCCGCCAGCGCGGTCATCACGGAATAGGCCACCATGGCGCCGATCATCACCACCTCGCCGTGCGCGAAATTGATGAGCTGGATGATGCCGTACACCATCGTGTAGCCCAGGGCCACGACGGCATAGACGCAGCCGAGCGTGAGGCCGTTGATGAGTTGCTGGATGAAGGTGTCCACAGGGCCCGGATCTTGTGTGCGGCCCCGGCCGCGCCGGGGACCCGTAACTCTATCTGTTTTCGGTCAAGGGCTCGGGCGAGCGGCGCGTGGCCTCCGCCCGTGGCCCATCAAAAAAAACGGCACCGCGGGGGTGCCGTTTTCCGTGGGGGCGGAACCTTACTTCTTCGGGGCCTCGGCCGGCTTGGCGTCCTTGGCGGGCGCGGCGGCAGGCGCAGCGGCTGCGGGAGCCGGCGCGGCCGCAGGTGCAGCGGCGGGTGCAGCGGCTTGCGGCAGATTGAACTTGGTCGACACGCCGCCCTTGATCACGGCCTCCGCAGTGACTTTGCCGTCCTTCACCTTGAACAGGGTGATTTCCGCGTCCTTGCGGTCGCCCTTTTCGTCGAACTCCACCTTGCCGGAGGCGCCGGTGAAGGAGACGTTGTAGATCTCCGGGCCGAACTTGGCCGGATCCACGGAGTTGGCCTTCTTCATCGCTTCAATCACGGCGCGCGTGGCGTCGTAGGTGTACGGCGCGTATTGCTTGATCTCGCCAAACTTGGCGGAGAAGCCCTTGATGAACTCCGGGCTGGCCGCTTCGCGGGGCAGGCCAGCCTGCGAGCAGACGATGCCCTCGGCATTTGCCGCGCCGGCCAGTTCAACCAGCTTGTCCGTGCAGGCGCCGTCGCCGAACGCAAAGACCGCCTTGATGCCGAGCTCGCGCGCCTGGCGCACCATCGGTCCCGCCGTCTGGTCCATGCCGCCGTGGAAGATCACATCGGGATTCTTGGCCTTGATCTTGGTGAGGATCGCCTTGAAGTCCGTATCGGAATCGGTCGTCGCATGCTTGTCGACGATGGCCACCTTGCCGGCCTTGAGCTTTTCCTCCACCACCTTGCGCAGACCCTCGCCATAGGCGGTCTTGTCGTCGATCAACGCGACCTTCTTGGCCTTCACTTCGTTGGCCAGGTAGGCGCCAAGCGCGGCACCCTGCTGGTCGTCGTTCGCCACCGTGCGGAACACGCCCTTCAGCCCGCGGCTGGTGACTTCGGTGGCGGTGGCCGAGCCGGACACCATCGGGATGCCGGCCTTGCTGGTGATCACGGAGGAGGGAATCGTCACGCCCGAGTTGAGGTGGCCGATCACGGCGGCAACCTTGGAATCCACCACCTTCTGGGATACGGAAGAGCCGACCTTCGGGTCGCCTTCGTCGTCCTCGGACATCATTTCAAACTTGACCACCTTTCCGTCCACCTTGATCTTGGCCGCATTGGCCTCGGCCAACGCATAGGCCACGCCGTTTTCGTTGTCCTTGCCGAGGTGGGGAGACTTCTTCGTCAACGGCGCGATCGAGGCGATCTTGACCGTCACGGTTGGTTCGGCCGGCGCAGCGGGGGTCGCCGCGGGCTTCGGCTCTTCCTGTTTGCCGCAGGCGGCCAAGGTGACGAGTCCGGCGGACATCAAGGCGGAAACCAGGACTTTGGTGGACGATTTCATCGGGTCAACTCCTGAAAACGGGGTGTGAATGAGGTCATTGTGGGGTGCCGGGACTGGTGCCCGAAAAACCGCCCATTATGGGAATGCACGCTTCACGTTGTCAAACGAGGGGGCGCGCGCCGCCCCATGAAAAAGGGCCGGAAATCCGGCCCTTTTTTCGGGTCAAGGCGGGGGCTACTTGATCGACAGCACCCACTTCACCAGTTTCTTGATGTCCTCGTCGGGCACCGCGCTGTTGGGCGGCATCGGAATCGGGCCCCAGACGCCCATTCCGCCCTTCTTGACCTTGTCGAACAAGGCGGCTTCCACCTTCTTGAGATCCTTTTCCTTGTTGTACTTGGCGGCCACATCCTTGTAGGCGGGGCCGACCAGCTTGGCGTCGACTTTGTGGCAGGCGGTGCAGTTGTACTTCTTGGCCAGCGCTTCATCGGCGTGGGCATGGCCGGCAAAAGCCAGCGCGGCGGCGACGGCCAGGGAAATTCGCTTCATGGGGGTCTCCATTCGTTGGGGTCTCAGGGTTCGGCGTACACTATAGGGGCATTCAGCGCGGCGTGCAATCGCGCGGGATCGGTGATGGGTGGCAGGCATGAAACGCCCTGGCACAGGTAGGCGTTGACTTGTTCTCCCGCCGGCCGCGAGAGCGCCTCCGGCAACGGTTGACCCGGCGCGGCGCAGATCACCATCAAATCCGGCCAATACCCGGCGGCAAGGTCGGCACGCCACGCCTGGACGGCCTCCCGCGGCCCGGTGAGGATCAGCATGCGGGGCGGCGAGAAATGCTCCGCCAGCGCCATGAGGAAACTGCCGTGCCCGCCGGGGCGCTCGCGCATCGCCGCCGAGAAGGCGTGCAGCGCATGCTCGGCGCACTCCACCAGGCGCGCCTCGCCGGTCCAGTGCCAGAGCCGCTGCAGGGCGAATGCGGCCACGCCGTTGCCGGAGGGCGTGGCATTGTCGAAGGAAGGCTTGGTGCGCTGGATGAGCTGCTCGTGGTCGTGCGAGGTGAAGAAGAATCCGCCTTCATCTGCGTCTTCGAAGGCCTCGAGGAGGACATCCGCGAGCGATCTTGCGAAGGCGAATTCCTGCGCGTCGAAATCAGCCTCCGCCACCGCCAGGATCGCCTTGATCAGGTACGAGTAGTCGTCGAGATACGCATTGAGCCGGCTCACGCCATCCTTGTGCGTGGCGAACAGCCGCTTGCGCCGCGGATCCCACATCGAGGTGCGGATGAAGGTCAGCGCGCGGCGGGCCGAGTCCAGCCAGTCCGGCCGGCCCAAGGCGACGGCGGCACGCGCCATGCCCTCGATCATCAGCGCATTCCACGACACGAGGATCTTTTCGTCGCGCCCGGGCCGGATGCGCAGTTCGCGCGCTGCGAACAGCTTGGCGCGCGCAGACTCCAGCCGCTGCGCCGCCTCCTGCGCGTCAATGCCCAATGCGTCCGCCGCCTCGGCCGGGGTGGCCGCCAGGATGAGATGCCAGGCCTCGCCCTCGAAATTGGGCGTGCGGTCGAGGCCCCAGCACGCATCCGCCACGGGCCGTTCCTCATCCGCAAGCAGGGCATGAACATCCTCGCGGCGCCAGACGTAAAACTTGCCCTCGTGGCCTTCGGAGTCGGCGTCGAGCGTCGAAAAGTAGCCACCGGCCGGCGACTGCATTTCGCGCATCACCCATCCGGCTGTGGCGGTCGCGCAATGCACAAACAAGGCCCGCTGGGCGGGATCGGCGCTTGCACGAAGGGCATCGGCCAGCAGGCGCAACAGCGGTCCGTTGTCGTAGAGCATCTTTTCAAAATGCGGAATGGCCCACTCTTCGTCAACCGAATAACGGGCAAAACCGCCGCCGATCTGGTCGTACAGCCCCCCGCGGCACATGCGCTCCAGCGTGTGGCAGGCGACATGGCGTGCGGCGTCGTCTCCCGTCGAGGCAAAGCGCCGCAGGCAAAACTCGATCATCTCGGGGTGCGGAAATTTCGGCGCCCGCCCGAAGCCGCCCCATTGCGGGTCGAACGCGGCGTGCATTTCGCGCCAGGCCGAGTCCAGCGTCCGGTGATCCAGCGCCTCCGCGCGCGGTTCCGGCGCCTGCTGGGCGTCGAGCGCCTGCAGCAGGCGGCCGTTCTGCTCGCGAATCTCCGGGCCGTGGGTGCGGTGGTACTCGGCCACGCGCAGCAGCAAGTCGCCGAAGCCGGGCAGGCCGTAGCGCGTGGTCTTGGGAAAATAGGTGCCGCCAAAGAACGGGATCGTGTCCGGGGTGAGGAACATGGTCAGCGGCCAGCCGCCGTTGCGCTGCGTGAGCATGGCGTGCGCCGTCTGGTAGATCTGGTCGAGGTCGGGCCGCTCTTCGCGGTCCACCTTGATGTTGACGAAGTGCGCGTTCATGATGCGGGCGATCCCCTCGTCCTCAAAGGATTCGTGCGCCATGACATGGCACCAGTGGCACGCGGAGTAGCCGATCGACAGCAGGATCGGCTTGCCGGTTTCGCGGGATTCCGCGAGCGCCCCGGCATCCCACTCGCGCCAGTGCACCGGGTTGTGCGCGTGTTGCAGCAGGTAGGGCGAGGTGGATTGTGATAACTTGTTGCTCATGAAATCGTCGCCTTTGCGCAGGAGTTCATCATGCCATTCGTCGTGATCGGTGTCATTCTTCTATTGATGAAGTTGCTCGAGTTCGGGCCGGTGGGCGCGTGGCCGTGGTGGTGGGTGCTTGCGCCATTTGGGCTGGCGTTCATCTGGTGGGAAGTCATCACGCCGATGATCGGCTGGGACAAGCGGCAGGCCGCCAAGAAGATGCAGAAGGAACACGACGAAGCGCAGGCCTGGAAGAAGAAGACGCGCGGCTTTTGACGCGCTAGTGGCTTAGCGCCGTTTCGACGGCCGCGGCGAGCGCCAGGATGCGGCTGTCGCCCATTGTTTCACCGACCATCATCAAGCCCACCGGCGCCTCCCCCGGCGCGTGGCAGGGCAGGGAGACGCAGGGCCGGTCCAGCACGTTGAAGGGCGCGCAATTGCGCAGCAGCAGTCCGTTGATCCGGAAGAATTCCGTGTCGGAGGCCTCCATGTCGGCCAGACGCGGGGCAATGATCGGCACGGTCGGCGCCAGCAGCGCGTCAAAGCGCGCTGTCGCGGCATCGGCTTCAGCCATCAGCGACTTTCGCAGCAACAGCAGATCCACGTAGTCCGCCGCGCTGATCGAGGCGCCGAGCATCAGGCGCTGCCGGACGCGCGGATCAAACTTTTCCGGCGCGCTCGCCAGCCGGTGCCGGTGCAGCGCATAGGCCTCGACACCGGAGAAATTCGCTTTCAGGCTCCCCGCGCGTTCGCGCGCCAGCACCGGGAAATCGAACTCGGCGATCGTCGCCCCCGCGCTTGAAAGCACGGACAATGCGCGGCCAAAGGCATGCGCGACGGTGTCATCAAGGCCGTCGAGCAAGACGGTCTTGGGGATACCCAGGGTGATTCCGCGCAACGGCACACCGGCCAAGACGGGATGCGCCACGCCGGAAAGAATGCTGTCGAGGAGGGCGCAGCAGGCCACGCTCGCCCCCAGCGGGCCCACGGAATCGCGGGTGAACGACAGTGGAAAGACGCCGTCCAGGGACACGCGCCGCTGGGTCGGCTTGAAGCCGGTGATGCCGCAAAGCGCGGCCGGGATGCGCACCGAGCCACCGGTGTCCGATCCCAGGGTGGCGGCCGCCATGCCGTCGGTGACGCTCACCGCGCCGCCAGAGGTGGACCCGCCGGGAATGCGTTGGCCGGGCCGATCCCAAGCGTTGAACGGCGTGCCGTAATGCGCGTTCACGCCATGCGCGCCATAGGCAAATTCGGTCATGTTGGTGCGCCCGACGAGCACCGCGCCCGCCGCCTTGAGACGCGCGATGACCGGGGCGTCGCTGGCGGCGGCGGGCGCGTCGTTCAGGATGATCGAGCCGGCCCGTGTGACCTGGCCCTGCACGTCAAACAGGTCCTTGATCGAAATGGGCAAGCCATCGATCGCGGACCTCACCCCGCCGTCCTTGCGCCGCGAGTCGGAGGCGCGCGCGGCCGCCAGCGCGCTTTCGTGAAAGGGGGTGATGAACGCGCGCCGTCCCTCGCCCGCCGGATCGTCAATGCGCGCCAGACAGTCGCGGGTCAGGGCTTCGGAAGTGACACGGCCGTGGGCCAGTTCATCGGCCAGGCGGGACAGGGTGGG
>CAZTYC010000131.1:0-6248 GCA_964617435.1 uncultured Burkholderiales bacterium
GGACTTTTCGCTGCGTTACACGCTGATCGACGGGCAGGGCAACTTCGGCTCCATCGACGGCGACAACGCCGCGGCGATGCGCTACACCGAGTGCCGCATGGAGAAGATCTCGGCCGAGCTGATGGCCGACATCGATTCCGAGACCGTCGACTTCGGGCCCAACTACGACGGCAAGGAGAAGGAGCCGCTGGTGCTGCCGGCGCGCTTCCCGAACCTGCTGGTCAACGGCGCGACCGGCATTGCGGTCGGCATGGCAACCAACATCCCGCCACACAACCTGTCCGACGTGATCGACGCCTGCCAGCGCGTGCTGGAAAACCCGGCCACCGACCTGGAAGAGCTGATCAACATCGTCAAGGCGCCGGACTTCCCGACCGCCGGCATCATTTACGGCCTTGAAGGCGTGCGCGATGGCTACCGCACCGGCCGTGGACGCTGCGTGATGCGCGCGCGATGCCATTTCGAGGACCTTGAAAAGGGTGGGCGCCAGGCCATCATCATCGACGAGCTTCCGTACCAGGTGAACAAGGCGAACCTGCTCACGCGCATCGGCGAGCTCGTGCGCGACAAGAAGATCGAGGGCATCTCGGACCTGCGCGACGAGTCCGACAAGTCCGGCATGCGCGCCGTCATCGAATTGAAGCGCGGCGAAGTGCCGGAGATCGTGCTGAACAACCTGTACAAGATGACGCAGATGCAGGAATCGTTCGGCATGAACATGGTCGCGCTGGTCGACAACCAGCCCAGGCTGCTGAACCTGAAGCAGTTCCTCGACGTGTTCCTGCGCCACCGGCGCGAAGTGGTGACGCGCCGCACGGTGTTCGATTTGAAGAAGGCGCGCGACCGCGGCCACATCCTGGAAGGCCTGGCCGTCGCATTGTCGAACGTCGACGAGATCATCGAGTTGATCAAGAAGTCCGAGACCCCGGCCATCGCCAAGGAGGCGATGATGGGCAAGGTCTGGCGCTCGAAGCTGGTGGAAGAAATGCTCGCCCGCGCGATGGCGGATTCCTACCGCCCGGAAGGCCTGCCGCGCGAGTTCGGACTGCAAAAGTCGGGTTACCGCCTGTCCGAGGCCCAGGCACAGCGCATTCTCGAAATGCAATTGCAGCGCCTGACCAACATGGAGCAGGACAAGATCACCGGCGAATACAAGGAGGTGATGGAGAAGATCACCGACCTGCTGGACATCCTGGCCCGCCCGGAACGCGTGACCGCGATCATTTCGGACGAGTTGAAGGTTGTGAAGGAACAATTCGGCGACGCACGCCGGTCCGAGATCGTCACCAACGGGCAGGAAATGTCGATCGAGGACCTGATCGCCGCCGAAGAGGTGGTGGTGACCATGTCGCACGCCGGCTACATCAAGTACCAGCCGATTGGCGATTACCGCGCGCAGAAGCGCGGCGGCCGCGGCAAGCAGGCCACCTCGATGAAGGAAGACGACTTCATCGAGACCCTGTTCATCGCCAACACCCACGACTACGTGCTGTGTTTTTCGAACAAGGGCCGCGTCTACTGGGTGAAGGTCTACGAAATCCCGCAGGGTTCTCGTGCCTCGCGCGGCAAGCCGATCAACAATCTCCTGCCGTTGCAGGCGGACGAAAAGATCAGCGCCGTGCTGTCGGTGCGCGACTTCCCGGAGGACAAGTTCGTGTTCTTTGCCACCTCCGAGGGGGTTGTCAAGAAGACGGCGCTTTCCGACTTCAGCAACCCGCGCAAGGCCGGCATCATCGCCATCGCGCTCGACGAGGGCGACAACCTGATCGGCGTGGCGCTCACCGACGGCAAGCACGATGTCATGCTGTTCTCCGACGAGGGCAAGGCGGTGCGCTTCGAGGAATCCGACGTGCGCGCCATGGGCCGCGACACGCGCGGGGTGCGCGGCATGAACCTCGCCAAGGGCGGCAAGGTGATTTCCATGCTGGTGGCCGAGGACGAGGAACAATCGGTGCTGACCGCGACCGAAAACGGCTTCGGCAAGCGCACCGCCATTGTCGAATACACGCGCCACGGGCGCGGCACGCAGGGCATGATCGCCATCCAGACTTCCACCCGCAACGGCAAGGTGGTGGCCGCCACCCTGGTGCGCGCCGAGGATGAGATTATGATGATCACCACCGGTGGCGTGCTGATCCGCACCAAGGTCAAGCAGATCCGCGAAATGGGCCGCGCCACGCAAGGCGTGACCCTGATCAACCTCGACGACGGCCAGAAGCTCACCGGCCTGCAGAAGATCGTCGAATCCGATGACGAGGAGGGCGGCAAATGAACCGTTTGATGCGAAATCTCGCCCCCCTGGCGCTGCTGGCCGCGCTGGCTTTCCCCGCACTCGCGCAAACGCCGGCGGAAGCCGAACAGCGCGCCGCCATCAAGGAACTGTTGGACGTCATCAACTTCAAGCAGATGTTCAAGCAAATGAACGAGGCCATGCGCCAGCAGATGCCGCAGATGATCGCCGGCATGATGGAAGGCGCCGTGAAGAGCTCGAAACTGCCGCCGGAAAAACGCGGCGAAGCCCTGCGACTCGCCCGCGAGATGCAGGACGGCGCGCTGGACAAGATGCTGGCCGTGTACAACGATCCCGAGGTGGTTCGTGCCATGGAAGACACCATGGCCCGCGCCTACGCCCGGCACTTCACGACCGAGGAGATCCGCGCCACCACCGCGTTTTACCGCAGCCCGGCCGGCGCCAAGGCTTTGACGCTCACGCCGAAGATCATGCAGGAAACCATGCCCGAGATCATGAGCGTCATCTCTCCCAAGTTGCAGGCGATCATGGAAGGCGTGGTCAAGGACGCCGTGGCGCGCGCGGAATCCTCCGCACCGGCCAGGCCATAGGCCGACGTTCCCCTCGCCAGTGCGCGTCTTCAATTTTTCCGCCGGCCCGGCGGCCCTGCCCACCGAGGTCCTCGAGCAGGCGCGCGGGGAACTGCTCGATTTCCACGGCATCGGCATGTCCGTGATGGAGATCAGCCATCGCGGAAAGGTGTTCCTTGAAGTGGCCGCCGAGGCCGAGCGCGATTTCCGCGAACTGCTGGCCATCCCCGCCCATTACAAAGTGTTGTTCCTGCAGGGCGGAGGCAAGGGCGAATTTTCCATCGTACCTCTGAACCTCATGGGCAAGCAGGCGAGGGCGGACTACGTGAACACCGGCCACTGGTCGACAGGCGCCATCAAGGAGGCCGGCAAGTACGGGCAGGTTTCCGTCATCGCCAGCTCCGAGGGCGACGGCTTCACCTCCGTCCCGCCGCAATCGGCATGGAAACCGAATGCCGGCGCGGCCTACCGCCACATTTGCGGCAACGAGACCATTCACGGCGTCGAGTTCCACTGGACACCCCGCATTGACGACGGCGTGCCGCTGGTCAGCGACGCGTCCTCGCACATCCTGTCGCGCCCGGTCGATGTTTCTGCCTACGGCTGCCTCTACGGCGGCGCGCAAAAAAACATCGGCCCTTCCGGGCTCACGTTCGTGATCGTGCGCGAGGACCTGCTTGGCCACGCGCATCCGTTGACGCCCTCGGTGTTCGACTACACCCAGCAGGCCGCCAGCGAGTGGATGCTCAACACGCCCCCCACCTTCGCGGTTTACCTGGCCGGGCTCACCTTCAAGTGGCTGAAGCGCCAGGGCGGGCTCGCCGCCATCGAGAAGGCCAATATCGCCAAGGCCCAGGCGCTTTACGACTGCATCGACCACTCCGGCGGCTTCTATCGAAACACGGTCCGCCGCGAGGACCGTTCGCGCATGAACGTGCCGTTCTTCCTCAAGGACGAGGCGCTCAATGCGGCGTTCCTGAAGGAATCCGAAGCCGCCGGGCTTGCCGGCCTGAAGGGCCACAAGGCCGTCGGCGGCATGCGCGCCTCGATTTACAACGCCACCGGCCTGGACGCCGTCCAGGCACTGACCACCTTCATGCGCGAGTTCGCGGCGCGGCACGGCTGATAAACTGGCGCCTCGGACGGTCGAAACGTCCCGAACGGCCGCCACGCTTGCGCAACAGCTTGTTTGCAGCGCCGCCGGCGTGCTCCAAGAAACTGCCCGGAACCGCTTGAACGGCTCCGCGTGAATGCATCGCACCGTGACTCCAAGCTCCCCAGACCTTTCCCAGCTTCGCGACGCCATCGATCAGCTCGATCAACGGATCCTGCGTGCGCTCAACGAACGCGCCGCGCTCGCGCGCCAGGTGGGCATGCTCAAGGTCGGCCAGGCCTACCGGCCCGAGCGCGAGGCGCAGGTGCTGCTGCGCATCAAAGAATTGAATGAAGGGCCGTTGCCAGATGAAGTGGTGGCGCGCTTGTTCCGCGAAATCATGTCCGCCTGCCTGGCGCTGGAGCGGCCGGTGACGGTGGCCTATCTTGGGCCCAAGGGCACGTTCAGCGAGCGCGCCGCGGTGAAACATTTCGGCGAGGGCGCCGTCACGCTGCCTTGCGCGTCCATCGACGAGGTGTACCGCAACGTGGAATCCAATGCCGCGGACTTTGGCGTGATCCCGGTGGAAAACTCGACCGAGGGCGCCGTCGGCCGTTCGCTCGACCTCATGCCCCAGACCCCGCTCAAGACTTGCGGCGAGGTACTGGTGCGCATCCATCACAACCTGATGGCCAGCGACCCGCTTTACGCCAACAATCTCGGCTCGATCCAGAAGGTGTTCTCGCACGGCCAGTCGCTGGCGCAGTGCCACGAATGGCTGAACGCCCACCTGCCGCACGCCGAGCGCGTCGCGGTCGCGTCCAATGCCGAAGCCGCACGCCGCGCGTCGCTCGAGCCGTTCACGGCTGCAGTGGCCGGGGAGATGGCGGCGGAGCACTATAAGCTCGCCATCCTCGCCGCCAACATCGAGGACGAGCCGAACAACACCACGCGCTTCCTGGTGCTGGGCCAGTACGAGCCGAAGCCGTCCGGCCGCGACAAGACCTCCCTGATCCTCTCCGCGCCCAACCGCGCCGGCGCGGTCTACGAGATGCTCACGCCGTTCGCCACGCGCGGGGTATCGATGAGCAAGTTCGAATCGCGGCCGTCCAAGGTGGCGATGTGGGAATACCTTTTCTTTGTTGACATCGACGGGCACCAGGATGACGCCAACGTGATCGATGCCCTTGCCGAACTGCGCGGGATTGCCGGCTATGTGAAGGTGCTGGGCTCCTATCCGAAGGCCGTCCTGTGAACGTGAACGCATGAACCCGAACCAGCTCGTCCCCGAATACATCCACCGCATCGCGCCGTACCAGCCGGGCAAGCCCATCTCGGATGTGGCGCGCGAGCTCGGCATGGCCGAGACCGACATCATCAAGCTTGCGTCGAACGAGAATCCCCTCGGGCCTTCCCCCAAGGCGGTGGCGGCGATCGAAAAAGCGATCGCCGATCTTGCGCTCTACCCGGATGGCGGCGGCTTTGCCTTGAAGGAAGTGATCGTGCGCCGCTTCGGCGTGAGGATGGACGAGGTCATTCTCGGCAACGGCTCGAACGACATCCTCGAACTGGTGGCGCGCACGTTCCTGTGCCCGGGGACGTCGGCGGTGTATTCGCAGCATGCCTTCGCGGTGTATCCGCTGGCAACCACGGCCGTCGGGGCTACGGGCATCGAAGTGCCCGCCAAAGACTTCGGCAATGACCTCGATGCCCTGTTGCGAGCGATTCGCGCGGACACGCGCGTGGTGTTCCTGGCCAATCCCAACAACCCCACGGGCACGTTTGTGGACGGCCCCTCCATCAAGGCTTTCGCCAAGAAGGTTCCGGAAAACGTGCTGGTCGTCATGGATGAGGCCTACATGGAGTACCTGGGCCCGGAGCAGGCCTACGACAGCGCGCCCTGGCTGCGGGAGTTTCCCAACCTGATCATTTCGCGCACCTTGTCGAAAGCCTATGGGCTGGCGGGTTTGCGCGTCGGGTTCGGCTTGGCATCCAAGGACATCGTCGCGCTGATGAACCGCGTGCGCCAGCCGTTCAACGTGAACCATCTGGCGATGGTGGCCGCCGCCGCCGCGCTCGAGGACGATGCGTTCATTGCGGATAGCCGGCGCGTCAATGCAGAGGGGCTGGCCTACCTTTCAGCGGAGTTTGGGCGGCGCGGCATCTCCTTCATTCCGCCGTTCGGCAATTTCGTGACCTTCAAGGTCAGTTACGCCAAGGCGGTGTACGAATCCCTGCTGCGGCAAGGGGTGATCGTGCGCCCGATCGCGGGGTACGGACTGCCGGATTGGCTGCGCGTGAGCGTCGGGACGCCGGCGCAGAACGAGCGTTTCAT
>CAZTYC010000131.1:6348-7482 GCA_964617435.1 uncultured Burkholderiales bacterium
GTCGCGTTCGCGCTCGTCGATGAACTGGCCGGCCGCCCCAATGCGCGCCAGCTGTTCACCTTTGCGGCCTCTGGCTTTCGCGATTTCACCCGGATCGCGGGATCGAGTCCCGAAATGTGGCGCGACATCACCCTGGACAACGCCGCGGCCCTGGCCGACGAGTGCCGCCGGCTGGAAATGAAAATCGCGCAACTGCGCGCAGCCATCGAGGCGCGCGACGGCGACGTCCTCCTCGCGCTCATGCAGCGTGCGCGCGACGCCCGCGAGCGCTGGATGGCCGGCGAGCTGGATGGCTTTCGCGATGACGCGGCCTGAGTTGCGCCCGATGCAAGACTATCCCGACCACCTTCTGCTGCCCGCGCGAAGTCGTGCGCGCGGCGTCGTGGCCTTGCCGGGATCGAAAAGCATCTCCAACCGCGTGTTGCTGCTCGCCGCCTTGGCGCACGGTGACACCGAGGTCATGGACCTGCTCGATTCCGACGATACGCGTGTGATGCTCGATGCACTGGCGCGCCTGGGCGTTTCGATCCGTCCGGCCGGCGCGCGGGACGTGCGCGTGACGGGCACCGGGGGCGTCTTTCCCCATCGCAAGGCCGATCTGTTCCTCGGCAACGCCGGCACCGCGTTTCGGCCGCTGACGGCGGCGCTCGCCATGATGGCGGGCGAGGGTTGCGAATACACGCTGTCGGGCGTCCCGCGCATGCACGAGCGGCCGATCGGCGACCTCGTGGAGTCGCTCAAGCTTGCCGGCTGCGCGGTGCGCTATCTCATGCAGGACGGCTATCCGCCGCTTGCAATCTCCGCCCGGAACGCGAAAGCCGCCATGGCGCGCGTGCCCATTCGCGGCAATGTGTCCAGCCAGTTCCTCTCTGCCATGCTGATGGCGCTGCCGCTGGCGCGCCCGGCCCTGGAGGTTGAAGTGGTGGGCGAGTTGATTTCCAAGCCCTATGTGGACATCACCACCAATCTGATGGCGCGCTTTGGCGTGACGGTCGAGCGGCGCGGCGCCGCATTCGCCACGCCCGTTGATGCGAGGTACGTGTCGCCCGGCCGCATCCGTGTGGAAGGCGATGCGTCCTCGGCCTCGTACTTTCTCGCCGCCGGCGCACTCGGGGGCGGTCCGGTGCGGGTCAC
>CAZTYC010000132.1:0-7468 GCA_964617435.1 uncultured Burkholderiales bacterium
TTCATCCGTCGCCGCGGCCATCGCGCCACCCAACGCATCGATTTCCTTGACCAAGTGCCCCTTGCCGATGCCGCCGATCGACGGATTGCAGGACATTTGCCCGAGCGTCTCAATCGCGTGCGTAAGCAAGAGCGTGCGCGCACCCATGCGTGCGGCAGCCAGCGCGGCCTCGGTGCCGGCGTGGCCGCCACCGATCACGATGACATCAAATGGGCGGTCGAATTGCATGGGGAGTCGAATTGCTGTGGAAGTCTCCGAGGGAACCCGGCATTTTAGGCGATGCCCCATGGCTTGGCTACCCAAAACACGGCCCCGCCCCTGCGAAATCGGCCCTTGGGCGCTTCGGCGCGATTACTTTCCGATGCAAAACCGCCCGAAGATCTCCCCCAGCAGGTCATCCGGATGAAACTCCCCGGTGATCTCGCCGAGCGCAATTTGCGCCAGCCGCAACTCTTCGGCGAGGAGTTCGAATTGGCCTTTGCGCTGCAGGGCGGCCTGCAAATGGTCCGCAACGCGCGATAGGGCGGACAGATGGCGCGCGCGCGCAGAAAACACCCCCTCTCCCTCCGGTTGCCAACCGGCGGCGTCGAGCAGCCAACGTTGCAAGCCCTCAA
Organism: uncultured Burkholderiales bacterium; assembly: GCA_964617435.1. Classification (GTDB taxonomy): domain Bacteria; phylum Pseudomonadota; class Gammaproteobacteria; order Burkholderiales; family Usitatibacteraceae; genus UKL13-2. The sequence goes on from CAZTYC010000132.1 coordinate 615, forward strand.
CCCCTTCGCCGGTCAGCGCGGACAAGAAGATCGTGGCATTGCGGCCGTCCCGAACGGTTTCACGTGAAACCGGCCGCGCGTGGTCGAGGTCGATCTTGTTGTAGACCCAGGCCATCGGCAGATTTTCTGGCAGGCGGGCGACGATTTCCGCCTCCTCCCGGCCGGCCATTTCCCCCGCTTCCGAGATCACCAGGGCGGCCCCCGCGTGGGCCACTGCATCCCAGGTTCGCTGGATGCCGATCGCCTCCACCGGGTCTTCCGTCGGCCGCAGCCCTGCGGTGTCGATGAGGTGGATCGGCACGCCGTTCAGGTGGATGGTGGCCCGCACCTGATCCCGGGTGGTTCCGGGAATCGGCGTCACGATGGCCAGGTCCTGGCCGGCCAGGCGATTCAGGAGGCTGGACTTTCCGGCGTTGGGCCGGCCGATCAGCGCGACAGTCAATCCGTCGCGCAACACCAATCCTTGCCTGGCGGCGCGCTGGATGCCCTGCAGCGTGATTCCGGCCGATTCAATCTTGCGGCTGATGGCGGCCAGATCCGCGGGGTCGATTTCCTCCTCGGGAAAGTCGATGCACGCCTCCGCATGGACCCGGACATCGGTCAACTCGCCGAGCAACGCGCGGATGCGGGCGGAGAATTCGCCCGTGAGCGTGCGCGCGGCCGATCGGGCGGCTTCCTGCGACGCGGCGTCTATCAGGTCGGCAACCGCCTCGGCTTCCGCCAGGTCGAGCCGGCCGTTGAGAAACGCGCGCTCCGTGAATTCCCCCGCGCGGGCCGCGCGGCATCCGAGCGCCAGGCAACACGCCAGCACCTGCGATAGCACGGCCATGCCGCCGTGTCCCTGCAACTCCACCACATCCTCCCCCGTGTACGAATGCGGCCCGATGAACAGCAGCACCAACCCGTCGTCGATGACCTCGCCCCGGGCGTCCCTGAAACGGGCGTGCTGCGCCCGCCGCGCAACCAAGGTGGCATTCGTGAGCGCTGTACCGATGTCGCGGGCCATCGGTCCGGAAATCCGGACGATTCCGATGCCCCCGCGGCCCGGCGCGGTGGAAATGGCGGCGATGGTGTCGCGGGTTTCACGTGAAACAACAGGGGTCATGGGCCGTCGGCGCCTCCGGTTGGCTGAACAAGCATCTTATGTTGGGCGCCCCTGAACTCCAAGTGAAAAGGGCCGCATTGCGGCCCTTTGTTAGGCAAGGAATCAAGGCTCCCTAGTACTTGGCGCCCTTGGGCTTCAAATGCTCCTCCGCGGTCTTGTTCAAATACCATTGCTGGCCGATGCCCAACAGGTTTTGCATGGTCCAGTACAACACCAGGCCGGCCGGGAAGAAGAAGAACATGATCGAGAACACCACCGGCATGATCATCATGACCTTGGCCTGCACCGGATCGGGCGGCGCCGGATTGAGTTTGGTCTGCACGATCATCGACACCCCCATGATGACGGGGAGCACATAGAAAGGATCCGGCGTAGACAAGTCGGTGATCCAGCCGATCCACGGCGCGTTGCGCAACTCAACGGCGCCCACCAGCACCCAATACATGGCGATCAGGAACGGCATCTGCACCAGAATCGGCAGGCATCCCCCCAGCGGATTGACCTTTTCGGAGCGGTAGAGCTCCATCATGGCCTGGTTCAATTTCATCTTGTCGTCGCCGTACCGGGCGCGCAAGGCCTCGATCTTGGGCGCCATGGTGCGCATGCGCGCCATTTCGCGGCCCGCCTTCTGGTTCAGCGGAAAGAACACCAGTTTCAGCAGGATGGTGAAGATCACGATCGTCCACCCCCAGTTGGCCACGATCTTGTTGATCCACGAGAGGATGACGAACATCGGGTAGGCAATGATGGTCAGCCAGCCATAGTCCACCACCAGGTCGAGGCCGGGCGCGAGGTGCTTGATCTTCTCAATCTCCTGCGGGCCGAGGTACAGGGAGGTTTCGATCCGGCCGGTTTCGCCAGGCTTCACTGCGGGCAAGGCGACCTTGTAACCGGCGGAATACAACTGGTTGGCCCATTTCTGGGTGAAGTACTCGCGCGCCTGTCCGGTCGGCGGCAGCCAGGCGGAGACAAAATAGTGCTGCACCATCGCGACCCAGCCTTCGCTGGCCTGCTTGACATGGTCCTGCTTGCCTTTGTCGATCTGGGAAAACTCGACCTTCTGGAACTTCTTCGCATCAGAATAAACCGCCGGCCCGGTAAAGGTCACGATGCCCGTGAACATGTTGCCGTGGCTCTCGCCTTCCGGCGGATTGCCGTCGCGCAGGAACTGGAAATAGGCGCCCGGGACAACCTCGGCGCCAGTTTCATTGAGGATTTCCAGCCGTTCCCCAACGACATAGCTTCCACGCTTGAAGGTAAACACCTTGCGCGCCACCAACCCCGGGGTATCGCGATTGGTGAACGCGACTTCGAGGGTGTTGCCGCTGCCAAGGTCGTAAGACGCCGCATCGGCTTTCCAGACTGCGGCATGATTTGGCATACCCGCACCCAGCAAGCCTGACTGTGCAACGAAGTAAGCACCTGCCTTGTCTTGCATGAGCTTGAAGGGCCGCTGACTGTCCCCGCGCGCCAGGTGGGTCTTGAGCGTCGCCTGCCGCAAATCGGCGCCCAGTTGGTCAAACTCGAGTTCGAACAGGTCCGTGTGGACGCGCACGCGACCCTGCGAACCTGGAAGCGCAGACGTCGCGGTAGCGTCGGGGGTCGCCACCCCCTGCGTCGGTGCGGCAGGAACCGCTGCTTCCCTACCCGGCAGGACGGGGGCGGGGGTTGAGGCGGCGGGACCGGTTGCTGCTTGGATCGCCGCCTCAGTCGCGGCGGGAATCTTGGGATGCTGATGCTTGTTCCATGCCTCCATGAGCAACATGCCGCTGAAGAGAAACACGATCAAGGCGATCAGGCGTTGGGTATCCATGAATGATTTCGCGTCTATATCAATGGGGAATGGAGCCCGGGGCGGATGCGTCCGGGGTTGTCGGGAAAGGCACCGGATCCCAGCCGCCCGCACACCAGGGGTGGCAACGACCGAGGCGGCGCAAACCCAGGAGGGTGCCGCGCGCGGCGCCATGCAGGCGCAGGGCGTCCATCATGTAATGCGAACAGGTGGGTGCAAACCGGCACTGCGATCCCAGGAACGGGCTCAGCGTCAATTGATACCCCCGAACCGCACCAAGCAGTGCCTGGTTAAGGAGTGAGTGTCGTGGTTTTTGGGGGGCGCGATTCACGGCCGGGGACACACACGGTCAAGCAGGCCCTCAGCTTCGCGCCGGATGACCTGCTTCAATTGATGCTTCGTCACTCCATCGCCAACAAACGGCCGGCGACCCAGAAACACCAGTTGCTTGGCCGGCGGGATTCCGCGAAGGCGGACGGCCTCGCGAAGTTGGCGCTTGATGGTGTTGCGAAGCACTGCAGACTTGGCAAACTTCTTTTGGATCGACCATGCGGCCGCCCCGGGCGGCGCACCTGCGGTGCACTGCACGTCGCCCACGTCCAGGACACAAAGGGTCAGACGAGTCGAGGCGTGCCGCTTTCCGCGCCGAATGACCTCGGCAAATCGGCCTGCGGGTCCGCTCACCGGCGGTGCAACGGGGCGTCGAGGCCTTGTTCCGGTCAAACTGCGACGCGTGCACGGCCCTTCGCGCGGCGGGCGTTGATGACGGCGCGGCCGCCTGCGGTTTTCATGCGAACCAGAAAACCATGGGTCTTCTTGCGACGGGCGACGGACGGTTGATAGGTGCGTTTCATGTGGTTTCCTGCGATTTGCCATCCGGCGAAACGCCGACAGGCATTGAGAGATTGAAGACCGGGACCCCATCCTGTTGGTTCAAGATGAATGCTCCCTCCGCCTTCGCGACGAGATTCAATCAACGCCAAAACGGCGCGCTCATCAAATTCACGCGATGGAACCTGACATTATCCTGTATTTTCATCAACTTAGTCAAACTCTCTTGCGCCGCAGCAGAAGCGCAACAGCATCATGAAATCGTCTCCCGATACACCAAAAGCATCGACCGCCCTGTGGATAAGTCCCCCGATTCCGGCTAAAATAACCCGCTTGGTCAGTCCCGCCTTGCTTTTCTTTCCCTGCCGCCTTTCCCGCGCGGCAATTTCAGACCCCTTCCGAATCCAGCCCTCGCATGCATCCGTTCTGGCAACACTGCACCGACGAATTGCAACGCGAGTTCTCAGCACACCAATACACCACGTGGATCAAACCCCTGAGGTTTGAACAGGATGGTGATGCCTATACGCTGATTGCGCCCAACCGCTATGTCCTGCAGTGGGTGAAGGACCGGCTGTTGTCAAAGATCGAGCGCAACGCCGAGCGCTATTTCGCGCGGCCCACGCGCCTGGATCTCGCGCTGGACGACGCGCAGCCTGAAGAAGCCAGCCTAGCCGGAGACGCCCTGTCCGACGAGGCGGCGCCTCCTGTCGCCCCCGGATCCGCCACGGCCTCGACGGCCTCCAACGAGCGCCGCATCAACCCATCCTTCACATTCGCCGGGTTCGTGGGTGGAAAGGCCAACCAGCTCGCCCGCGCGGCTGCGCTGCAAGTGGCCGAGAATCCCGGCAAGGCCTACAACCCCTTGTTCATCTATGGCACCACCGGCTTGGGAAAGACCCATCTGGTCCACGCCATCGGCAACCAGGTGCTGAGCCTGATGCCCAACGCCAACGTGAGGTACCTGCACGCCGAACAATTTGTCTCCGATGTCGTGCGGGCCTACCAGAACAAGGCCTTTGACGCCTTCAAGCGTTCGTACCACACCCTCGACGTGTTGCTCATCGATGACATCCAGTTCTTTGCCGGAAAGTCGCGCACGCAGGAAGAATTCTTCTACGCATTCAATTCGCTGATCGAGCGCAACAAGCAGGTCGTGATGACGTCCGACCGTTTCCCGAAGGAAATCGCCAACATCGACGACCGTCTGATTTCCCGCTTCGGCTGGGGGTTGACGGTGGCGGTGGAACCGCCCGAACTCGAGATGCGCGTCGCCATCCTGATGAAGAAGGCGGAGTCGGACGGCACCCCGATTGCCGAGGAGGTCGCCTTCTTCGTGGCCAAGCACATCCGCTCCAACGTGCGCGAGCTGGAAGGCGCGCTCAAGCGCGTGCTGGCTTATGCGAAATTCAACAACGTGCCGGTGACGGTGGACGCCGCCAAGGAAGCCCTCCGGGATTTGCTCGCGGTCCTCAACCGCCAGGTCTCCATCGACAACATCCAGAAGACGGTGGCGGACTACTACAAGATCAAGGTCTCGGAGATGTATTCAAAGAAGCGCGTGCGTTCACTGGCGCGTCCACGCCAGGTGGCCATGGCGCTGGCCAAGGAACTGACGCCCATGTCGCTGCCCGAAATCGGCGAAGCGTTCGGCGGCCGCGACCATACGACCGTGCTCCATGCCTGCCGAAAAATCCAGGAATTAGTGGAGGCGGATCAATCGATCGCGCGCGATCACGCCCTGCTCACGCAGATCCTGCGCGGATGAGGCCATGACGCTTTCCATATCCATCCGCCGGGTTTCTTGTGCAAGGCCACCCCAGTGGGCTGTGGACAACCCGTTGGCAACTTTTCCCCGCGCCGTGTCGCGTGGTGTTTTATGCACACTCCTCCCCAACCCCGGGGAATGTGCCCACAGCGCTTCAAGGCATGCAACCCGTTGATCAACCACAGTCTTTTTCGCTTGTCCCCAATTCCCGACGTCCTTATCTACTAACCTTATTTTTATTTTTCAAGGTAACAACAATATGGTCACCCTGAAAACCAAGAACAGCACCTTGTTGGGTCCGCTGCAATTTGTCACGGGCATCGTCGAACGGCGTCATACCCTGCCGATTCTCTCCAACGTGCTGATGGAAGTCACCGACCATGCGGTCAACTTCCTCGCCACCGACCTCGAGGTGCAGATCCGCGCGACCGCGAAACTCGACACGGCGCACAAGCCCGGGAGCATGACGGTGGGCGCCAAGAAGTTGCAGGACATCCTGCGCGCGTTGCCGCCCGATGCCGAAGTGGCGATGGATACCAAGGAAAGCCGGGTGACGGTGAAGGCCGGCAAGAGCCGGTTTGCGTTGCAGACCCTCGCCGCGGGCGACTTTCCGAAGATTTCGGAAGCCAAGGACAACGCCACGTCGCTGACGCTGCCGCAAAAGGAATTGCGCAAGCTGCTCGGCCAGGTGCAATTTGCCATGGCGGTTCAGGACATCCGTTATTACCTCAACGGCGTGCTTTTCTCGGCCGACGGCCAGCAACTGCGCGTGGTTGCCACCGATGGCCACCGCCTTTCCACGGCGGTGAGCAAGCTGCCGGAAGCGACCGGCAAGGTTGACGCCATCCTTCCGCGCAAGACCGTACTTGAGTTGATCAAGCTGCTCGACGAAAGCGACGACCCGGTGCACATCGAACTGCACCAGAACCAGGTCAAGTTCACCTTTGCCGGCATCGAGATCATCAGCAAGATCGTCGAAGGCAAGTTTCCCGACTACGCCAAGGTGATCCCCTCCGGCTACACCAACCACGTCACGATGAACCGCCAGGAACTGCTCGCCGCCCTGCAGCGCGCATCCATCCTGATGAACGAAAAGGTGCGCGGCGTGCGGCTGGTCTTCACCAAGGATGCGCTGTCTATCATCTGCAACAACAGCGAGCAGGAAGAGGCCGAGGAGACGCTGCCGATCGGCTATGACCGCGACGCGCTCGACATCGCCTTCAACATCGCCTACCTGCTCGACGTGCTGAACAACGTGCACGCCGAAAACGTGCTGGTGTCCCTCGGCGAGGCCAACATGTCATCGGCCCTGTTCACCGTGCCCGGCGGCGACGATTTCAAGTATGTCGTGATGCCGA
>CAZTYC010000133.1:0-7455 GCA_964617435.1 uncultured Burkholderiales bacterium
AAGCTGCCCATCAAGACCACGTTCGTGCAACGCATGATCGGCGCCTAAGGAGCAGGGGACATGAACACCAAGGAAATGCGGGCCAAGTCCGCGGACGAACTGAACAAGGAGCTGCTGGAGCTTCGCAATGCGCAATTCAAGTTGCGCATGCAGGCTGCCACCCAGCAACTGAACAAGACCAGCGAGATGGGCCGGGTGAAGCGCGAAATCGCGCAGATCAAGACCATCCTCACCGAAAAAGCGAGGGCCGCCTAATGACGACCGCAGCGACAGCCGCAAACAACACCGCCAACACGACCAAGCGTACGCTGACCGGCGTGGTGACCAGCGACAAGATGGACAAGACCGTCACCGTGCTCGTCGAGCGCCGCGTGATGCACCCGGTGCTGGGCAAGGTGGTGCGCCGTTCCAAGAAGTACCACGCGCATTCGCCCGACAACTCCATCAAGGTGGGGGATACGGTGACGATCCAGGAAACGCGCCCGTTGTCCAAGACCAAGAGCTGGAAGATCCTCAAGCTCGTCGAGAAGGCGCGCATGGAGTAATCGCGATTCGCGACCTTCGACGCATGCAAAAAACCCGCGATGACCTCGCGGGTTTTTTTTCGCGTTCCAGTATCCTTTGCAGGCTGCCCGCTGCGTGCGCTCCGGGCATTTGGTCCAGGCCGCGTGCGGGAAAGTCGTTGACTGGCGCGGGTTTCCGGGCAAAATGCCGCCAAACGCCGCACCGGTATTGGACTTTTCAATGGCGGCCGCAACCTGAGAGGAGATTTTCATGCCCATTTCGTTGATCGTCCACGGCGGCGCAGGCACCTGGCGCCCGGGTTCCGATGACGACGCGCTGGCCGGCATCCGCGCGGCGGTCCAGGCGGGCCGTGCGATCCTGGAGCGCGAGGGAAGCGCGCTTGATGCGGCCTGCGCGGCGGCAATGGTGCTTGAAGACAACCCGGTGTTCAACGCGGGCACGGGCGCGGTGCTGAACTTCGATGGCTTCGTCGAATTCGATGCCTGCGTGATGACCTCGCACGACAAGGGTGTCGGCTCGGTCAGCGGGCTGCAGCGCGTCAGGAACCCCATCCTCGTCGCGCGCCAGGTCATGGAAATGACCGACCACGTGATGCTCACCGGCGAGGGCGCCAGCCGCTTTGCACGTGCGATGGGGCACGCCGACCACGATCCGGTCACCCCGGCGCGCCGCGCGGATTGGCAGGACAAGAAGGAGCGTCTCGCCATCGGCGTGGGCCGGGACGAAAAGGCGTCGATGAAGATCCGCGCCTTCCTGCAGGCGCATCCGGAATACGCGGGCGGCACCATCGGCGCCGTGGCGCTCGATGCGCGAGGCCACCTGTGCGCGGCCACCTCCACCGGCGGCGTGACCATGAAGCTCGTCGGCCGCGTGGGGGACACGCCGCTGCCCGGCTGCGGCACCTACGCGTCGCCGCAGGCCGCCGTATCGGCCACGGGCACCGGCGAATACGTGATCCGCGCGCTGGCCGGCCGCGAAATCGCGGACCGTGTGGCGCGCGGCGCGACACTCGATGCCGCCATCGGCTGCGTGCTTGATCAAATGCAGGCGGACTTCAACGCCGATGTCGGCTTCATTGCCCTGGACCGAAACGGCCGCGCCGTGGGTGCGCACCGCACCGCGCACATGCCCCACGGATGGTTTAGCGGGACGGGCGACACCGTCGCCATGATGCGCGCGTGAGCACGGCGGCCCGGTTTCAGCCGCGCCGCCGCAACGCCTGATACGCCCCGGAGGACAGGAACACGCCGGTCGTGATGGCTGCGATGCCCACGCCGTCCGTCGCCGTCGGCCATTCGCCCAGCAGCGGGATCGCGGCCAGCATGGCCAGCACCGGCACCAGGGATGCGAAGCTCGCCCCCAGAGAGGCGCCCAGCAGCGTGACCGCGCGCGCGTAGGCAAAGAGCGAGACGATGCTCACCATCAGCCCCTGGTACAGCGTTTGGACGACGATGGCGCTCACCGGCGCGGCGGCAATGTGATGGGGCAGCCACAACGCGTAGACGGGCAGGTACAGCACGGCGCCCATCACCGAGACCACCGCGGCGGCGTGCAATGCATCGAAGCCCGACTGCGACGCCGATCGCATGGCCACGGTGAAGCCCGCCCAGGTCATGGCCGCCAGCAGAAACAGCAGATGGCCGCGCCACTGGCCGCTGGAAAAATCGACCAGTCCGTGGCCGAGAATCACCACGATACCGACCGGGATCAGCAGCAGACCGGCGCGCCGCGAAGGCTCGATCCTTTCCCGCAGGTACACCACGGCGAGCAATGCGGCCCACAACGGCATGGTGCCGGGAATCAGGGCGCCGGCGTGCGCGGCCGGCGCAAACTGCAGGCCGGTGGAGGCCACCAGCACATAGGGCACACCTGCGCAGCACACGATCAGGCCCCACTTGCCCCAGCCCACCCGCCGGATCCCCAAGCCGCGCCGGACCACCACCGGCAAAAGCACCAGTCCGGCAAAGGCGAACCGCAATGCCACCAGGTCATACGGCGACAGCGAGGTGGTGACCCCGTGGCGCGTGAGGAGGATCCAGCCGACCCAGATGGAAATGGCGAAGAGCCCCCATGCGGCGCCCCGTGCGTAGGGGGCATGGACGGGCGAAGGGGCTGGCGTTGTGGACAATGGGGATTCGGCGGAGTAGTGACACGTGATTTTACCGGCCGACGCGCGGTCCCCCTCAGTGGCCCACGGACAGCCACGCTGCACAGCAGCGCATAGAATCCCTGCATGGCCGTTGCGAAGCCCTTCAAGATTCCCGTCTCCGTCCTCGTGGTCATCCATACCCCCGCGCTCGAGGTGCTGCTCCTTGAGCGTGCCCGCCACCCGGGGTACTGGCAATCGGTGACCGGTTCACGCGAGGAGGGCGAGCCGCTCCTGCATACGGCCGTGCGCGAAACGGCGGAGGAGACCGGCATCCACGCGCAAGCGGATCAGTTCGCGGATTGGCAGCACGAGAACGTGTACGAGATCTTTCCCGTGTGGCGCCACCGGTACGCGCCGGGCGTGACGCACAACACCGAGCACGTGTTCAGCCTGCAGGTGGCCGGCCCGGTGTCCGTGCGCTTGAACCCGGAGGAGCATTCCCGTTCGATCTGGCTGCCGCACGACGAGGCGGCCGCGCGCTGCTTTTCGTGGTCGAACCGGGATGCGATCCTCGACCTTCCCCGCCGACTGGGACTGCGATGAGCACCGTCGTCACGCTCGCCACGCTCAACATCCACAAGGGCCTGTCGCCCTTGAACCGCAAGCTGGTCATCCACGAGCTGCGCGAGCGCCTGCACGGGCTCGACAGCGACATCCTGTTCCTGCAGGAGGTGCAGGGCGAGCACGCGCGGCGCGGCCGCCGCTTCGCCGACTGGCCCGAGTTGCCGCAGCATGAACACCTGGCCGACGGACGGTACCGCGAAATCGTGTACGGCCTCAACGCCAGCCACCGGCACGGGCATCATGGCAACGCCATCCTGTCGGCCTACCCGGTGCTCAACTGGGTCAACCGCAATGTGTCCCACCATCGTTTCGAGCGTCGCGGGCACTTGATGGCGCGCCTCGAAGTGCCCGGCTGGACACGGCCCCTGACCTGCGTCTGCGTGCACCTGGGATTGCTGCACGTCTCGCGCGCGATGCAGGTGGCGCAGCTGGCGGAGTTTCTGCACGACGCCTGCGCGCCGGACGATCCGCTGGTCGTGGCGGGGGACTTCAACGACTGGCGCGCCCGCAAGAGCGGGATCAGCGAAATGCTGTTCAACTCGCTGGGGCTGGTGGAGGTTTTCGAGGCGCGGCACGGCAGGCCGGCGCGCACCTTTCCCGCGGCCCTGCCGATGCTGGCGCTCGACCGCGTGTACGCCCGCGGCGTTTCCATCGTCTCCGCGGAACGGCTTTCCGGCGTCACGCACGGCGTGTCTTGGCGCGGCTTGTCGGACCACGCCGGGCTTTGGGTCCAATTCACGCGATCATCATGAAGACGCGGTTTGTCGAAGGCAACGATGTCAGATTGCTCAAGAACGGGCGGGAGTTTTTTCCGGCGCTGCTCGAGGCCATCGGCGGCGCGCAATATGAAGTGCGCCTCGAGACCTACATCTTCCGCGATGACGTCACCGGGCGCTTGGTGCGGGATGCCCTGGTGGACGCCGCGCGGCGCGGCGTGGTGGTGCGGGTCCTGGTCGACGGCATCGGCTCGCGCCAGACGCCGCCGGAGTTTTATGCGCCGGTGAAAGACGCGGGCGGCTTCGTGCTCACCTTCCGCCCGGACCTTCGTATGCTGCGCCTGAGCACGGGGCGCATGCGGCGCAATCACCGCAAGATCGCCCTCATCGACGGCCGGATCGGATTTGTCGGCGGCATCAACATCATCGATGACCTTACCGAGTCGCTCTCCGAATTTCCCCGCTTCGATTACGCCGCGCGGGTGTCCGGGCCGGTGCTGGCGGACATCTATGCGCTCCTGCACACCACGTGGCGCTGGGTGGCCTGGCGGCACTGGCGCAAGCGCGACCCCGTGGTGCAAGCTATCACGCTGCCGCGGGGCGCGCCGATGCCGGGCGGCCCGCATCGCGTGCGCTTCGTGGCGCGCGACAATTTCCGCCACCGGCGCGAGATCGAGTTCGTGTACCGCGAGGCCATCGCGCAAGCGCAGGTTCGCGTGCTCATTGTCTGCCCGTATTTCCTGCCCGGCCGGCGCTTTCGCCTGGCATTGACCGCCGCGGTGAAGCGTGGCGTTCAAGTGACGCTGTTGCTGCAGGGGCGCGCCGACCATCCGCTGCTGCAAATGGCCACGCGTTCCCTGTATGCGCGCCTGCTCGGCATGGGCGTGCGCATCGCCGAGTATGACCGCAGCATGTTGCACGGCAAGGCGGCCAGCATTGACGACCGTTGGGCCACGGTGGGCTCAAGCAACCTCGACCCCTTCAGCCTGCTGCTCAACCGCGAGGCGAATCTGGTCATCGAGGACGCATCCTTCGCACGGGAACTGCGGGAGTCCGCGGAAGCGGAGATCGCGCAGGGCGCGCGCTGGTGCACGGCGCAGGATTGGAAATCGCTTCCCTTCGGGCTGCGCTGGAAGAATCGTCTGGCCTACCTGTTCGCGCGCTGGGTGGTGCAGGGCATGGGCCTGACCCAGCATTGGGACTGAGCGCTTCTGATGCCACGCGCTTGACGATCACGCGATGGCTGCAGGAACCCGTGGGGACCTCGGCCAGCGGGCGCATTCAAGAACACCTTGAAAGTCGTTGCCTGGCGCGGCGTTTGGGCCATTTTCGTCCCAAATGCCTCGCCAGTCCTAGACTTTGACCAGCGTGTCCCCGGAAACGGTCTGGTTGGCAGCGAGCGCCGGCAAGCCGCGCAATGTCTCGTAGTACGGCGTGAAATCCGGCGCCGTCGCATCGAACAACTGCTTGAAACTGTCGATGACGAAATAGGTTTCCTGAAAGGTGTCGATCTTGTAGTTCGACTGCATCACGCGCATCAGGTCGAAGCGGATGCGGTGGGGCTTCGGGTTCTCGATGCAGTACGGCAACTCGCCCGCCGAGGACAGGATGCCGGCGCCGTAGGTGCGCAAGCCCTTGGGCGTGTCGATCAGGCCGAATTCCACCGTGTACCAATAGAGCCGCGCCAGATAGTCGAGCGCGTTGAGGCCCTTGGCCTTCACGCCGCCCTTGCCGTAGGCCTCGAGGTAGTCGGCGAACACCGGATGGAAAAGGAGCGGCACGTGGCCGAAAAAGTCGTGGAAGATATCCGGCTCGACGATGTAGTCGAATTCCTCCGGGTTGCGCAGCCACACCGACGTCGGGAAACGGCGATTGGCCAGGTGCTCGAAGAACACGTCGTCGGGGAGCAGGCCCGGGACGGCCACCAGTGTCCAGCGCGTCGCCTTGGCGAGTTTTTCATTGACCGCGTCGAAGTGCGGAATGCCGGCCCCGAAGTCGAGCGTGCCCAGCACGTCGATGAACTCGTCGCAGGCATAGCGCGGCACCTGCGCGCACTGCCGCGCGTAGAGGCGCTTCCAGAGGTCCTGCTCCTGCGGTGTGTAGAGCGTGTAATCCTGGTCGACCGTGTAGTCCGGCCGCATCCGCGAATAGTCGCCGCGCAGGGCGTGATCGGTTTGGCCGGCCATTACCTTGCTTTGGCGACGCGCTGGCGAATGGCGCCAAAAATCGTTTCGCCGTGGTGGTCCACCATGTCGATCTCAACCTCGTCGCCGAACTTCAGGAATTCTTCCTTCGCCTCGCCCAATTCCACCTGCTCGACCAGTCGCTTTTCCATGATGCAGGCGTAGCCGGTGGCCTTGTCGTGGTTCGATACGGTCCCCGAACCGATCAGCGTGCCGGCGCGCAACGGCCGCGTCATGGCCGCGTGGGAGATCAGGTCGAGCAGCGAAAAGGTCATGTCATCGGCGCAATTGGGATTACCGAACCATTTCCCGCGCACGTGGCAGAGGAGACGGAAGTCGAGCTTGCCGGCGCCCTTTTCGTCGCTCCAAGCGCCGCCCAGTTCGTCCGGCGTGACGGCGACCGGCGAGAGCGCGTTGAGGCCCTTGCCGTGCACGAAGCCGAAGCCCTTGGCCAGCTCGGCGGGAATGAGCTTGCGGTACGAGACATCGTTGATCAACACCACCAGGCGCACCGCGTCGGCGCACTCGGCGGGTGTCGCGCCCATCTTCACATCGCCGACGATCACGCCGACCTCCCCTTCGAGATCCACGCCCCAGTCTTCGCTGAGCACCTCGATGTCGTCGCGCGGGCCCATCATCGCGTCGCCATTCCCTTGATACATGAGCGGGTCGCTGTAGAAGCTCTCCGGGACCTTGTCGTTGCGCGCGCGGCGCACACGCTCGACATGCGAAAGATACGCCGAGCCGTCGAGCCATTGGTACGCGCGCGGCAGCGGCGCGGCGATCTTGCCCTCGTCGAGCAGGGTTTGGAAGCTGAGGATGGGACGCGAAGAACCGGAATCGATGGCTTCGAATTCGTCGAGCAGCTTTCCATGGACGTGCTTCCAATGCTCCAGCGCGTATTGCATCGTCGGTGCGATGTCGGTCACGGCCACGGCGCGCGAGAGATCCTCGTCGACCAGCAGCAGCGTGCCGTCGCGGGTGGGTCCTTTGAGAGAGGCGAGTTTCATGTCAGGTCACCTTTGCGGAAGTAAAGCCTTGCCAGGCCCGGTCGTAGTCTTTTTGCAGCGCCGGTGTCGACAGCGCGAAGGCGCTGGGCTCGAACACATAGCGGCTTTCGAACATGAAGGCCAGCGTATTGCCCTGGTACACGGGCATCAAGTCCTCGTGCGAGGCCTTGGCAAAGGTTGCCTGGTCGGGGCCGTGCGCGGAAAAACAGTTGTGCAGCGATCCGCCGCCGGGAAGGAATCCCTCCGCCTTGGCGTCATACACGCCGTGGATGAGCCCCATGTACTCGCTCATCAGGTTGCGGTGGAAC
>CAZTYC010000134.1:0-5159 GCA_964617435.1 uncultured Burkholderiales bacterium
CTTCGGCGCACTGGTCGAAGTCTCGAAAAAATACCGCAACCCCGTGATGGTGTCGGGCACCGATGGCGTCGGCACCAAGCTCAAGCTGGCCTTCCAGTTGAACAAGCACGACACCGTCGGCCAGGACCTGGTGGCGATGAGCGTGAACGATATCCTGGTGCAGGGCGCGGAGCCGATCTTCTTTCTCGATTACTTTGCATGCGGCAAGCTCGACGTTGCTGTCGCCACCGACGTGGTGAAGGGAATCGCCCAGGGGTGCGAACTCTCCGGTTGCGCGCTGCTCGGCGGCGAAACGGCGGAAATGCCGTCCATGTACCCCGCGGGAGAATACGACCTCGCCGGATTTGCCGTGGGGCTCGTGGAACGCGACGCCATCATTACCGGGCAGGCCATCGTGCCCGGGGACGTGGTGCTCGGACTCGCGTCGTCGGGCCCGCACTCCAACGGATATTCGCTGATCCGCAAGGTCATCGACCGCAGCGGCGTGGATCTCCATGCGCCGGCCAACCGGCAACTCGCGATGGACCTGATTGCGCCCACGCGCATTTACGTGAAACCGATGCTGTCCCTTTTGGAAGCCCACCCTGGACTGGTCAAGGGCATGGCACACATCACGGGCGGTGGATTGACCGAGAACATCCCGAGGGTGTTGCCGGACCACGTGATGGCGCGGATCGATCGAAGCGCGTGGTCGAGGCCGCCGGTTTTCGCCTGGCTCCAGGAGCAGGGCAAGGTCGACGAGGCGGAGATGGCCCGCACGTTCAATTGCGGCATTGGCATGGTGGTCATTGTCGGCGCCGCCCACGCGCAGACCGCCGCCGAGCATCTGGGCAAACTCGGCGAAACCGTGTTCTCCATCGGCACCATCCGCGCACGCACCGGCAACGAGCACCAGACACTCGTTGCTTAGGGAAAGACCACAAAACCCCAGAACTGGCGCGGTGTTTTAGCCGATTTTGGCCCAAACGCCTTGCCAGGCTTGGACTTTCATATGCTCACCATCGTCATCCTGATCTCCGGGCGCGGCAGCAACATGGAGGCAATCCTGGATGCAAAGCTTCCCGTGCGGGTCGCGTCGGTCATCAGCAACCGCCCTGGTGCGGCGGGCTTGGATATTGCCAAGCGTCATGGCATCGAGACGCAAACCATCGACCATACCGCGTACCCGACGCGCGACGCCTTCGATGCCGCCCTCGGCGATGCCATCGCGCGGCACGCTCCGGACGTTGTGGTGCTGGCCGGATTCATGCGCGTGCTAGGCGGCGCGTTCATTTCCAGGTTTGCCGATCGCATCGTCAATATCCATCCCTCACTGTTGCCCGCCTTTCCGGGACTCCAAACTCACCGCCAGGCACTGGAGGCGGGTGTCAGGATCCACGGCGCGACGGTGCATGTGGTCACGCCCGCCCTGGATCACGGCCCCATCCTCGGACAGGTGGCGGTGCCGGTCCTTCCGGGCGACGATGAAGAATCGCTCTCCCAACGGGTCCTGAAACAGGAGCATTGGCTGTATCCCGCGATACTCCGGGCACTGGCGGACGGCCGGCTGGTCATCGAACCCGGGGGCGTCGTCCGCCAAGCGGAAACGCGCGTTGAATCCGGTACGGCGGAACGTTTTCTCCGCCAGCCGGAGGGAGAACGTGGGTAATGCTTTTCGCCTGATCGCCCGGGCCGCATGGGCGGGCCTGTCGGCATTTGCCGTTGGTGCGCAGGCGGACGTTCCCCGCAACGTCGCCCTGGAATACCGCATCACCAAGGCCGGGATCACGATCGGCACGGTGCGCGAGACTTTCTCACGCGAGGACGGCCACTACCGGATCGTTTCGGAGACCAGCACGGCGGGGCCGGTCCGGCTGTTCCTGAAGGACAAGCTGACCGTCACGTCCGAGGGGCGCATCGGACCCACGGGGCTGGTTCCCGAAAGATACTCGTTCCGCAGGCAGCGCGATTCCCGCAAGAACCTCGTGTCGACTTTTGACTGGTCTTCGCGGCAGATCCTGGCCTTGCATGAGGATGAGGGCCGCAAGGAGTCCTTTGAGCTTCCGGACGGCACGCTGGACCGGGTATCCGCCATGTACCAGTTCATGGTCCAGGCGCCGCAGTCGGCTTCGGTGGTTGCATGGATGAGTCAGGGAAAGAAGGCGGAACGCTATGAGTACCGCAGGGTCGGCACCGAAACAGCGTCTATCGACGGGCGCGATTACGCGACCGTGCGTTACGCCCGCGTCGCGCGGGCGGGCGAATCCCATGCCGAGCTTTGGCTCGCCCCGGACTTGCACTATCTGCCGGTCCGGATGGCCTTTGCCGACGACAAGGGACTGACGCTGGAACAATCCCTCGTTTCCGTGTCTCTACAATAGCAGTGCGGCAAACAGCCGCGACCCAGATCCTTGCATTGGAATCCCACGCGCCAAAGGCCGTCCACGCCGCCTCCCCGAATTGGGCCGACAGATCCCTGCTGCGCGACCGGCGCGCGCTGGCGGTGGGCCTGTCCATTTCGCTTTTTGTGCATGCCATCGGCTATTGGCTGGCGCCGGGTCTGACCACCGCCTGGAAAGATGCATCACTGGTGACCTATGCATTGAGCCTGGCCCAGCGTCCCGCGCGGGCACCCGACCAGCCCGCAGAGGCCAAGCCGGCTCGCCGCGCACTGAAGCCCACCGCCCCGCCTGTCGTGAGCGGTGGAGACGCGATCCACGCCGCGCAGCCGGCCTCGATGGAGGTTGGGAGCGGCACCCTGGAATCCGCGTCGGCCCTGGCGACGGACTCGATTGCGGAGCGCCTCCAAGACTCATTGGGCGCGTTGCCCGTCATTGCCGTTGCATCCGAACCCGCCAAGCCCGCGGCCCCGGAAACGGCGCGGGCGCAATTGCCCGGCGCGGCACCGGGCTTCGATTTGCCGGGGAGCGTTTCAATCACCTTTTCCGCCCGATCGTCGATCACCGACGGCGTCGCCCATTACACCTGGAAGCGCGAGGCGGGCCGCTATGAGACCCAAAGCACGCTGCAAGCCACAGGCTTCTTCGTGAGCATGTTCGCCGGTGTCATGCACCAGGTCAGCCGCGGGGCGGTGACTGAATCCGGCCTTGCGCCGGAGGCCTTTCAGTTCAGGCGCGGCGACAGCGCCCCGGACACCGCCGAGTTCGCGCGCGCCTCGGGTGAACTCAAGCTGGCGCGCGCCGGCGGCGCCCCCCGATCGCAGCCGCTGCCGCCCGCCATCCAGGACACCCAGAGCTTTGTCTTTCACCTGGCCTATCTGCTCGCGCAAAACCGCCAGCGCGGGCAAGCGATCGAACTCATGGTGACCAACGCGAGAAAGGTCTACAGGTACGGCTTCCAGGTCATCGATACCGGCTCGCTGGAGACCCCCCTCGGAGTGGTCGAGGCCGTGCATTTGAAGTCCGAGGCGGCAGATCCGACGGATGCCTACGAGGTCTGGCTGGCCCCGTCCTACTACAACCTGCCGGTCCGGCTCAAGTTCTTCGCAGGACGATTTCCGATAGAACTCGTTGCGACGAGCATCGGCTCTGAGCGATAATAGACGTTTGGGCCGACAGGCCCGCCGCCCGATGTGATTTCTCCGGGCGCATTCGTCCAAAAACAAACACCCCCGGAATGACTTTTACTCCCGCCCAGTTCAATACACTGGTGGAGGCCTTGACGGTCGTCCTCCCGCTCAACTCCCCGGCCGACGTGCAACTGAAGCGGTTCTTCAAAGAGCACGCAAAGCTGGGAGTGAAGGATCGCGCGCTGATCGCCGAGACGGTCTACACGGTGTTGCGCCATCGCCGGGCCATCGAGACCGTGATCACCGATGGCGTGCCGCGAAAGATGGCGATCTTCGCGCTGACGCGCTACCAGGGCATCGGCGCGCGCGAGTTGATGACGGTCCTGAAAAAGGCCGAGCAGACCTGGCTCATGGAGGGCAAGCTCAACCCGCCGGCCAACCCGCCGCTGGGCGTCGCGGCCGAATTGCCCGACTGGGTCATCAACCGGTTGAAGAAGTATTTCCCGGAAAAGGAGATCCTGGCCCTCGGCCGCAGCATGATGAATCCTGCGCCGCTCGACCTGCGGGTCAATTCGTTCAAGGCCAAGCGCGAGGCGGTGGTGCAGCAGTTGCAGAAGACCGAGATCAAGTGCAAGGCCTCGCCATACTCGCCGGTCGGGATCCGTCTGGAATCGAAGGTTTCCCTGGCCAAGCACCCGGCGCTGCTGGAGGGCTTTGTGGAAGTCCAGGATGAAGGCAGCCAGATTCTCGGCCTGATCCTGGAAGCCAAGCGCGGCGAAATGGTGGTGGATTTTTGCGCGGGCGCGGGCGGGAAATCGCTCCTGATCGGCGCGGCGATGGCCTCGACCGGCCGGGTTTACGCGTTCGATGTATCGGAGAAGCGGCTGGCCAACCTGGCCCCCCGGCTGAAGCGTTCGGGCCTGTCGAACATCATGCCGCAGGCCATCGATTCGGAAAACGACGCCCGGATCAAGCGCCTGGCGGGCAAGATCGATCGCGTCATGGTGGATGCGCCCTGCACCGGACTGGGCACCTTGCGGCGCAATCCGGACCTCAAATTCCGGCAGACCGAGGCCGGCTTGGCCGAATTGACCGCCAAGCAGTCGGCCATCCTCAAGTCTGCCGCCCGGCTGGTGAAGGAAGGTGGGCGGCTGGTGTATGCCACCTGCAGCTTCCTGCCTGAAGAAAACGAACACATTGTCGAGAAATTCCTGGCCTCGCACCCGGAGTACAAACTGGTGCCGGCGTCCTCGGTGATCACCCGTCTCAAGATTCCCTTGAAGGGGATTGGCGACGTCCTGAAGCTTTCGCCCCAGCAGCACGGGACGGACGCGTTTTTTGCCGCGATCCTCGAACGCAAGAAATAGCGTTTCGCGCCGGGCCCACCCGCAATGTCGGCCGACTTCGACAAGCTTCTCAGCCAGATCACCACCGCGCAGGGCGTGGTGGAACTGGCGATGATCGGCGCCGGTTTCCTGGTGGCCTGGCTGCTGTCGCGGCCCCTGAAGAGCAAGCTGCCGTCCAATTTGCAGCCTGGCGCCTTGAAAATCGGCGCCGGCAGCGTGCACCGGATTGCGTTCCCGCTGGCCGCTTTGATCGCGGTGTGGATCGCCCGCTTTGTACTCGCCAAGTGGCAACCGGTGCCGATCCT
>CAZTYC010000134.1:5259-7415 GCA_964617435.1 uncultured Burkholderiales bacterium
TGGCCGTGGTGATCGGCGTACTCATCGCCCTGCCGATCGTCGGCATCGACATCACCGTGCTTTCCGTGTTCGGCGGTGCATTCGGCGTCGGCCTGGGCCTGGGCATGCAAAAGGTCGCCAGCAATTACGTGTCGGGCTTCGCCATTCTGCTCGATCGCTCGATCCGGCCGGGGGATGTGGTGACCATCGCCGACCGCCATGGCATCGTCACGGATATCAAGACGCGCTATACGGTGGTCAAGAGCCTGGACGGCACCGAAGCCATCATCCCGAACGACACGGTCGCGACCACAACCGTGCTGAACCATTCGAACTCGGGTCGCGCGGTGGCCGTGAAACTGCCCTTTTCACTGGTCCATGGCACCGACATCCAAAAGGCCCTCGGCTTGGCAACCGCGTGCGCAAAACGCCAGGCCCGTGTCTTGCGCGAACCAAGCCCCGCGTCGCTGATCACTCGGCTGACCGAAACCGCCATCGAGGCGGAGTTGGTCATCTGGATCGCTGATGCGGACCAAGGCTCCGGCGGGCTGAAGTCATTGATCTTTGAAGACATTTTGCGCGAATTTAACGAGAATAACGTACATTTAGCGGTAAATGTGGCCATGATGCCGCCGAATTCACGTTCGAATTCCGCGCCGGCAGCCAGCTGAAATGCCTAGATGTCCGGCTCCCGGGCAGGATAAAATATAGGCATCTGCCCCACCAGAGGGCGCCTTTCGGAGCACTTTCTCGTGACGTCCAACGATTTTCTGAGCATTGCCGCCACCGGTTTGATCGATTTGCCCTGGTGGGGCTATGTGGCCGTGCTGCTGGCGGTGACGCATGTCACCATCGCCGCCGTCACCATCTTCCTTCACCGCTCGCAGGCCCACCGCGGGGTTGACCTGCATCCCGCGATCAGCCACTTTTTCCGTTTCTGGCTTTGGCTGACAACGGGCATGGTGACCAAAGAGTGGGTCGCCATCCACCGCAAGCACCACGCCAAGTGCGAGACCGAGGAAGATCCGCACAGCCCGATGGTCTACGGCATCAAGAAGGTATTGGCCGAAGGCGCGGAACTTTACAAGTTTGAGGCGAAGAATGCCGAGACCCTCGAAAAGTACGGCACCGGCACCCCCGACGACTGGCTGGAGCGAAACCTCTACACGCGCTTCTCCTGGCAGGGCGTTGGGTTGATGCTGGTGATCAATCTGATGCTGTTCGGACCGGTCGGCGCGACGATCTGGGCCGCGCAAATGGCCTGGATTCCCATCCACGCCGCCGGCATCATCAACGGCATCGGCCATTTCTGGGGATACCGGCATTTCTCGGTCAACGACACATCGACCAACATCGTCCCGATTGCGTTCTGGATCGGCGGCGAGGAACTCCACAACAATCACCATGCATTCCCGACATCGGCCCGGTTCTCGATGCGCTGGTATGAATTTGACCTAGGCTGGATGTATATCCGCATCTTGTCTTCCCTCGGGCTGGCGAAAGTCAAGAAGATCGCCCCGCGCCCGCGGTTTGATCTGGGCAAGAACACTATCGATGCGGACACCGTGCAGGCGGTCATCGCGCATCGCTATGAGATCGTCACCAAGTACGTGAAAGCCTTGAAGACGACCTGCCACGAGGAAGTGGCGAAAATTCGCGCCAGCGGGCACATTTCGCCGCTGTCGAACGTGCGGGAAGGCAAGGCGCTGCGCACGCTCAGGCAATGGATGCGCAGCGATGCGGATCAACTGAGCGTTGAAAACCGCGCGTCACTGAGCGAAACCCTTTCGCACAGCAAGGTGCTTGAAAACCTCTACACCCTGCGCCTTGACCTTGCCAAGATCTGGGAGCGTTCCACCTTGTCGAAGGAAGAACTGGTGTCCCGGCTGGACGAGTGGTGCAAGCGCGCGGAAGCCACGGGTATCGCGCAGTTGCAGCAGTTCACCCGCTTGCTGAGAAGCTACGCTTAAGCGGATTCACGAGCGCCATCCAAAACAAAAAGCCCGGCTATGCCGGGCTTTTTGTTTGGTTCCAGAAGAAACGGCTACTTGAGCTTGGTTTCCTTGTACGCCACATGCTTGCGTGCCTTGGGATCGAACTTCATGATCTCCATTTTTTCAGGCATGGTCTTCTTGTTCTTCGTGGTCGTGTAGAAGTGACCGGTTCCGGCCGTCGAT
>CAZTYC010000135.1:0-7352 GCA_964617435.1 uncultured Burkholderiales bacterium
GTAGAGCGTCATGCCGCCGATGGGCGGCAGGAACACCTTCAGGTCCGAGCGCGTGACCAGTTCCGGGAACATGCCGGCGGTCTGCTCGAACAGCGCGCGGCGCAATACGCTTTCCTTCACGTCAAATCGCTCGGCGATGCCCGGCAGGTACCACACCGGGTCGATGGCGGCCTTGGTCACGCGCACGTCGCCGTTGGCGTCGAGCAGATCGCCGTCCGGCACCAGCCGTCCAGCCGCGATGGCGGCCTTCAGTTCCGGCATGTTGATGTGCGCCTTGGTGATCGCGATCGTCGGGCGGATGTCGGCACCCGCCGCAAGCTCGGCCGCGAACGCGTCGGCGACCAGGTGGCCCCAGGGATCGAGCGACACGATCTTCGAGGCGTCCGCCCATTGCGGATGCGGGCCGATCGCGTCCGCCGGTGCCGTGTTGGTCAGGTCCGGCCGGTGGTCGCGCTGCAACTGCCCGGCGGCGACCGCCAGCGCGCGGTACACGGCGTAGGCCCCGGAGTGCGTGCCGATCACGTTGCGTTGCGACGGATCGGTGAGGCTGGCGATGAGCGGGCCGCGCTCGACCGGATGCGCCGCCCCCCAGCGGATGTCGAAGTAGGAGCCGGCGCGCCGCGCGTTGCGCGGATGCGAGGTCAACACGATGTGATCGGCCATGGGCGTGCCCGGGATTCGAATGGCAAGTGCGGATTTTAGCCCTCCGGGGGGCATCTGTCGGAGGGCGCGGCCGCCATGCCGCCTGCCATCGCCGGGTTGACGCTGGCGGCGGCGCGGGCGGATACTGGATTCGCAGGATCGCTGGAGGCGCTCATGAGGAATTGGCTGGTCATCGCGTTCGTTGCCCTGGTGACGGGGTGCGCCACGGCGCCGCCGCCGCTGCAGCCGGACATGCTGTTGCGCGATACGGCATTCGCGCCGCAGTTGCCCGTGGCGTCGGTCGCAGACGTGTTTGCCCTGTCCGCGCCGATGCGCCGCTACATGGAGACCGAGGTGGCCCGCGAGGCGCGTGCCAAGGGGCGCATCCACGGCCTGGTCGACGCCTTGTACACGCCGGGCCAGTTGCGGCTCGAATACGATGCCGCCTACACCCGTACCGCGCGGGAGGCCTTCGAGGCGCGCGCCGGCAACTGCCTGTCGCTGGTGATCATGACTGCGGCTTTCGCCCGTGAAATGGGGTTGCCGGTGCGCTTCCAGAACGTCTACACGGAAGAGACCTGGACGCGCGCGGGCAATGTGCTGTTTGCCAGCGGTCACGTGAACCTCGTCATGGGCAGCCTGCATTCCAACACGCGCACCAAGTATGGCGAGATGGTGCCGCTCACCATCGATTTCATCCGTCCGGATCCCGACACCCTGCAGCGCGCTTGGGAAATCGGCGAGGACACGATCGTCTCCATGTTCATGAACAATCGCGCCGCCGAGGCGCTGGCGCGCGGCGACACGCGGACCGCCTACTGGTGGGCGCGCGCCGCGGTCCTGCAGGATGCCAAGTTCTTCCCCGCCTACAACACCCTGGGCGTGGTGTATCGCCGCCACGGAGACCTCGAACAGGCCGAGCGCGTGTTCCAGTTTGTCCTCGCGCGCGAGCCGGGCAACGTCAATGTGATGTCCAACCTCGCGGTGGTCATGGAGAGCCAGGGACGCGGCGCCGAGGCGGCCCGCATGGCGCGCGAAGTCGAGCGGCTGCGCCCGTTCCCGCCGTTCCATTTCTTTGACCTGGGCATGGCGGCGATGAAGCGGCAGGACTACCGCGAGGCGCGCGACCAGTTCCTCAGGGAGATCGACCGCGCCGCGTACCAGCCCGAGTTCCATTTCTGGCTGGGCGCGGCCTACGTGGGGCTCAACGACTTCAAGCGTGCGCAGAAACACCTGGCCGTCGCCCTGGAGAACAGCACGACGCAGCGCGACCACCAGATCTACGCCGCCAAGCTGGACTGGATCCGCGCGAAGGGCTCCTGAACCGCGCCGCGTCGTTCAGGCCGCTCAGGCCACGATGGCCGCTTGGGGCGGCGCCTCGGCGAATTCGCCGGCGGCGAGGTCGGTGACGAAATACATGTCGATTTCGCCCTTGCCCTTGGCCTCGAGCTTGCCGCGGTACTGGGTGTTGTAGATCCCCTTGACGCCGGCGCGGGTGGTGGCCGAGATATTGACCCGGCCGGGCGCGGAATGGCTCTCCATGCGGCTGGCCACGTTGACTGTATCGCCCCAGATGCCGTACGCATACTTGGTGCTGCCCACCACGCCCGCGACGACCGGCCCGGAATGCACGCCGGCCCGCAATTGCCACTGCACCGGCGCATGTTCGTTGCGATGGGCGATGTACGCCTGCATGGCCAGCGCCGCGCGCACCGCACGGGCGGCGTGATCCGGCACGTCCTGCGGGACGCCGGCCGCGGCCATGTACGCGTCGCCGACGGTGTTGATCTTTTCGAGCCCGTACTCGGCCACGATGCCGTCGAAGGCGGTGAAGATGTCATTGAGTTCGCTGACAGCCACCTGCGGCGAAATCGACGCGACGGTCTGGGTGAAATTGACCAGGTCGGTGAACAGGACGCTGACGTGTTCGTGGCGTTTCGGCTCGCACGCCCCCCTGGTCTTGAGCTCCTCGGCGATCGCCGGCGGCAGGATGTGCAGGAGCAGCGCCTCCGCGCGCTGGCGTTCGCGCGCGAGTTCGGCCGTGCGCTCGGACACCTTCAGCTCCAACTCGGCCTTCTGGCGTTCGAAGAATTGCCGGCGCTCGGCCGCCAGCTCGTCTTTCATGCGGCGCGTGCCGATGACCGCGATCTGCATGAAGATCAGCATGTCGATGGTGGCGGCCGCCTGGAACGAATGCAGCGTCCAGAAATCAGCGCCGACAGTGCCCTTGACCACGCCGACCATGATCGCGCTGCCGATGAGGTAGCCGGTCCAGGCCAGCAGGAACCAACCGCCGACCGCATCGCCGCGCCTCAGCCGGCGCACGGCGCCGGGCGTTCCCAGCACCCCGGGCAGAAGACCGAGGGAGCCCATGATCACGCCGACACCGCGGATGCCGATGAAATCGAGCGCATGGGCAAGCGCGGCGAGCGCCATGAATCCGGCCAGCAGGCGCAGCGCCTTGCGCAAGGCCGGCGGCGAGTCCTGCCTCAACGCGTCCTCGACAAAGAGGGCGGTTGCGCACGCCGCCATGAGCGCGCTCAGGCCCGCCAGGTGATTCTCGATCCAGTCGTTGTCCCCCCACAGATACTGCTCACCAATGCCGAAGAAGTGGATCGAGAAGAATGCACTGGCCACCAGCAGCAGGCCGTACTTGAGGTAGAGGGCCTCCTGCAACACGCGCCATTGCAGCAGGCTGTAGAAGAGCAGCCAGGCCGCGAGGCTGGCCAGCAAGCCCTGCACCAGGCTTTCGAGCAATTCGCCGCGATGGAAGGCCGGCCAGGTGGAGAGGAACAGCGGCAGGATCTTGGACCCGGTGCTTTCCACCCTCACAAGGAGTTCGCTTGCGCCCGGGGGAAACACCAGCTCGATGGCGTGATTGCGCCCACCGATGGTGCGTTCGTGGCGTGGCACCTTGTTGCCGATCCGCGGGTATGCGTGGAGCCCGTCCGCGTTGACCACGTGCACGTCGATCTTTTGCAGCAGCGCGTAGTCCACCGACAGGACGCGCATCGCGGGCGCCGGCGCCGGGTTGACCACCGGGACGCGCAGCCAGATGACCGGTTCGGCAAAGCCCAGGGTGGCCCGTGCCCCGGGCGGCGCCACGAAGGCCGCCTTCGCATTCGCCGCCGCGCGCGCGTCGAGTCCGGGTGGCGGATTGCGGTAGACGGCGACCGAAGGCCACAAGTCGATGCTTTCCGCGCCCGGCGCAAGCACCACCTGGGCGGGGGAGGACGACGCCCACGCGAGGGCCAGGACGGCAAGGCCCCGCAAGAGGCAGGTGGGCAAAAAGCGCAACCGGCGCATCGGGTTCACACACAAGTTGGGCGGCGCGATTGCCGCGGTCCGAATGTACCCGATTCCCCGCGCAACTCAAATCGGGGCGGTCCCCGGGCGGCTATCGATGGCGCCGGTTGAGCCACCATGCAAAGACACCGGCCGTGACAAACATGAACAACGAATAGATGGCGGCGGGCACGCTCATCGGGCCGTTGGACAGCACGTTCAGGGCGATGAAGATCGCCAGCGTGCCGTTGTGGATGCCGATCTCCATGGCGATCGCGATGGCCTGCTTGTCCGGCGATTTCACCGCCCGCGGAATGGCATAGCCCACGCCCATGGAGACCAGGTTGAACGTCAGGCAGGCCATGCCCACCACGCCGATGTAGCGGGTGAACACATTCCACTGCTGGACCACGGCGGCGACCACCAGCGAGGCCAATAACAGCACGGAAAAGAGGCGGATCGGTTTCTCGAGCCGGAGGGCGAGCGACACGAAACGGGAACGCAGGACCATGCCGATCGCCACCGGACCCAGGATCACCACGCCGACCTCGATGACCTTCCTGAACGGCGGCGGCACGACCTGGTCCGCGCCGAGGAAATAGGCGAGCGCGCCGCTCACGATGAACGGCAGCGCAAACAGCGAGAGCAGCGAATTGATGGCGGTCAGCGTGATGTTGAGCGCCACGTCGCCATGCGCCAGGTGGCTGTAGATGTTGGCCGTGGCGCCGCCCGGCGAGGCGGCCAGCAGCATCATGCCCACGGCCAGCTCCGGCGGCAGGCGGAACAGGATCGTGATGCCGAAACACGCGAGGGTCAGCACGAACATCTGGATGAACAGGCCCACCAGCACCGCCTTCGGATAACGCGCCACGCGGGTGAAATCGTGCACCGTGAGCGACAGGCCGAGCCCGAGCATGATCACGCCGAGCGAAATCGGCAGCAGCAGGGTGGTGAGGATCGAATTTTCCATGAGTCTCGTTGCCGGGGTTGGCCGCCGATTGTCGCCGGCATCGGGCACGACCGTCTGTCACGCGCGCGACCGCGGGATCAGAACTCCCGCACGATATGCTGCTGCCGCCGCGACACCGGCAGCTTTTCGGACAGGCCGCGCAGGGTGACCACCCAGTGTGCGCCGCCCTCCCCGTCCTCGCTGCCGGTGCGCTCGAAGCCGGCCACCGCGGCGCGCGCCACGAGGGTATTGCGGTGGATGCGCACGAAGGCGTCGGCCAGTTCCTCCTCGATGCGCGTCAGCGAATCCTCCATCAGGTGTTCGCGCGCCGCGGTGCGCACCGTGATGTACTTTTGTTCCGCGCGCAGGTAAATCACCTCCTCGACCGGCACCAGGATGATCTTGCCGCGCTCGTGGATGGAAAAGTGCCGGCGGCGCGCCTCGGTGGATACCGCGACGGCGTCGGCCGTTGCCGGCTTGGGCGGCCGCGCCTTGCGGAGCGCGGCCAGCAGGCGCTCGGCGCGGATCGGCTTGAGCAGGTAATCGACGGCGTTGAGTTCGAACGCGCCCACGGCGTACTGGTCGTAGGCCGTCGCGAAAATCAGCTTGGGCGGCGCGTCCATGCGCGCGAGATGGCGCGCCACTTCGATGCCGTCCATCACCGGCATGCGGATGTCGGTGATGACGATGTCGATGCCGCCACGGTTGATGATCTCGATGGCCTCCATGCCGTTGGCGGCGGTGTCGGCGATGATCAGCGGAAACGCCTCGCGGCAGTCGTCGAGCACGTCGGTGAGGCGCTTGAGCGCGGGGGCTTCATCGTCGACGATCAGGATGCGCGCAGCCATCAAACCTCCTGTTTTTCAGCCGGGATCAGGATGGTGACCACGTAGCGGTCGCCCGCCACTTCGGCGGCCAGTTGCGCCTCCGCATCGAAGTGCAGCTGCAACCGCTCCCGGATGTTTGCGATCGCCATGCGGTTGCCGGAGACGTGTGTCGAACCCGGATGAAACGGATTGACCACGCGAATTTCGAACTGCTTGCCCTTCGGCGCGACGCAGATCGACAGCACGCCCGGCTCGTTGCGCGGCTCGATGCCGTGGTACACCGCGTTCTCGACCAGCGGCTGCAGGATCAGCGGCGGGACGCGCGCCGCCTTGGCCAGTTCCGCCACCTGCCATTCCACCACCAGGCGATCGCCCAGGCGGATCTGCTCGATCTCGAGGTACTTCCGCGACAACGCGATTTCGTCGTCGAGCGGCACCAGGCGGCGATTGTCCGCCATCAGCACGCGGAACAGGTCCGACATGTCCTCGAGCATGCGTTCCGCGCGGCGCGGCTCTTCGCGGATCAGGGACAGCACGGCATTGATGCTGTTGAACAGGAAGTGCGGCCGGATGCGCGCCTGCAGGGCCTGGAGGCGCGCCTCGATGAGCGCGGGCGACAGCGCCCGCGAGCGCAGGTCGAAATAGATCAGCACGACTGCGGTGGCAAAGGCGAAAAAGAAGCCGAACTGCCAGGGATCCGGGGACGACGCGGCCAGCGGCATGCGCTGCACCAGGATCCAAAACACCGCGCCGATCAAGGCTTCCAGGGTAAAAATGGCCAGAACGCCGCGCCAGTACTGGAGTTTGGCAAGCCACGGGCGCAGCGCGCAAGCCATCAGCAGGGACGCGATGATGGCCGGCTGGGCGACCACGGAAATCGACAGGAACTGCGCCATCACGCCCGGCGTGCCGCCGCGCGCGAAGGCCGCGGCAAAGCAGAGCGCGTTCACGATCAGCACCAGCCGCAGCATGATGCCCAGGTTGCAGAAGTTCGGCAGCCGCGCGGTGAAGCCCGGCACCGGCGCATGCGCGGGCAGGGGTCGCGGCGCGGAGGCGCCGGCGGGGGGCTGATTTATACTGGTCACGTCGTGATTGTCGATGGATTCGCGCTGAATTGTCGATGAAATCGCGCGACAAATCCAACGAATCCCGCCCGCATGTCCGCGCCCCTCCCCCCCTCCGATGCCCCGCAGCACTTTTCCGGCCGCTTCAACGAACCGATCGACGAGCGCGTGAAGCGCTTCACGGCGTCGGTCCTGTTTGACCGGCGCCTGGCCCATGCCGACATCGCCGGCTCGCGCGCGCACGCGCGCATGCTCGAGCGGCAGCACATCATCTCGCCGCAGGACCTCATCGACATCGAACGCGGCCTCGGGGACATCGAGGCCGAGATCGCGGCCGGGCGCTTCGAATGGCGCGTCGACCTCGAAGACGTGCACATGAACATCGAGTCGCGCCTGATCGCCGCCATCGGCGACGCCGGCAAGCGCCTGCACACCGGGCGCTCGCGCAACGACCAGGTGGCCACCGATGTGCGCCTGTGGCTGCGCGGCGAGATCGACCGCCTGGTGGCGTTGCTGCGCGCGCTGCAAATGGCGTTGGTCGATCAAGCGGAAAAGCATGCCGCCACGATCATGCCCGGCTTCACG
>CAZTYC010000136.1:0-7321 GCA_964617435.1 uncultured Burkholderiales bacterium
TTGTGCTTCATGTCGATGGGAATGCCGTGCCTCTCGGCGTAAGCCATCAGCTTCTCGCGCGAGAGCAGATCCCATTCGCGCCACGGCGCGATGACCTTGACGTTTGGCATCAGCGCGTAGGCGCCGAGCTCGAAGCGCACCTGGTCGTTGCCCTTGCCGGTGGCACCGTGCGAGATGGCCTGGGCACCGGTCTTCCGGGCGATCTCCACCAGGCGCTTGGCGATCAGCGGCCGGGCGATCGAGGTGCCGAGCAGGTATTCGCCCTCGTACACTGCGTTGGCGCGGAACATCGGGAACACGAAATCGCGGACGAATTCCTCTTTGAGGTCGTCGATGAAGATGTTCTGCTTCCGGATCCCCATCGCCAGCGCCTTCTTGCGCGCCGGCTCGACCTCCTCGCCCTGGCCGATGTCGGCCGTGAAGGTCACCACCTCACAGTTGTATTCGTCCTGCAGCCACTTCAGGATGACCGAGGTATCGAGCCCTCCCGAATACGCCAAAACCACCTTCTTGATGTCGCCCATTGCCTTTCCTGCTCCCTGAAATGGAAGCCGGCCATGGGCGCCATCGCCCCACGCACCGGCTACCTGGTTTGCGGTTTCTGTTCCTGCTTTGCCACCGGCTTGACGTCGCCGACCTCGATCCGGACCTTGTCCTCGACGTCCTTGACCGCCTTCATGACCGAGCGCTCGACCAGGCTCTCGATGTTCTCGCCGAGGAAGGCGAGATCGATCCCCTTGGCCACGTCCAGCGCAGTCGATTTCGGGTCAAACAGCTTGCGGAAATCGTGGCGCGTGTTCTTTTCGATCACGCGCAGCGTCTTCGCGTCGAGCACATAGAGCGACAGGTACGAGTACGGCGCCACGTAAACCTTCGACTTGGTGCCTTCACCGTCCGGGTCCAGGGTGTCGGATTCGCCGGTCGTGGAGGCGTCGATATCGACACCGGCTTCGTCATCGCGGATCGAGCCGCCCTTCAGCGGCTGGATGTACACCCCCAAGCCTTGCAGCTTGGCGCCCATGCCGCTGTATTCCGAGAGCAGGAACTTGGGTGTCACGATGTAGATCTTGTCCCAGGTCTGGCGCGCGGGATCCTTCTCAAGCACCGAGACGAGCTTGCCGATCGCCACCGCTTCGCGGTCCTGGGGCAAAACGCCCTGCAGTTCCACCGGGGCCAGCGAACGGTAGATTCGATTGCTGGTCGGATCCTCCGCCGCCACCGCGCGGTCCAGGCCGCGCAGCACGATGTTGTTCAGCAGGTTGTTCGGGACGTTGTAGGTCTGGCGGTTGAAATTGTCGATGATGTTCGACCCCACCGTTTCCCGCTGGCGGACCATCGTGAACTTGTCGCCGACCGCGGACACCAGGACGTGGGTCCGCTGCTTTTCGGGCGCCGGGGCGGGCGCGCTCGCCGGCGCCGTTTGCGCGGCGGCGGTCATCGCCATCGCGGAGGTAAACACGGCCAAGGCCAACTTTTTCATGATCTGCTCCATGCGGGTAAGGGGGTACCTTGGGCAATTCCCGGCTGGGTTGCGACAGGTTCCCGGTTAAACATGGCGGCAGGATAGGCGCGCAGCGCCGCTGGCATCAACCGCGGGGCGACGAATCGTGAGAAATCCGGTGCAGATGCCCGAATCCGGGCGCTTTCCGGCAGGTCGGCGGCACGCTGCAAGGCACGGTCACGCATCGATACGCCCCAGCAACAGGTATTCCATGAGCGCCTTCTGCACGTGAAGCCGGTTCTCGGCCTCTTCCCACACCACGGACTGGGGCCCGTCGATGACCTCGGCGGACACTTCCTCGCCGCGGTGCGCGGGCAGGCAGTGCATGAACAGGGCGTCCGGCTCGGCACGCTTCATCAGGCGGGCGTCGACCATGAAATCCTTGAACGCAGCCCTGCGCGCCTCGGTCTCGGCCTCGTACCCCATGCTGGTCCAGACGTCCGTGGTGATGAGGTGCGCGCCGCGCGCCGCCTCCATCGGATCGGTGAATTCCTCGAGGTGGCTGCGGTCCAGCGCATCTTCACCTTGCGCCTTCATTTCGTATCCCTTGGGGGCCGCTACGTGCAGCTTGAAATCGAGCTGCTTCGCCGCCTCCAGCCAGGTGTAGGCCATGTTGTTGGCATCCCCCACCCAGGTGACGGTCTTGCCGGTGATCGGCCCGCGCTGTTCGACAAAGGTGAAGATGTCGGCCAGCACCTGGCAAGGATGGAACTCGTTGGTCAGGCCGTTGATGACCGGCACGCGCGAATGGGCGGCGAAGCGTTCCACCTTTTCCTGCTCGAAGGTGCGGATCATGACCAGGTCCACCATGCGCGAAATCACCCGCGCGGTGTCCTCGATGGGCTCGGCCCGCCCCAGTTGCGTGGATTGCGAATCCAGGTGGATGGCCTGCCCGCCCAATTGGTAGATGCCGGCCTCGAAGCTCACGCGCGTGCGTGTGGAACTCTTCTCGAACACCATCGCCAGCATGCGATCGGTGAGCGGCTGGTACGGGATGTAGCGCTTGAACCGGTCCTTCAGCAACTTGGCGCGCACGAACAGGTGCTCATGCTCCTCGCGCGAAAAATCCTTGAATCGCAGGAAATGCCGCATGGGGGTCACGCGGCCGCTTTCTGCGACTGCGCCAGGAACGCCTTGACCACCGCGCCCAGCCGCGCGGCGATTTCGCGCACTTCCGCGGCGTTGACGATCAGCGGCGGCAGGATGCGCACCACGCGGTCCTGGGTCACATTGGTCAGCAAACCCGACTGCAGGGCCAGGAGGGGAATTTCCGCGCAGGGTCGGTCGAGTTCGATACCCAGCATCAGCCCCTGTCCGCGAATTTCTCGCACGCCGGGGCAACCGCCCAGCAGGGATTCAAGCTCGGCCTTCAGCAGGGTCCCCATGGAGGCGGCATTTTCCAGGAGGCGTTCCTCCTCCATGATTTCGAGCGTGCGCAGCGCGGCCACCGAGGCCAGCGGACCGCCGCCGAAGGTGGTGCCGTGATTGCCCGGGCTGAACACGCGTGCCGCCGCGCCGCGCGCGAGGCAGGCGCCGATCGGGAAGCCCGAACCGAGCCCCTTGGCGAGCGGCATCACGTCCGGCACGATGCCGGACCACTGGTGCGCAAACCACTTGCCGGTGCGGCCGATGCCCGACTGCACCTCGTCGATCATCAACAGCCAGTCCTGCCGGTCGCACAGCTCGCGCAATGCGCGCAGGTATTCCGAGCGGGCCGACACGATGCCGCCCTCTCCCTGGACCACTTCCGCCAACACCGCGATGACGCTGTTCTGGTGCGCTGCAATGGAACGGATGGCCTCGATGTCGTTGTACGGCACGCGGATGAATCCGGTGACCAGGGGCTCAAATCCGGCCTGCGCCTTGCGCGAACCGGTCGCGGCCAGCGTGGCCAGTGTGCGCCCATGCCACGCGTGTTCCATGACGATGATCTGCGGATTGGCGATGCCGCGCTGGTGGGCGTGCAGCCGCGCAATCTTGATGGCGCACTCGTTGGATTCGGCGCCGGAGTTGGTGAAGAACGCGTTGTCCATGCCGGACAGCGCGCACAGCTTGTCGGCCAGCGCGGCCTGTTCCGGCACGTCGACCAGGTTGGAGGTGTGGATCAGCTTACCCGCCTGCGCTGCGATCGCCGCGACCAGTTTCGGGTGTGCATGTCCCAGCCCCGAAACCGCGATACCCGCCAGCGCGTCCAGCACCCGTTCACCGCGGGTGGTGGTCAGCCACGCGCCATTGCCGTGCGAGAACGCCACCGGCAAGGGCTTGTAGGTATTCATCAGGTGCGGCGACATCATGGCGAGGCTCCCGGACTAGCGGCTCGAAACAAAAACGGCGCCCGCTGCGGGGACGCCGTTGGAGGGAAGCCCTTCAATATAGGACAAACCTGTGTGCACTGCAACATGGGCGCCGTCGCGCAGGCTGCCGCCGGTAT
Organism: uncultured Burkholderiales bacterium; assembly: GCA_964617435.1. GTDB lineage: Bacteria > Pseudomonadota > Gammaproteobacteria > Burkholderiales > Usitatibacteraceae > UKL13-2. The sequence goes on from CAZTYC010000136.1 coordinate 3,933, forward strand.
AATTTGGGTCTTGAATTCTCCTGTTTTCCCGCTGGTCCGGCGGGCGCCAAGTCATCCATGCCCCCGCTTTTCGCCGACGCGGCTAATCCTTCCCCGCCCGCCCATTTCAACCCTCTGACGATGGCCAGCATCGAACCGACACCGCTGCCGCATCGCATCGTGATCCAGGGCGTGACGCTTGCGGGTCGCGCGTTTCGGCCCAGCGACTGGGCGGACCGGCTGTGCGGCATCATGTCGAGCTTCGGCGGGGACAACCAGATGCGCTATTCACCGCATGTCCGGCCGATGCGGCTCGACGGCGTCTCATGCGTGGTGGTGGAGCCGAAGCTCAAGGACATCGAGCCGCGCGCCTATCGGTTCCTGCTCGATTTTGCGCATGACAACGAATTGGTGGTCATCGACCCGCTGCTGCCGAGCGGCGAGGACTTTTGCCCGGTTCCCGGCAACGCGCTGGAAAGCCTGTCGCGCGATTGATAGCTTGCGACCTTCCGGCGCAAGCCCAAAAAACAAAGCCGCCGGTCCGGCGCGCATCCCGCGGGAGCGTCCCGCGCGATGGATCCGGCAATGGCGGCTTGCTGCGCGGCGAATTCCGGAAGAATTCGCCGGCGGGTAAGGCCTTAGGCTTGGGCGCCGGAGGCCTTGGCGAGGCCCTTGATGGCCGACACCAGGCGGCTCTTGGAGCGCGACGCCTTGTTCTTGTGCACAATCTTCTTGGCGGCGATCGAGTCGATCGTGCCCTGGGATTCCTTGAACACGGCCTCGGCCTTGGCGGCGTCGCCCGTGGCAATCGCGGCCTTGACCTTCTTGATGGCGGTGCGCAGTTCGGTGCGCTGGGCCATGTTGCGCGAGCGGCGCTTCACCGCCTGCTTGGCGCGTTTTGCGGCTTGTTTGGTATTTGCCATGATGTTTCCTGTTTGCTTTGCTAGTTTGTTGATGCGGGATGCGTCCGAGTACAGCATCACGTCTGACTCGGCCCGTGAAAATTGGGCGAAGCCTTGTATTATAGCGCACTGCAAAATAATTGCAAACCCTCTGATTTTGCTGACTTTTTTCCCACAATGAACCTGTTCAAAGCCGCCGCCTCGGTTTCTGCGATGACCTTCCTGTCGCGCGTGACCGGCCTCGCACGCGAGATCATCGGCTTCAACCTGTTCGGTGCCGGGGCGGCCATGGACGCCTTCCAGGTGGCCTGGCGCATCCCCAACCTGCTGCGCCGCCTGTTTGCAGAAGGCGCGTTCAGCCAGGCGTTCGTCCCGGTGCTGAGCCAGGTACGCGCCCAGGAGGGTGATGCCGCAACCCGCAGCCTGGTGGACAAAGTGGCGAGCCTGATGGCCTCGGTTCTGGCGGTCGTCGCGGTCCTCGGCGTCATCTGCGCGCCCCTGCTGATCCTTGCCACCGCCTCCGGCTTTTCCGCCCAGGGCGGGCAATTCGACCTCGCGGTCACGATGGTGCGGATCACCTTCCCGTACATCTTGTTCATTTCGCTGGTGTCGCTCGCCGCGGGTGTGCTGAACAGCTTTGGCGCGTTCAAGATCCCCGCCTTCACGCCGGTGCTCCTCAACCTGTGCGTCATTGCCTCCGCGGTATTCGTCGCCCCGCACGTGAACCCGCCCATCCTGGCGCTGGCGATCGGCACCCTGCTCGGCGGCGTGGCGCAACTGGCCCTGCAAATCCCCGCGCTGCTCAAAATCGGCATGCTGCCGCGTCTCTCGCTTGCCGCATGGACGTTCCGCCGCGACGCCGGCGTGGTGCGCATCCTCGGACTCATGGCGCCGGCCATCCTGGGTGTCTCGGTGGCGCAAATCTCGCTGGTAATCAACACGCAGATTGCGTCGTTTCTTCCCGCCGGATCGGTGTCGTGGTTGACCGCCGCGGACCGCCTGATGGAGTTTCCCTCCGCGCTCCTCGGCGTCGCACTCGGCACCGTCCTGCTTCCAAGTTTGGCCAAGAGCCATGCGTCGGCGGACCCCGGCGAATTTTCGCGCCTGCTCGATTGGGGCTTGCGCGTGACGCTGTTGTTCACCCTGCCCGCCGCCGTGGCCCTGGGCATCCTGGCGGCGCCCTTGATGTCGACGCTCTTCCAATACGGACAGTTCGGCGCGCACGACGTGCTGATGGCGCGCGCCGCGCTCATCGCCTATTCCGTGGGGCTGACCGGCATCATCCTGGTGAAGATCCTGGCGCCCGGCTATTACGCGCGCCAGAACGTGAAGACGCCGGTCAAGGTCGCCATCCTGACGCTGGTTATCACGCAGGCGTTGAACGCGGTGTTTGTCCCGTGGATCGCGCATGCCGGCCTGGCGCTTTCCATCGGGCTCGGCGCCTGCATCAACGCCGGGCTGTTGTACGTGTTCCTAGTGCGCGGCGGCCACTTCCGGCGCGGACCGGAATGGGGCGCATTTCTGATGAAACTGGCCGTCGCGCTCTACCTGATGGGCGGCGTGCTGTGGTGGGCCATGGGATCGGAGCAGCAATGGCTGGCGTCGTCCCTCGGGCCCAAGGTGGTTCACCTGGCCGCGCTCGTGCTGGCCGGATCGGCCACCTACTTTGGCGCGCTGTGGGCCATGGGCGTGCACCCGCGCCAATTCAGCAAGAAAGCCGTGCCGTGAGGCTGTCCAGGGTGCTTTCCGGCGAGCGCGAGTTGGCGCTGGCCATCGGCAACTTCGACGGCGTGCACCTGGGGCACCAGGCGTTGCTCACGCGCACCGTTGAGGTGGCGGCAGACCGCCGGCTGGAACCGGCCGCGATGAGCTTTCACCCGCTGCCCCGCGAAGCCTTCGCGCGGATCGCCCGCACCCCCCTGCCAGCACGCCTGATGAGCGTGACGGAAAAGTTGGCCGCGCTCGACCGCGCGGGAATCCACACGCTTTTCCTGCCCAAGTTCGATCGCGCATTCGCCGCACAGTCCCCGGAGAGCTTCGCCGATACCCTGGCCGCCATGAACGTCCGCTGGGTCATGACGGGCGAGGATTTCCGCTTCGGCGCCAAACGCGCCGGAGACGCCGCGCTGCTGAAAGCGCTGGGCGCATCGCGCGGGTTCGACGCGGAAACGCACCCCGAGGTGTCCTGTGACGGCCTGCGCGTGTCATCGACTTCGATCCGCGAGGCGCTCGCTCAGGGCCAGCTGGATTCCGCCGCAACCATGCTTGGGCGCCGCTACGCCATCGTGGGCCGCGTCACGCATGGAAAGAAGCTCGGGCGTACGCTGGGATTCCCGACCATCAACGTCTCGCTTTCCGGCCGGAATCCGGCATTGGCGGGTGTGTTTGCGGTACAATGCCGCTTAGTAACTCGCGGGCTCGAGGGAGTGGCGGGCCAGGCTGGAATGATCCTCAACGGGGTCGCCAACCTGGGGACCAATCCGGTGGTTTCTTCAGAAAACCGCCAGC
>CAZTYC010000137.1:0-7292 GCA_964617435.1 uncultured Burkholderiales bacterium
GCATGGACCAAGCACCCCACGCTGCCGTTGGACAGCCTCAACTATATGCTCAACATGGACATGGTGGGCCGCTTGGACAGCGCCGGCAACCTGGCCATCAATGGCGTGGGCACCTCGCCTGCCTGGGCCTCCATCACCGGCCAGGACACGTAGTTTTCCGACGCGATCAACTCGATATGGTCTTCCTGGCGGCGGTTTTCGTCATTGATTGCAGCGAGGATTTCCGGGTCGGCATCGGCGAGCGAGCGCGTCGCGTGGAAGAAGTCGGACATGGTGAGCGGGCCTGGGCTGGGGAGCGAAAACGGGGACACCGTCGCGGCCGACGGCAGTTGCAGTGCAGCAAATGTTAGCACGCTGGGCACTACCTCTAGGGCTCACGCGTCTGGGCGCCACAACGATTTGTGGCCATGGCGCTGCGGGGCCAATCGTCCGTCCATGCTCGCCGCCGCGAACGGCACAGGCGTGCACTCCGTCGCTACGCCTTAGCGCTGCAGTGTGAGGCGAATGCGATTGCGGCCGTAGAAATAGCCGTATTCGGCCGCGCAAGCCAGTTCGCTGACCAGCAGCACGCCCAGTCCTCCCACCTTGTGTTCTGCCGCTCCCATTTCCGCGCTCACGCATTCCGCATGGGCCAAGGGATTGAAGGCGGGCGCATGATCCGCAAAGTTCAGGTGAAGCATGGCCGGGTCGCACGCCAAACCAACCCAGACCGGAGAATCGCAATCCCCCCGATGCCCGTGCTTGACCGTATTGGTGAACAATTCTTCGACGACCAAATGCAACTTGTAGCCGGCGGCGCGCGACACGCCCCACGATTCGCAGGTGCGCTCGACGAAATCCTTCACCTTCGCCGCGTTGGCGATGCGGGCAAAAAACATTGCTTCCCTGAATGTGCGGTTTGGCACAACGCGCCCCGGTGTGAATTGCTAGAATCGTCTCACGACAGTGTAACGGAGCTTGCCATGCGCGTGTTCACCCTCTTTGCAGTTGCGTTCCTCGGCCTGCAAATCAGCACTCTGGCCTCCGCCCAGGAAGCGGGCATCGTCAAGGTCTCCAAGGGGCAGGCAAATATCCAAAGGGCGGGGCAATCGCTGACCGCGGCCGTGGGCACCAAGATCCTGCAGGGCGACGTCATCGTCACCGGCGCGGACGGCGCCGTCGGCATTACCTTCACGGACAACAGCCTGGTGTCCACCGGTCCCCACAGCGTCTTTTCGGTGGACAAGTACCTGTTCGACTCCACCACGCATGCCGGCCAGTTTGACGGCACGCTCAGGAAGGGTACCCTGGCGGGCATCTCCGGCAAGATGGTCAAGGCCGCACCCGAGTCCATGCGCATCGCCACGCCCTCCGCGATCATGGGCGTGCGCGGCACTGAATTTGCCGTCCAGGTCGAGAATCCGGACGGTTCTGCAGGTCAAACCCCGGTGATCCTGAACGTGGCAAAATGATTTCAGCCACCCGCTGAATCAGACGGAGGATTGCGTGAAGCACCTTGCCGCATTGACCGCAGTGTTCATCGCTTCCTGCGCGAATTCTCCAGCCCCCAACGTCTCGAAGGAAACCTTCATCGTTCTGCCGTCTGCGGAAGGCAAGGTGGGATCGGTGGTGGTCAAGAGCGGCGGCAAGGAACAGGTGCTTGACAAGGCGTATGCGGCCTCGCGTGTCGAAGTCAACGGCCAGCTCGCGGGCGGATCCGTGGCTTCGGAAGACGTGTCCCGCACGTTCGGCGAAACGCTTGCGGCCTTGCCGGGCAAGCCGGCGTCCTTCCTGTTGTTCTTCATCGAAGGCAAGGACGAACTGACGCCCGCTTCCACCGCGGAGTTGAAAGGCGTCATGGCAGAGATCAAGCGCCGCCCGGAGCCGGATGTGCAGGTGATCGGTCACACGGACTCGGTCGGCGGGGAGTCGTTCAACGACAAACTCTCGCAGGCCCGCGCGGAAAAAATCCGCGATCAGCTGGTGGCCCTGGGCATCGCCCGCGACCGCATCCAGGTCTCATCACGCGGCAAGCGCGAGCCCTTGATCGTCACGGCGGCCGGCGTTGCGGAGGCCAAGAACCGCCGCGTGGAAGTCAGCGTGCGCTAGGGGCGATCAGCCTCGCCATTCCAGGCACATCAGGGTCACGTCGTCCGCCGCCTCCGTCCCCTTGGAAAACTGGTCGACCGCGCCAGCCACCGCATCAACAATTTCGTAGGGCTTGCCAGCGCAGGCCGCGGCAAACACGCCCCGCAAGCGTTCGCCCCCGTAGAACTCGCCTTTCGCGTTCAGCGCCTCGGTGACGCCGTCGGTGAACACAAGCAGCTTGTCGCCCTTGGCGAGTGTGCGGGAGTCTTGTGTGTAGATCATCCCTTCGGCGACCCCCAGCGGCGGGCCGGATGCGCGCGCAAGCGTGCCCACGCTGCCTGCGGCGTTTGCCAGCAAAGGGGCATCGTGACCGGCATTGATCGAAGTCAGCGTGCCGCCGAGGACATCCAGCACCGCCGCAAACACAGTGATGAACAACTGCTCCGGGTTTTCGCGCGACAGTTCCGCCTCCATGGCGCTCATCATGGCCGGAAGATTCCCGTCGCTGAGCAGCACGGCGCTCTTCAAATGAGACTTTGACGCCGCCATGAACAACGCGGCGGGCAGGCCCTTGCCCGAAACATCGGCAACCGCAAAGAACACGCGATGGCTGTCCAGCCAGAAGCATTCGTAGAAATCACCGCCCACGATGCGCGCCGGCGCCAACGTGGCGGCAATGGCGAATCGCGGATCCCCGCCGAACAGGTTCGACGGATTGGGCAGCAATCCCATCTGGATGCGTTTTCCCGCATCCAGTTCGCCTTCCATGCGCGCCGCCGATTCGCGCAATTCGCGCTGAACGCGGTCGGCCTCGGCCAGGGTGCCGGCCTGCATGACCGCGAGCGCACCGAACCAGCCAATCAAGATCCACGACCAATCCGCCAGCACCCCCGCCCACAGGAAGGCGGCAAAGCCGGACACCACGATGCCGGCCGAGACGCCGATCGCAGCCCCCCACACCCGCTGCACGCGGAACCGTGGCGACCACGCAACTGCCGCCGCCCCGCCGAGCAGCAACAGCACCATTTCCGTGACGACCATCCAGCGGGGCCTCGACAAATCGCGACCGGCGAACAATTGCTCGATCAGTTGCGCGTGCACCTCCGCACCGGGCACGCTTTCGCCCAGGGACGTCAGGCGGAAGTCCTGCAGCCCCAATCCAGAGATTCCGATCAGCACCAGTTTGTTGGCGATGCGCGCACCGTCCGCCTTGCCGTTGAGGACATCGAGCGCGGAAACAAACCGCTCGGGATCATGCCGGGCCGCGTGCAACCAGACCGTGCCGTCCGCCTGCATGGGAAAGTCCAGGCCCGCTAACGACACGCCGTAGGTGCCAAACCGGCGACGCTCCACCGCGAGGTTCCCGCCGGTGGCGACGCGCAACATTTCCAATCCCAGGGAAGGCACGATGGTGTCCTGGACGCGGCACAGGAGCAGCGCGCGGCGCACGACGCCGTCCGGAGCCTCGTTGGAGAGCAGCCCACGCCCTTTCGCAGCCCGATCCAGCTCCGGAAGGCTCTGCAAATGGCCCGCATACCTGCGCAGCCGCTCCAACGGCTGCTGGGCGTCGAGGCTCATGGGCGCGGCGCGCGGCGGATAGGGAAACCGCGCGTCCACATTGGGCAGGCCGGCCACCCCGAGCACCACGTTGGAGCGGCGGAAGGCCTGCGCGAGCAACTGATCGGTGGTCGGAAGGGTGGCGAGCTTCTCCGCCATTTCCGTGGGCATCACGGGCAACGCTTCGGCCATCATGGCAGGCGAAAAGCGGTCCGGCTCCGCAAACAGGAGATCGATGCCGATGACCGCGGGCTGGTGCAACTGGATGCGATCGATCAGATCCGCGATGCGCGACCGGGGCCAGGGCCATTGGCCGAGGGCCGCCAGGCTCTTTTCGTCGATTTCCACGATGATCACCGGCGCTTCGTGACGCTCGCGCGGAAACAAGCGCTGGTAGGCGTCGAACACCGCATTGCGCAGCAACATCACCGGCGGCGGGCCGAGAAACATCGCGCACGCGACAACCGCCAGCAGTGCCCCAGCCGCGAGCCGGTATCGCCGCAACGATCGGCGCGGGGACGTGGGCAAGGTCAGACCTCGATTTCCAGCCCGTCGTAGGCGGACGAAATCAACACCCGGTGGCCGTCATTGGTGATCTCTTCCAGGCGCCGGGTTTCGGCAAGGAGCCGTTCAAGCTTTGCATCGTCGTTCACCGGCTCATGGTGGAACAGCGCCAACTTCTTCACGCGCGCCGCCTGCGCCAGTTCCACGGCAAAAACGTTGGACGAGTGCCCCCAATCCTCCTTGACCGACACCGTTTCGGCGAATGAATACATGGCGTCAAAGATCACGAGGTCCGCATCGCGGAAGAATTGCGTGACATGGCTGGTCTGGCGCTGGTCTTCCACCTTGTGCTCGGAGTCGGTCGAGTAGACGACGACCTTGCCCTCGTGCTCGATGCGAAACCCGTATGAATCCCCGCCGTGCAGCTGCAGGCTGGGGGTGACGGAGACGGGGCCGATCTGGAAAGCCCTGTCCGGCTCGACGCGCACGAATTCAATCTTGGCCGACATCACGCTGAGGGGCACCGGGAAACAGGGCGGGTCCTGCTGGGCGCGCAGCGCCTGTTCGATCACGTCGTGGCAACCGTAGATCTTCACCACGTTGCCCGGAATGTACGCGGGGCGGAAAAACGGAAAGCCCATGATGTGGTCCCAATGCACGTGGGACATCAGCACATGGATGACAGCCGGCTTGCCATGCTGGCGCGCGTTGATGTGGGCGCCCAATGGGCGCGCCCCGGAACCGAGGTCGCACACAAGGTATTCGCCGATGCCGGTCTCGATCTCCACGCATGGCGTATGCCCGCCGTAGGTGCCCGCCACCGAAAAACCCAACTCGTCGCGGACAAAGGCGTTTGCCGCCTCGGCATCCTCGAAGCGACGGCCGTCCGCCTTGAGCAGCGCCATGACGATTTTTTCGCGGATGTCCGCGGCGGTCAGCGCCACGGGAATCGAGCCGCGCGTTCCCCAAAAGCGCACGCGCATCCGGTCACCCCCGTTTTGAAAGGTAGGCCGACGCGGCGGCGCTCGAGATGTCCTGCAGCGCATCCGACACGTGGGCATACACCGGCAGAACCAGGTCGAACCTGCTGATCTGGAAGATCTCCGCCACCATGGGCTGCAGGTCGGCCACCGCGATCTTTCCGGATTTGGCCTTGGCCTCCTTCGCCGCCAGCATGAAACACCGCAATCCGGCGCTGGACACATAGTCCAGTTTCGCCAAGTCGAGCACCACGCCCTGCCCTGCGGCCAGCGCATTGGACAAGTGCGGCGTGAGCGTCGACCTAAACGACTCGCAGGTCATTTGATCCAGCCTCCCGGAAACCGACAGAACCAGCGCATCGGCGTACACGATCGGTTGCAACGTCATGGCGGCATGGCTCCAGAAGGCCGGATAAGTGGGGGGCGGCATATTGTCGCATGACCGGATGCGCAGGCAAGCATCGAATGGGATCGGCGCCCGCCTTGAGCGCCACCCGGTCGGCCAACGGACTTTGCGGCAGCCCGGACCGCGGACTTGCCATTACAATCCTGCGCACGCCATTGACCATCATTCGAGGGGCATGACCATGCGGAGGTTTCTGGGGGTGTCGCGCGCCATTGACGCCTTGAACGAACAAGTCGGCCGGGTTGCGAGTGCCGCGGTGCTGTTGTCCTGCCTGATCAGCGCCGGAAACGCGATGGTGCGATACGCCTTCGACATCAGTTCGAATGCATGGCTCGAAATCCAGTGGTACCTGTTCACGGCGGTGGTGATGCTGGGCGCCTCCCACACCTTCAAGCTCAATGAGCATGTGCGCGTGGACATCTTCTACGGACGGCTCACGGATCGCGCGCAAAAATGGCTCGACCTCCTGGGCGCCCTGCTGTTCATGGTTCCCGCCTGCGCCATCATCGGCTACATGGCCTGGCCGATCTTCCTCGATGCCTGGTCTGGGAACGAGCTGTCCTCGAACGCCGGCGGCCTGGTGCGCTGGCCGTTCAAGGTCCTGGTGCCCGCCGGATTTGCGCTGCTGTGCCTGCAGGGCCTGTCGGAAATCCTCAAGCGCGCCATCGCCCTGCACGGCGACGTGGTGCTCGATACCCATTACGAGAGGCCGGTGCAATGATCCCCATCGAATGGATGCCGCCGCTGATGTTCGGCGGCATGATCGCGGCCATGCTGATCGGCTATCCGGTGGCTTTCACGCTGGCGGCCCTTGGCCTGGTGTTCGGCGCGATCGCGATCGAGCAGGGTTTCTTTGCGGCGACCTTCCTGCAGGCCATTCCGCAGCGCATCCTCGGCGTCCTCTCAAACGACCTCCTGCTGGCGATCCCGTTCTTCACTTTCATGGGCACGATCCTCGAGCGGTGCGGCATCGCCGAGGACATGCTCGACTCGATGGGCCAGTTATTCGGGCCGGTGCGCGGCGGATTGGGCTACTCCGTCATTCTGGTCGGATTCATCCTCGGCGCGATCACCGGCACGGTGGCGGCGCAGGTGATCGCGATGGCGTTGATCTCGCTGCCGATCATGATGCGCTACGGCTACAACATGAAATACGCCACCGGCGTGCTGGCCGCGTCGGGAACGATCACGCAGCTGGTGCCGCCTTCGCTGGTGCTGGCGGTGCAGCGGCACCCGCAATTGGGCGCGGCGGGCCGGCGGGTGTTCCAGGTCGGACTGGTCGCGGCGGGCGTGGCGACCGTCATCGGCATCTATGCCTTCAAATCCGTCCCATTCAAGGTGGCGTGCGCGGTGTTGTACGCCGCGGTTGCCTGGCTGTGCCTTCAGGCAGCCCTGATCGAGGACTTGCGCAACCTGATTCGCAAGGCCTGCGGTTCCACGATGCGCATCACCGCCATGGTGGTATTCATCCTGATCGGCTCGACCTGCTTTTCCGTGGTCTTCCAGGGGGTCAATGGCGGCCCTTGGCTGGAGCACCTGCTCGGCAGCCTGCCTGGCGGCGTGTGGGGGTTCCTGATCTTTGTGAACCTGTTCATTTTCTTCCTGGCGTTCTTCCTGGACTTCTTCGAAATCGTGTTCATCATCGTGCCGCTGCTCGCCCCGGTCGCCAAGGCGCTGCTCACGCCGGTCGTGGGGGAGGACGCCGCGCTGGTGTGGTTCGGCGTCATGCTGTGCGTGAACCTGCAAACCTCGTTCATGCATCCGCCGTTCGGATTCGC
>CAZTYC010000138.1:0-7277 GCA_964617435.1 uncultured Burkholderiales bacterium
CGGCGCCGCCTTCCGGCTTGAATTCAACCTTGTCGGCCTTGAAGACCAGCGTGCCGGCCTTGTCGAACAGGGCCGGATTCTTGGCCGCCAGGTCCTTGACCACCTGCACGCCGCGCTCGCCGGCGGCGCCGTAATAGCGGCCCTTGTCGCGCAGGTACGGGGCGAGCACTTCGGTGTACCAGCCGCCGCCGGGTGCGAGTTCGACGACGGTGGAATCCGGCTTCACGCCAAAGAAAGCCAGCGTTTCCTTCGGGTGGCGGTAGACGTCGCGCGCGCGGTTGGCCTCGGAGCGGTGCGCACCGGCCAGCACCTTGTCGAGCGCCGGATCGGCCACGGCGGTGGCGGCGGCCAGGCCCAGGGCCAGGCCTGCAATCAAGGGGGTCAACGGACGGAGAATCGAAGTGTTCATAGGAGGTCCCAGGAAGAATTGGCCCACCGGCGGGCGATGGCTTGGTCGTGAAAAGGCGGGTATTCTTGCACGCGCCCCCGCCGCGCATGTGCCGGCATGTGGCGGACGGCAACGGCACGGCGGAATGTACCGGTGCGCGGAGCCTGCCGGCGGTTCTCAACTTCGCCGCGCACCCCGCCCAGCAGAAAAACGACAAACACGAATACGGGCGGGCATTTCCAGCCGTTTTCGCCTTGAACGCCGCGCCAGTCCTGGACTTTGATCTGCCATGCCCGCCTCCCCGCTGACCCCCGTCTTCCTGCTGACCGGCTTCCTCGGCAGCGGCAAGACCACATTGCTCAACCGGCTGCTGCGCGATCCGGCGTGGTCGGCGACGGCGGTGCTGATCAATGAATTCGGCGAAATCGCGCTCGACCACCTGCTGGTGCGCGCCTCCAGCGAGCGCATCGCGGTGCTGTCCAACGGCTGCCTGTGCTGTTCGGTCGCGGGCGATCTGGTCAAGGTCCTGCGCGAGCTGTACTACGAACGGGCGCGGGGAACGATTCCGCCCTTTGAGCGCGTGGTGATCGAAACGACCGGCCTCGCCGACCCCGCGCCGATCCTGCACACGCTGGTCGACCTGCCGCTGGCCGCCGCGCGGTACGCCTTTGCCGGCCTGATCACGACGGTCGATGCCGTGCACGGTGTGGCGACGCTGGACCGCCATCGCGAAGCGATCAAGCAGGTCGCCGTGGCGGACCGGATCATCCTGACCAAGCGCGAATTGGCGGACGCCGCCAGAATTTCCGCATTGACTGAACGGCTCCGCCAGCTCAACCCTTCCGCCACGGTGCTCGATACCGGCGCCAACCTCGCGCAACTGGCCGATACCAGCCTCGCGCAGGCAGGTGCTACGCGCTGGCTGGCCTTCGACCGCGTGGCGGCAGCCCATCGCGTGATGCCCTCGGTCTTCCGCGACGGCGCCACCCACGACGCGCGCGTGAGGAGCTTCGCATTCGTTCACGAGAAGGACCTCGATCGCACCGCATTCGAGGATGCGCTGGGCACATTCGCGGAGATTGCCGGCGAGCGGCTGTTGCGCCTGAAAGGGGTGGTCGCCTTTGCCGGCGACGCGCAGCCCCATGCCGTGCACGCCGTGCAGCACAGCGTGTATCCCTTCGCGCGCCTGCCCGGAGGCGCGGACGACGATCGGCGCAACCGCCTGGTGGTCATCGCGCAGGACTTGGACGACAATAGCGTGCTCAAGCTGCTCGGCCCCGGCTGGACGCGGGCTTGATATTCGTTTTTTTGCCCCGATTTCCATCGGTCACGCTTTCGACATCGCATTTTTTCCAGGTTGCCATGGCCACATCCGCCCCCATCCCCACCACCATCCTCACCGGCTTTCTCGGCGCCGGCAAGACCACGCTGCTCAACCGCATCCTCACCGAGCGCCACGGCGAAAAGATCGCCGTGATCGAGAACGAGTTCGGCGAGACCGGCATCGACAACGAGATCCTGGTGCAGAACAAGGAGGAGCAGATCCTCGAGATGAACAACGGCTGTATCTGCTGCACCGTGCGCGGCGACCTGGTGAAGATCCTCGGCGACCTGGCCAAGAAGCGCGCCCACGGCAAGCTCAAGTTCGACCGCGTCATCATCGAGACCACCGGCATGGCCGACCCTGGCCCGGTGGCGCAGACGTTCTTCATGGACGACGACATCCACGACGCCTTCCTGCTCGATGCCGTCATCACGGTGGTCGACGCCAAGCACGCCACCCAGCAGCTCAACGAGAACGCCACCGCGCGCGAGCAGGTGGGCTTCGCCGACCGCATCCTGATTTCGAAATCCGACCTGGTGGCCAAGGAAGAGACCGACGCGCTCATCGCGCGGCTCAAGAACATGAACCCGCGCGCCAGCTACAAGCAGGTGCACTTCGGCGAGACCGACATCAAGGAAATCCTCGACGTGCGCGGCTTCAACCTCAACGCGACGCTGGAAATCGACCCCGACTTCCTCACCGATTCGCACCACCACCACGACGACGACATCTCGTCCTTCGTGTTCACCTCCGAGCGCGCGCTCGACATCGCCAAGATCGAGGCCTTCCTCTCGCTGCTGATCCAGACCTACGGCAACGACATGCTGCGCTACAAGGGCGTGCTGAACATCGAGGGCCAGAAGAACCGCATGATCTTCCAGGGCGTGCATATGACCATGGGCGGCAGCCCGGGAAAGCCGTGGGCGCCGGGCGAAAAGCGCGAGTCGAAGATGGTGTTCATCGGCCGCAACCTGCCGAAGAAGGTGTTCATCGAAGGCCTGGCGTACTGCGTGGCGGACTCGAAGGACGCCACGCTCACCGTCAAGTAGATGCCGCCTGCGCCTCTCTTGGAGGCCCGCGCGCTCACCGCGCGGCACGGCGCGGGGGCCAGCGTGTTTCCGCCGCAAAGTTTCACCCTCACCGAAGGGCAGCACACCCTGGTCCTCGGCCCGTCGGGCTCGGGGAAGACCACGCTGCTCAACCTGCTGGCCGGCCTCTCCGCGCCCGCGCAAGGCGAGGTGTTGTTCCGCGGCCAATCGCTGTTTGCGCTTGGCGAATCCGCGCGCGACCGCCTGCGCGGACGGCACATGGGGTTTGTGCTCCAGCGCCTGCACTTGATCGGCGCCTTGAACGTGCTCGACAACCTCATCCTCGCGCGCCGGGTGGCGGGCCTCGATCCCGATCCGCCCCGCGCGCATGCGCTGCTGGCGCGCCTCGGGCTCGAAGATTTCGCGCACCGCATGCCGGCCGCCTTGTCGCAGGGAGAGGCGCAGCGCGTGGCGCTGGCGCGCGCCTTGGCCCACCAGCCGGCGCTGGTGCTGGCCGACGAGCCGACCTCGGCGCTCGATGACGCGAATTGCGAAGCCGCCCTGCAGCTGATGCTCGAGCAGGCGGGGGCGGCCGGGGCCACGCTGGTGGTCGCCACCCACGATGCGCGCATCCGCGACCGTTTCACGCAGGTGCTCACCCTGCCGCCGCGCGCATGAGCCTCCGCCACGACTTGTCCACCGGCTGGATGCTGGCGGCGGCCTCCCTCAAGGCGCGCACCGGCGCCGCGCTGCTCACGGTGCTCATGTTCGCGCTCGGCGTGGCCACGATCGTGGCGCTCCTCTTGGTCAACCAGCAGCTGGAGGCGCGAAGCGAGCGCGACAATGCGGGCATCGACCTGGTGGTGGGCGCCAAGGGCAGCCCGCTGCAGCTCGTACTGTCCTCGGTCTACCATGTCGACATCCCGACCGGAAACATTTCCGCCGAAGATGCCCAGCGCATCGCGGCGATGCCGATGGTGCGGCGCGCCGTCCCGCTGGCGCTGGGGGACAGTTTCCGGCGCTTTCGCGTTGTCGGCACCGATGCGCAGTTTGACGCGCTCTACGGCCTGCGCGTGGCGAGCGGCACGCGCGCCGCGCAACCCCTGGAGGCGACGCTCGGCGCACAAGTGGCGCGCGACACCGGGCTGGCCCTCGGCGCGCGGTTTGCCGGCAACCACGGCCTGGCGGACAGCGGCAGCCCGCACGACGCTGATGCCTTCGTGGTGACCGGCATTTTCGCGCCCACCGGATCGGTGGCGGACCGCCTGATCGTCACCCCGATGGAAAGCGTGTGGCACCTGCATCCGGCAGCGGCCGCCGCGGGGGCGCTTTCTGGCGCAGCCCCGGCGCCGCAACAAGATCACCCACGCGCGGAAGATGCGCCGCGCGACATCACGGCGCTGCTCGTCCAGACCGCCAGCCCGCTGGCGGCGGCGCGCCTGCCGCGCGAAATCAACGCCAACGGCGCGGTGCAGGCGGCGTCGCCCGCGCAGGAAATGACGCGCCTGTTCGGCTTCCTCGGCCTCGGCATCCAGGTGCTGCGCGCGCTGGCCGCGGGCGTGGTGCTGCTGGCGGCGGCCAGCGTGTTCGCCGCCCTGTCGGCCGCGATGTCGGAACGCCGCGGCGACCTCTATCTGTTGCGCGTGCTGGGCGCGCCGCGCGGCGTGGTGTTTTCCAGCTTCATCCTGCAAGGCACGGTCCTCGGGCTGGCGGGCGTTATACTCGGCCTGCTGCTGGGGCACGCGGCCGTGGACGGACTGGGCGCGTGGGTGGCGAGGCCGCAAGGCATCGACCTCGGCGGATGGACATGGACCCGGGACGAGGCGTGGGTGATTGCCGGTGCACTGGCCCTGTCGGCCGTGGCGGCGGTCATTCCCGCGTGGCGGGCGTATCGAACGAATTTGCCGGCAGGATTGGCACTCAATTGAACCGACTCCGATGATGCTTGTTGCGCGCACCCTTGCATTGACGCTGCTGGCGGCAGGCGGCATCGCATTCGCGCAGGCGCCCGCCGCACCGTCGATTCCGCCGCCCGCGGCGCGCATTGCCGACGACCAGCTGCTGAGCTACCTGCCCAAGGATGGCGTGCCGGCCGGCACGGTGCCGTGGCTGATGTTCCGCCAGGTGAAACTGGTCGAGGAAAAGAAGGACGGCAAGACCACGCTGCGCCCGGAATTCGCCAAAGTCCTGCGCGACCTGGACAGCAAGCCGGTGAAACTGTACGGCTACATCCTGCCGCTCTCGACGACGCCAAAGCAAAAGCACTTCCTGCTCTCGCCGCTGCCGACGCATTGCCCGTTCTGCGTTTCGCAAGGCCCGGACTCGATGATCGAAGTGCTCGCCCGCATCCCGGTGGAATTCAACGCCTACGATCCGGTCGTCGTGGCCGGGAAGCTGGAACTGGTCAATGATTCCTCCATTTATTACCGGCTGGTTGACGCCGAACCCGTGAAACCCTGATGGCCACCGCCCCGCCCAAGCCGCCGATGCGCCCCGCGCCGCCCACCCCCGGGGGCGGCAACTCCATCGGCGCGACCGCCAAGCCCGCCATGACCACCTCGGGCAGTTTCACCGCCGAACAGCTGTCGCCGGATTCAACCGCGTTCCCGCCGCTCTACGAAGCCGCGCTGCTGTACTCGGCCGATTGCTACGACGCTGCGGAACAGGTGCTCAAGGAAAACCTGCGCACCAAGGAGGGCAAGGACAGCCTGCGCGTCTGGCTGATGCTGTTCGATCTCTACCAGCTGACCAACAACCGCAAGGAATTCGACGCGCTGTCGATGCTGTTCACGGTGAAGTTCGAGCGCTCGCCGCCGGTGTGGACTTCCGCGACCGAGGCGACCGACCCGCGCCGCAAGGAAAAGCGCGAGCGCAAGGACTTCTACGCGATCAGCCCGACCCCCGACGGCGGCCTGCTGGCGGAAATCGACAAGTTCGAGGCGTTCGCCAAGGAAATGGGCAGCTGCCGCATCGGCTTTGAAAAGGTCAAGTCGATCCACAACGAGGAAGCGGAGTTGCTGTCGCTGGTGTTCAACCGCCTGCGCCGCATGAAGATCCCGATGTGGTTCAACGGCCTCGCCGATTTCGCCGCGCTGCTCAGAAAGTCGATCAACGACCTGTCCGGCCAGCCGGTGACGGCCTCGCAGGGGTATTGGTCGCTGCTCTTCGAGTTGTACATCCTCGACGGCAAGCACGACGAGTACGAGGAACTGGGTCTTGAATACGCGGTGGCCTTCGAGATGTCCCCGCCCGCCTGGGAAAACGTGGTGCGCCCCGGCGGCGCGGCGGACGACAAGGCCGCGGCGGGCGGCGCGGACGCCGCCGCCCCGGCCGAGGCCGGGCTCGCCCTGCGCGGCGTATTCTCCGCCAACAGCCGCGACATGCTGCAACAACTGGCCAGCTACTCGGCCGGGCGCCAGCAGGAGGTCCTGGTGGACCTGAGCGCCCTGATGCGCATCGATTTTTCCGCCACCTCGCAATTCTTCGAGGCGGTGCGCGCGATCCACCTGGCGCAAAAGCGCGTGATCCTCTCGAACCTCAACGAGCTGGTGGCCGCGCAGCTGGAAGTGTTCGGCATGACCAAGCACGCCATCCTGATGCGCAAGAAGGCGGTGTGATCCCGCCGCGCGCTTGAAATCGGCGATCGCCTCCCCATCTGTCCCCGATGAGTCTCGAACAATTTCACGGCACCACCATCCTCTCGGTCCGTCGCGGCGCGGCCGTGGCCATGGGCGGGGACGGCCAGGTCACCCTCGGCAACATCGTCATCAAGGCGTCCGCGCGCAAGGTCCGGCGCCTGTACAAGGACCAGGTCCTCGCCGGGTTCGCCGGTGCGACGGCAGATGCATTCACGCTGTTCGAGCGCTTCGAGTCGAAACTGGAAAAACACCAGGGTCATCTCATGCGCTCGGCCGTCGAGCTCGCCAAGGACTGGCGCACCGATCGCATCCTGCGCCGCCTTGAGGCCATGCTCACCGTGGCGGACAAGACCAGCTCGCTCGTCATCACCGGCAACGGCGATGTGCTCGAACCCGAGCTCGGCCTGCTGGCCATCGGCTCCGGCGGCGCGTACGCGCAAGCGGCCGCCCAGGCGCTGCTGCAGAACACCGAGCTGCCGCCCGAGGCCATCGTGAAAAAGGCGCTGACCATCGCCGGCGACCTGTGCATCTACACCAACCAGAATCACGTGATCGAAACGCTGTGACCGCGGCGCGGCTCCGCGCCTGGGCGTGAAACTCCAGATTCCACGCCGCTTCCAGGCCGTTTTTGCCCGAAACACCGCGCCCATCCTGGCGTTTCACCCCAGACCCGATCCCTCGCGAGCCTCCGCCCCATGATGACCCCGAAAGAAATCGTCTCCGAACTCGACAAGCACATCGTCGGCCAGGCGAAGGCGAAGAAGGCCGTGGCGATCGCCCTGCGCAACCGCTGGCGGCGCGCGCAGGTGGCCGAACCGCTGCGCAACGAAATCACGCCCAAGAACATCATCATGATTGGCCCCACCGGCGTCGGCAAGACCGAGATCGCGCGCCGCCTG
>CAZTYC010000139.1:0-7244 GCA_964617435.1 uncultured Burkholderiales bacterium
GGCCTCATCACCAAGCACGGCATCCTGATCGTGGAATTCGCCAACCAGTTGCAGGAACAGGGACGCTCGATCAAGGACGCGGTGGTCGAATCCGCCCAACTGCGGCTGCGGCCGATCCTGATGACCACGGGCGCCACCGTGCTCGGCGCCGCCCCCCTGGCCTACGCCAGCGGTGCGGGCGCGGAATCGCGTCAGCAGATCGGCTGGGTAATCGTCGGCGGCATGACGCTGGGCACCCTGCTGACGCTGCTCGTGGTACCGGCGCTCTATACGATCTTTGCGCGCGGACATCGTGCGCACGCGCTTGCGGCGCCGGAGCCGCCGGTTGCCGCCGCGCCGTCGCAGGCCGACTAGTCAAACCCCAGCATTGGCGCGCCTTTCCTGGCGAAAAACCGCTGGAGGCCGCGCCAATCCTTGACTTTAGTCCCTGAATTTTGGCGTTTTGCCCTGCATCGAGGACATCACGGCCTCGTTCAGGTCCGCTGACATCAGCAGGGCGGCATTCCACGTGGCGACGTGGTTGAGGCCGTCGGCCACGCTGTGGTCGCGCGCGTAGTTGAGCTGCTCCTTGATGCCGCGCACGGCCAGCGGCGACTTGCCGGCGATGCTCCTCGCCATCGCGATGGCCTCGGCGCGCACCTGGTCGGCATCCGCGCACACCTTGTTGACGAAACCCCAACGCGATGCGTCGTCGGCCGAGAATTCGCGGCCGGTAAAGGCCAGCTCGCGCACCACGCCGGGCGCGATGAGCTTGGGCAGGCGCTGGAGCGTGCCGACATCCGCGGTCATGCCCATGTCGATCTCCTTGATCGAAAAGCGCGCGTCGGATGCGGCGAGGCGGATATCGGCTGCGCAGAGCAGATCGATCGCGCCGCCAATGCACGCGCCGTGGACGGCCGCAATCACCGGTTTGCGGCAGCGCTCCAGGCTCGTCAGGGTGTCCTGCAGGTCGAGGATCACGCGCCGCAGCTTCTCGCGCTTGCGGCCTTCGCAATCGTCATCGACCTGGTCCGCGATTCCAGCCAGCATGGAGATATCGATGCCGGAACAAAAGTGCCTGCCGTTGCCCGACAGCACCGCCACGCGGACGGCCGGCTCGCCATCGACCCAGTCGAACGCGCGGCGCAGGTCCAGCCACCCGTCCAGGCTGAGCGCGTTGGCCTTGTCGGGCCGGTTGAGGCGGACGTCGGCCACGCCGTCCGTTGCGGAAATTTCGAGGGTTGCAAGGTTGGGAATGTTCATGGCTCGCGCGATAATGGGGGTTCGCCGTGCATTTTACGGCGCACCCGCCCGTCCTTATGAGTGTCCAGCCCAATCGCCGCAAGAACCGCCTGCCGGACGCCGACTACGCCGCCATGAAGGCGCTGGAGGCGCTCGACGTCGAGTGCCGCCAATTGGCCAGCAAGATCCGCCAAAACGCCCACATGAAGGACGTGGCGCAATTGTCCGCCATCAACGTGCCGGAGATCCTGCGCGCGCGCGTGTCCGAACTGAAGGCCGTGAACCAGTTGATGGAGGCTGCGGAGCAACGCATGCGCGAGTTGCTCGACGGGCATCTGATCGAATTGCGGCGCCAGTCGAACCTGCCCGCGCTGGAGCAATTGCGCGGGCATTTCCTGCACCGGGAATGGACCTTCCTGAAGGGCAGTTTCCCGCTGCTCTATCGCGAGGCGGAGACCGAATCCGAAAAACTGATCCGCCGCGTGGAATATGAAACCCAGGCGCGGCGGCGGTCCCGGCCGGGGCGTTGATGTGCGCGCCTTGTTTGCTTCCCTCCTGTTGGCTTGCGGACTGACGGCCATGTGCGACGCGGACGCCGGCCTGCTGTCCTGGAAGGACATCCTCCAGCGCCCCGCGCTGAAGGCGGACCATCGCCTGCCCTACGGGCCGGACCCGCTGCACTTTGGCGACCTCTGGCTGCCCACCGGTACCGGGCCGCATCCGGTGGTGATCCTGATCCACGGCGGATGCTGGCTCGCGCAGTATCCGGGCGTCGAACTGACGCATTTCATGGCTGATGGCCTGCGGCAGGCCGGGTACGCGGTGTGGGAAATTGAATATCGCCGGCTCGGACACGCGGGCGCGCCCTACCCCGGCATGTTCAATGACGTCGCGGCGGCGGCCGATCACCTGCGCGCCATCGCCACCACTCACCGGCTGGATCTGTCCCGCGTGGTGGCGAGCGGGCATTCGGCGGGCGGGCACCTGGCGCTGTGGCTGGCGGCGCGCGCGAACCTCCCGGCGTCCAGCGTGCTGCACGGCGGCGCACCGCTGCCCGTCCATGCGGTGGTCGGCATCGCCGCGATCACCGACATCGAAGTGTTCGCCACCGCCGGCGCGCATGCCTGCGGCGCAGACACCGTCTCACAATTGGTCGATCTGCCGCGCCGCGGAAAATCCGCCTTCGCGGACACCTCGCCAGCCGAACTAAGAATTCCCGTCAAGCAATGGCTGGTGCAGGGACAGGACGACAAGCTCGTGCTGCCGCCCCTCGGGCGTGCGTACGCCACAGCCAAGCGCGCGCGTGGAGAGACGCTGGAAGTGGTCGACTTGCCGGCCGCGGGCCATTTCGAGTTGATCGCCCCGTGGACGCCCGCCTGGCCACCCATCCTCGAAACATTCAAGCGCGCCTTTGCCGGCGCCCGCCCCCCGGTTCAACGCTGATTCGCGCGACTGCAGATTCGCGCAGGACTCGAAAGGAAACCCCACATGTCAGGAAAAGGATTTCACGTACACGGCCCGCACGATCACGCGGTGGAGCACGAAGCCCACGGCCACGGAGGCGCCCACGACGATGCCAAGCCCAGCGAGGCAAGGCTGGTGCTGTGGGTGGCGATCTTCACCGCGATCCTCGCCACCATCGGCGCCATCGTCAGCTACCAGGGCGGCCACACGCAAAACGAGGCGCTGTATTTCAAGAACGAGGCCGTGCTCAAGAAGGCGGATGCGTCGAACCAATGGGCGTACTACCAGGCCAAGGGCACCAAGCAGAACCTCGCTGAACTGGCCGAGGGGCTGGCGACCGATCCGGAAAAGCGCGCGCGCTACGGCGAGGAAGTGAAGCGCTACAAGGCCGAGAAGGAGGAGATCCGCAAGAAGGCCGAGGAATTCGAGCGCCTCTCGGTGGCGGCGGACCAGAAATCGCAGGAATCCCTGCACCCGCATGAAAAGCTCGCACAGTCGATGACGTTCATCCAGGTGGCCATTTCCCTCGCCGCCATTTTCGTGCTCACGCGCCGCCGCTGGATGCTGGGCCTGGCCGGCGTGGCGGCGGGCGCCGGGGTGATTTACTGGATCCTGGCGTTCACGTTGACGGGCGCACCGCACTAGCGCCCGCGCGCGCGGCAAGCAGCGCGGCGACAATTTCCGCGAACCCGTCGCCGCACTCCGCTGCGGTGACGTAACGGGGTTCTGCCGGCAGCTGGCCGGCGAACGCGCGCACGTTGGCCACGCCGATCGACAGCGGAAAGTACGCAAACATCGGCGCGTCGTTGGGCGAATCGCCGGCGAAAACGTACTGCTCGCGGTGCTCGTCGAGGTCCACGCCGAAACGCTCCTGCAGCAACAGTCGCGTGGTGGCCAGCTTGTCGTAGCCGCCAAACCAGCCGTTCACGTGGATGGAGCTGACCTTGGCGGTGAGCCCGCGCGCCTCCATGAAGCGCCGGATGCGTTCGACGCTATCCGGCGGCAATCGCGCCACGTCCTCGCAAAAATCGATGGCGATGTCGGCCACGCGATAGTCCTGGTCCGAGGCGAGCGCGGCGCCGGGAACGGCGTCGAGGATGTCCTGCGCGATGGCGTCGAGGCGCACGCGGTCGGCGCGGCGTTCATCCGCAGGCTTGAAGAACCGCGTGACCAGCCGGCCCGACGCGCCATCGTGCGCCATGTAAAACGCGCCGTTTTCGCCGACCACGCCATCCACCGGCCACATGCGCGCGATGTGGTCGCACCAGCCGGCCGGCCGGCCGGTGATCGGCACCACGATGAGTCCGGCGTCGCGGGCCCGCTCCAGCGCGGCATAGGCGCGCGCCGTCAGCCGGCCGTGGGTGGTGAGCGTGTCGTCGATGTCGAACAACAAGCCGCGCACCGCGCGCAGGCGTTCCGGAGGCAGGTGGGAAAGATCGATCAAAGCGCGTTACTCACGCAACAAAACTCAATAGCTGGCGCGGTGTTCCAGGCATTTTTGCCTGAAAACGCCCGCCCATCAACGGGTTTGACACTTTTTCGCTATGAATGCGGCGGCGCGATCGCGCGTCACGGTGTCCATGTGCAAGCCGCATTTGGTTCGTCGCCACAGGATGTCTTCCGCGCTGCGGGCCCATTCTTCGGCGATACAGTAGTCGATCTCGGCCTCGCACAGAAGATGCGCGCCCGTGCCAAAAGTCTCGCCGAGGTCCGCGAGCGACGCCGCGCCGCCAAGCACGCGCGGCGTGCGGTCGCCATGGCGCCGCGTGATCTGCGCCACCAGGTCCGCGGGCAGCGACGCGTACTGCTGCTCCATCCGGGTGAGCAGCGCGCCCATGTCCGCCGTGCCGCCGCCGGGCAGCGACTGGTCCGCGGTCCACGCGGCGTGCAGGCCGGGATAGTACGGCGCGAGTTCGGACATCACGTGCTCGGCCAGCTTGCGGTAAGTCGTGAGCTTGCCGCCGAACACGGACAGCAGGGGCAGCTTGCCGGTCGGCGCATCGATCTTGAGCACGTAATCGCGCGTGATGGCCGAGGGATCGGCCTTACCATCGTCGAACAGCGGCCGCACGCCGGCGTAACTCCAGACGATATCCCGGGAGGTCAGCGGCGAGGCCAGGTAACGGTTGACCGCCGCCAGGAGATAGTCAGTCTCGGCCTGCGAGATCGCCGCGCCCTCGTCCAGGGTCTTGATGGCCACGTCGGTGGTGCCGATGAGCGTGAAGTCATCCTCGTAGGGGATCACGAAAATCACGCGCTTGTCGTCGTTCTGCAGCAGGTAGGTGTGCGCCTCGGCGTGGATGCGCGGCACCACGATGTGGCTGCCCTTGACCAGCCGCACCGTCGCATCGAGCTTCACGTTGAGCGCCTCGCCCAACACGCGCTTGACCCACGGGCCGGCGGCATTCACGACGCCGCGCGCCTCGATCATCGACTCCGCGCCGGACTCCGCGTCGGCCAGCAGCAGTCGCCATACGCCGCCCTCGCGGTCGCCCCTCAAGAACCTGGACTTCACGCGAACATCCGCACCGAGCTCACGGGCAGACATCGCATTGGCCAGCGTGAGGCGCGCGTCATCCACGCGCGTATCGGAGTAAAAGAACCCCCGGGGGAAGGCGGGTTTCAGACCGGCGCTGTAGCGCGCGTCCGGAAACGGCACCGTGCGCGAGCCCGGCAGGGAGATCTTGCCGCCGATGTGGTCGTACATGAACAGCCCCAGGCGCACCATCCACGCCGGCCGCATGGCGGCGTCATGCGGGACGATGAACTCGGCCGGACGCACCAGGTGCGGCGCGATGCGCAGCATGACCTCGCGCTCGCGGAGCGACTCGCGCACCAGGCGGAACTCGTAGTGCTCCAGGTAGCGCAGGCCCCCGTGAACCATCTTCGAACTCCACTGGCTGGTGGCCGATGCGATGTCGCCCTGCTCGATCAGGCAGACCTTGAGCCCCCGGCCCGCGGCGTCGCGCGCGATTCCGCAGCCATTGATGCCGGCGCCGATGACGGCGAGGTCAAACGGCGCGGGAGTCATGCCCACCGGTCGCGAAACCGTTCCAGCCACAGCAGCGAGATCGAGGTCTTGGCGTCCGTGATGCGGCCGTCGCCGACCATGCGGATGGCCTCCTGGAAGGACAGCGAAAACACCTCGAGGAATTCGCCCTCGTCGCGCCGGTGGCCGTGGAATTCCAGGCCGCGCGCCACGTGGAGCTCGATGACTTCGTTCGAGTAGCCGATGCCCATGTGCATGGTCGCCGCGTGCGTCCACTCGCTCGCCGTGTAGCCGGTTTCCTCAAGGAGCTCGCGCGAGGCCGTGGTGGCGTGCGGTTCGCCCGGGTCGATCTTGCCGGCGGGCAGTTCGATGAAATGGCGGCGCACCGGATAGCGATACTGGTGCTCGAGCAGGAGCGTGTCGGCGTCCACGAACGCGGCGATGACGACGGCGCCCGGATGGAGCACGTACTCGCGGTAGGACTCGCCGCCGTCGGGCAGGCGCACGCGGTCGGCATTGACCTTGACGAGCTTGCCGTCGAGAACGCGCTCGCTGGCGAGCGTGGTTTCAGTGAAATCCGGGAGCAACGGCAAACCCACGTGCACCCTGGTGCCGGATCAGAACGAGCGCTGGATTGCGCTGACGCAGATGCCGAGCAGCCCGCCGGGCAGCAAGCCCAACGCCAGCAACGCCAGCACATTGACCGCCATGAGGGCGCGCACCAGGCCCGGCGTGGCAATCGGCGTGCCGTCCACTGGGGCATCGAAATACATCAGCTTGACCACGCGCAGGTAGTAGTACGCGCCGATGACGCTCATGAGCACGGCGAACACCACCAGCTTGAGGAACCCGGCATTGAGCGCGCCCTCAAGCACGGCCAGCTTGGCCCAGAAGCCGAGGAACGGCGGGATGCCCGCCATCGAGAACATGATCACCAGCATCAGGAAGGCGATCCACGGCGAGCGCTGGTTCATGCCCTTGAAGTCGTCGAGGTTGTCGGCCTCGAAGCCCTCGCGCGAGAGCAGCAGGATCATGCCGAAGCCGGCGATGCTCATCATCGCGTAGCTGATGGCGTAGAACATGCCGGCGGCGTAACCGTTCTTGGTACCCGCCAGGATGCCCAGCAGCAGGTAGCCCATGTGCGAGATGGTCGAATACGCGAGCATGCGCTTGAGGTTGGTCTGCGCGATGGCGACGATGTTGCCCAGCGCGATCGAGCCCGCCGCCAGCAGCATGAGCATGGTCTGCCAGTCCGCCGTCGCGCCGTTCAGCGAATCGGCGAGGATGCGCATGATGAACCCGTACGCGGCGATCTTCGGCGCCCCGCCGATGAACAGGGTCATCGCGGTCGGCGCGCCGTGGTAGACGTCCGGCACCCACATGTGGAACGGCACGGCCCCGAGCTTGAACGCCAGGCCGGCGACGACGAAGATCAGGCCGAACAGCACCAGGTTGTCATTCGCATGGCTGTATTCCACCGTCTTGGCGATGCGCGCCACGTCCAGCGACCCGGTGGCGCCGTAAATCATCGACATGCCGTAGAGCAGCAGGCCGGAAGCCAGCGCGCCGA
>CAZTYC010000140.1:0-7228 GCA_964617435.1 uncultured Burkholderiales bacterium
CACAGGCGCTGGCCACCGCGCGCGCGAAGGCCGAGGCCGAAGCCAAGGCGCTGGCGGAACAGCGCATGCAGGCGGAAGCGGCAGCCAAGAAGCAGCAGGAAGAACTGGAGGACGCGCAGAAGGAACTGCGCGCCCAGCTGAAGGCCGAGATCGAGGCCAAGCTGCGCGCCGAGATGGAGGCGACCATGAAGGACGCCGACATCGAGGAGTCTGCGCGCGCGGAGGTGCAGGCGGCCATCGCGGCGGAAGCCAAGGAGGAAGCCCGGCGCATGCTCGACGAGCAGCTCAAGACCGAGCGCGAATCGCTGGCCAAGGCGGAGGCGGAATCCAAGGTGCGCGCCGAGGCGGATGCCAAGCGCATGCTGGCCGAGCAGGAAAAACGCATCCGCGCCGAGATGGAAGAGCAGGTCGCCAAGATCGCCGAGGAAAAAGCGCGGGTCGAGCGCGAGGCGCGCATGATGGCCGAGCAGCAGGCGGAGGCCGCCGCGAAGGCGGCCGCGGAGATGCTCGCCAAGCTCAAGGCCGAAGAGGAGGCGCGCAAGCGCAGCGAGGCCGAGATGCAGGAGCGCCTGCGCGCGGAAGAGGAGGCGCGTCGCAAG
This sequence comes from uncultured Burkholderiales bacterium, assembly GCA_964617435.1. Taxonomy (GTDB): domain Bacteria; phylum Pseudomonadota; class Gammaproteobacteria; order Burkholderiales; family Usitatibacteraceae; genus UKL13-2. The sequence goes on from CAZTYC010000140.1 coordinate 600, forward strand.
GCGGAGGCGGAAGCGGCCGCCCGCAAGGAGGCCGAAGCCGCCGCGCGCGCCAGGCTGGAGGAGCGCGCGCGCGAAGAAGCGGCGGAACGCGCCCGCGTGGAAGCCGAGATGGCCGCCAAGCTGCAGGCCGAAAAGGAAGCCACGATCCGCGCCAAGGCCCAGGCGCTGATCGAAGTCGAAATGCGCGAAAAGGCGGAACGCGAGAACCGCGCGAAGATCGAAGCCGAAAAGCTCGCCCGCGCCGAGGCCGAGGAGAAGGCGCAGCGCGAGGCGCAGGCCCGCGAGGAGGCGATGCGCGCCGCGCAGGAGGCCGAAGCCGGCAAGGAAAAGGCCGAGCGCGAGGCGCAGGCCCGCGTGGATGCCGAACGGCGCGGCGCGGAGGATCGCATCGCGGCCGAGCGCGCGGCGCGCGAGAAGGCCGAGGAGCGGTTCCGTGCGGAGGAGGAGGCCGAGGCGCGCCAGCGCGCTGCGGAAGTGGCCCGGCTGCGCGAGCTCGAGGAACAGCGCCAGCGCGATCTGGCCATGGGCATCGATCCGGACGAGAAGAAGAAAGCCTACAAGTACGGGCCGAAGAAAAAGGCCACGAGCCCGATGGTCTACGTGGCGTGGGGCGTGGTCGGCCTGGTGATCGCCGCATTCGCGGCCATCCACCTGTGGCCGCTGGGCGATGCGAATGCCAAGCTGGCCAAGGCGCTGTCCACCTGGATGCACGACGACGTGTCCACGGACGGCATGCACATCCGCCTGTTTCCGAAACCGCACATCACGCTCAACCAGATCACGGTCGGCAAAGGCTATGACGTCAAGGGCAGCAACCTCAAGCTGTACATGGATGTGATGTCCGTGTTCGGCGACCGGTTCGCCATCAAGATGCTGGAGGTCGGCGAACTCACCATCGGGGCGGACGCGGTCCCGCGCATGTCCCGCTGGGCCGATTCCGCGGAGCGCGGCAAGAGTGTCGAGATCGACCGGGTATCGCTCAAGAACGTCAAGGTGGAATCCAAGGGGATCGCCCTCGACGCGTTTGACGCCGACATCGACCTGGACAAGAACGGCAAGATCCAGAAGGCCTCGGCGCGCCTGCGCAACGGTAAATGGAGTGTCGACTTCGCGCCCAGCAAGGGCACCGCGGAGCAACCCGCGCCTGAGGGCGAATGGATGGTCGACTTTTCGGCCACCAACCTGCCGCTGCCGATCGGCGCCGCCATCCCCCTCAACCGGGTGTCCGCGCACGGCACGATGCTCGGCGAGACGCTCAATTTCCCCAAGGTTGAGGTCAAGAGCTTTGAAGGCAGCGCCACGGGCTCGCTCAAGGCGGATTTCAAGGGCGGGTTTACCGTCAACGCCGAGTGGACGGCCGAGCGCATCAAGGTGGACCAATTGACCGAGGTCTTCACGCGCGACGTGTCCATGTCCGGCCGCATGGACGGGCAATTCACGCTGGCCGCCAGCGCCCCGACCCTCGTCGAATTGCTCGACAAGCCGGTGATCAACGGCACCTTCAATGTCAAGGAAGGCGCGATCGGCAACGTCGATGTCGTGCAGGCGATGCGCACCCCGGGCAGCGTGGGGGGGCAGACCAAGTTTGCCGACCTGACCGGCGCGCTGCGCATTTCCGATGGCGTGATCCGATACGAAAAGCTCAAGTTGTCCAACAACCTGTTGCAGGCGGCGGGCGCGGTCAGCGTGGTGCCGGCCAACAGCAACCTCTCCGGCGGATTCAACGCCGAGATCCGTTCATCGGTGGCGCAGGATCGCGCCTCGTTTGTCATTTCCGGCAAGACGGCGCGTCCCGCCGTCAAGCGCGGATAACCGGGTGACGGCATTGGACACGCGCGTGGCCGGCCCGCACGCGCAAGAGCCTGTGCAGTCGCCCGAAGCCGGTGGACCCGCCGCGAAATTCCGCGACGTCGGCATCGTCTGGGTGCATCGCTGGAATCCGGGCCTGATGTCGTTCCGCATCCCGCGCGACCCGTCCTATGTGTTCCGGGCCGGGCAGTTCGCACGCATCGGGTTGCGCACTGAAACCGGCGAAACGCTTTGGCGCGCGTATTCGATCGCCTCCGCCCCGCACGAGGACACCTTGGAGTTCTTCCTGGTGGTGTTGCCGGGCGGCGCGTTCTCCAGCCGCGTCGGGCGCTTCAACGTGGGCGACCGCATCCTGCTCGAGCACGAACCGCAGGGATTCCTCACGCTCGACCGCTTCGGGACCGAGCACAAGGGCCCGCGCGACCTGTGGATGATCGCCACCGGCACCGGCCTTGCGCCGTATGTCTCCATGCTGCGCGGCCGCGAGGTGTGGAACCAGTTCGAGCGCATCGTCCTTGTGCTGTCCGTGCGCGACCGCACGGACCTCGCGTATGAGGAGGAATTGCAGGCCCTGGCCGAACAGGCGGCGGCCCCGGGTCGCGCGCAGTTCCGCCTGGTCGTGACCTTGACGCGTGACGCGCGCCACGGCGCGCTGCAAGGGCGCATTCCCGCATTGATCGAATCCGGCGCGCTGGAGGCAGCGTCGCAGGCGGCGCTGGATCCCGAACGCTCGCGCTTCATGCTGTGCGGCAACCCGGAGATGGTCGAGTCGATGCGCGCATTGTTGAAAGCCAGGGGTTTCCGCATGCATCGCCGCCTCGAGCCGGGGCACATCATTGTCGAGAACTACTGGTAAGGCGTTTTCCTTGGATTTGATGCGAGGCGGTTTCATGGTGCGCTCGAGCTTGCGCGCGGCGGCAGCCGGCGCCGCCCTGGTGGGAGCGCTGTGCGGGATGTCCCACGCGGCATCGCGCCCACCGCTGGCCGAGGAGCGACCGGTGACCGAGACGTTTTTCGGTCGCGCAGTGGTGGATCTCTACCGGTACATGGAGGATGTGCAAGACCCGGCGGTGGCGGCGTTCCTCAAGGCGCAGTCGGCGCATGCGCGGTCGGTGCTCGATGCGATTCCCGGGCGCAAGGCGCTTGCGGAGCGGATCGCGCAATTGTCCGAGACCGGCGTGCAGGTGACGGCGGTGCAAATGGCCGGCAAGGGCCGCGATCCTCTGTTCTTCTACCTGCGCCAGGCGCCCGGCGAGCGCGGACGCAGGTTGTATATGCGCACGGGCGTCAACGGCGCTGAAAAGCTGCTGTTCGATCCGGATGCGGCGTCGACTGCCGGCCGCCGCCAGACGGTCGACAGTTTTTCCGTGTCCCCCGACGGCGGACATGTGCTGGTGGGCACGGCGGAGCGCGGCAGCGAGGAGGTCACGTTCAGCCTCGTCAGTACCGCCACCGGCAAGCCGACGGGCCTGCGCATCGATCGCATCGCGTTCGCGGACCGGGTGCATTGGGATGCAGACGGCAAGTCGTTTTTCTACAATCGCCTGCCACCTCAGGCGGCGGGAGCGAAGCCGAACCGGTACCTCAACAGCGTGGCGTGGCGCCACGTGATCGGCCGGCCGCTGGAGCAGGACGAGCCGATCATGGGCATCGGGCGCGATGCGCGTGTGGCGCTGGCCGACGTCGACATTCCCGACGTGCGCCTTTCTGCCGACAGCAAGACCCTGATCGCCTACGTCCGTCACGGCGACCTGACCGACATCAGCCTGTATGTCGCGCCCGCCTCGCCCGGCGTCAAGCCGCCGTTCGCGTGGAGGCGCGTGATCGATCCCTCGCACGACGTGGTCGACTTTGCCGCGCACCAAAACTTCCTTTACGTGCTGACCCACAAGGACGCGCCCAACTACAAGCTGGTGCGCCTGGCGCTGCCGAACCCGGAGATGCGGCACGCCGTCACCATCGTGCCGAACGGCGACACCGTGCTCAAGCAGATCGCCGTGGCGCAGGACGCGCTGTACGTGCGCGAGTTGTTTGCCGGGGTGGACCGCCTGCAGCGCCTCAACTTTGGCGAGTCCGACCGCAGCGGCGGAAAGCTCGAATACGTGAGGCTGCCGTTCGACCTCGCCATCCGCCAGTTGATCACCTCACCGTCCCGGCCGGGCGCGTTCCTGCGCCTCGAGGGGTGGACCGAGCCGCCGCGCTACGCCTACGTGGAGGCGCGCTCCGGCAACCTGATCGCCACCAGCCTGCAGCCGAAGTCGGCCGTGAACTTTGACGGCATCGATGAAGTGCGGCTCAAGGCGCGCGCCAAGGACGGCACCATCGTGCCGGTGTCGCTCATCTACAAGTCCGGCACGCGGCTCGACACGCTGCGGCCCACGCTGCTGCGCGCCTATGGCGCATACGGCCTCACGCAGACGCCGGTGTTCGATCCGGCCACGCTGGCCTGGCTCGAGCGCGGCGGCGTGCTCGGCACCTGCCATGTGCGCGGCGGCGGGGAATTCGGCGAGGCCTGGCACAAGGGCGGGCAGAAGCTCACCAAGCCAAACACCTGGCGCGACCTGATCGCCTGCGCCGAGTTTCTGGTCGAGCGCCAGTTCACGCGCCCCCAGCGGCTGGCGATCACCGGCGGCAGCGCCGGGGGCATCGCCGTCGGCCGCGCGCTGACCGAGCGGCCGGACCTGTTCGCCGCCGTGGTGCCGCGCGTGGGGTTGCTCGACGCGCTGCGCGCCGAGTTCACGCCCAACGGCCCGCCCAACATCCCGGAGTTCGGCAGCGTGGCCACCGAAGACGGCTTCACGGGACTTTTCGCCATGAGTTCGCTTCACCACGTGGTGGACGGCACGCGCTATCCGGCCGTGTTGCTGATGCACGGCATGAATGACCCGCGCGTGGAGGTCTGGCAATCCGCCAAGATGGCCGCGCGCCTGCAGAAGGCGGTGTCCGACGCGCCGGATGCCGCGCCGGTGCTGTTGCGCCTCGATGCGGACGCCGGGCACGGCATCGGCAGTTCGCGCGCCCAGCGCATCGAGCAGACCGCGGACATTTATGCCTTCCTGCTCTGGCAATTTGGCGACCCGGATTTCCAGCCGGCCGCACCGCCATCCACCGCATCCGCACCGGCGTCGGAACCGCCGGCGACCCCTTCCCCGACCCCGAAGGTGCCCTGACGTGCCCGCCGAGACCGTTGTCCGCGAGTTCAACCATTCGCTGCTCTGGCCGGTGACGCTGCGGCCCCTGCGCCGCGAAGCGGGGAAGCACGCCACCTTCTGGGACACCCTCAAGCGCAACCCCGGCCCCTGGGAGAGCGTGGACGACCTGCTGCTCATCGAGGACCAGTCCTGCCTGGCCGGTTACCAGGAATTCGTCTACTTCCTGCCCTACGTGCAGCGCTTTCTGTACGGCGTCGGCGACGAGGGGCGCGGCGCGCAGTCGTCCCTGCATGTGTTCCAGCGCCGCGACATCAAGGAGGTGCGCCTCCAGGTGGAGCGCGACAGCGCGCCCATCGTCCTCACGGTCAAGCGCGCGCGCCTGTATTTCTTCTACGACATCGACATCGCCATCGCCACGCTGGAAGTGCACGGGCGCGACATCGCGCTCAAGGATGCCGTGGAGATCATGGACCGCTTCGGTCGGCCGTACGCGCCGGCGTGGGAGGCGGCCGGCCGCGGCGCGCACTGCCTGCACCGCGTCGAATTCTGGGGCGATGTGAATTCGGAAGACGGCGAACCGCACCTGCTGTCCGCGGCGGACTACGAGGACCGCGAAAAGTATCTCGACCTGGTCAAGTCGTCGCGCCAGACCACGCTCTCGCTGCATTGGGAATTCTTCCTCTCGCCGATGGTGCCGGGCTACCTGCCGGGCGGGTCGCTCAAGTACTACCAGATCGAGAACAAGCGCATCCCGATCATGACCTACCTGTCCTTCGACAACCCGCTGGAACTCACGCGCGGCGACATGATCCGCATCGGCTCGGCGGCCAAGTGGGGGCCGTCGGACACCCTGCCGTTCGCGCGCAAGTTTCTCGAGTCGTTCGAGGCCGAACACTGCTACGACCGCTACTGGGACCCGGAGTCCGAGGACATGCACACGCGCTTCATGTTCGTCGGCGTCGCCTTTTCCGGCGTCAGCGCCCACCAGGAGGCGGCGGTGCGCCTGACGCAGTTCCGCCACCAGTTCTTCCAGATCGCCCTGATCGCGCATTTCCACAAGGCGGCCTTGCTCTCGCTGTCGGACCGCTTCTCGCGCGCCGTGGAGCGGCTCAACGTGCGCGATTTCGAGTCCGTAAAGGTGTTCAAGAAGCACGTGCGCGAAACGTTGGAGGTGTTCCTGCGCTTCAACCACCGCTACTGGTTCCACGAACTGTCCAACCAGGTGCAGGCCTCGGATTTCTTCGAGCGCCTGTCGCACCAGCTGGGGTCGGACCAGCTCTACACCGAGGTGCGCGAGGAAGCGCGCGACATCAACGAATACCTGGACACCGACCGCGCCCGCAAGCAGGCGGACAACGCCATGCGGCTCACGGTGGTCTCCTCCTGCGGCATGGTGGGTACCATCGTCACCGGATTCCTCGGCATGAACCTGTACAGCCATGCGGACTTGCCGACGTGGGACAAGATCCTCATCTTCTTCATCGTCTTTGTGCCCACCATCGCCCTGGCGATCTACACCGTGATGATCTCGCGCCGGCTCGCCAATTTCATGGAGGCGTTGTCCAGCGAAGGGCTGACTTGGAAGGAGAAGTTCGCCAACTTCCGGCAGATCTGGTATTCCAACCGCAGGGAGCGCGCCAAGCGGCGCCGCGAGGATGCGGATCGTGG
>CAZTYC010000141.1:0-7209 GCA_964617435.1 uncultured Burkholderiales bacterium
TCGCGCCGGCAGGCGTAGGTCACCGGCTTGGCGCGGAACAGGCGCACGTCCTCCTGGTGGAACAGGCGGTGCAGCAGTTCGTCGGCCGACGCGCCGATCAGTTCGGCCTCGGTGACGCTGGCGGCCAGCTGTTCCATGCGCGCCCAGCCGTCGGCATCCTTGAGGTCCGCGCCGGGAAGCTTTTGTAGCAACAGCGCGCCCGCACCCCGGGCGTTGGAGGCGATCCACAGGTGCGTCGGCAGCTGCTCGGATTGGTCGAAGTAATGTTCGAAGCACTCCGCGATGGACAGGCCCGACAGCGGCACGATGCTCTGGTACATCGACGGCGGCTTGCCCGGCTCGAGATGCGTGAGTGTCATGGCCAGCGTGCCGCCGGCGGCCCATTCGGCAAATGTCGCGCCCGCCGCGGCCTTGCTGGCGATGCCGCGCACCGCCAGCGCCTCGGTGCAATCGGCCATCGCCAGCGGCGCACCGCCGCCTGCGGCCTGGCCCGCGCGCTGAATCTGCAGCGTCACGCGCCCGGCCTGCTTGAGGCCGCTCCCCACCAGCACCGCCACGCACGCCAGCTCTCCCAGGAAGCCCTGCACGGCGGGGGGGTAGTCGCGCCCGTGGTGCATGCCGGACCACACGCTGGTGAGCCGCACCAGCTGGCCGCGGATATCGAGGTTCTCCAGCGTGAAGCGCCGGCAATAATTGGCAATGTCTTCCATGCGCGCAGTGTATCAAGCCGCAGGTGCGCGGCGCGCGGGCTGCCGTAAGGCGATGCCGGCGGCTGCGACAGACCGGTCTTTCGACTTGAAGTGATCCCCATGCGCGTGCCCCTGTTTGCCCTGTCTTTGATTGCATTCCAAGTTCACGCCGGGGAGTTTCATGAATCCGGCGGGGTGGCCATCGGCGGATATGACCCGGTGGCCTACTTTCAGGAGCAGCGCGCGGTGGCGGGGTCAAAGGATCACACCCACCTGCACAAGGGCTCGGTGTTCCGCTTCAAGAATGCCGGGAACCGCGACGCGTTTGCCGCCGCGCCCGAGCGCTTTGCGCCGCAATACGGCGGCTACTGCGCGTTCGGCGTCTCGCGCGGCTACAAGGCGGTCACCTCGCCGGACAGTTTCTCGATCGTCGACGGCAAGTTGTACCTGAACTACAACGCCGAGGTCCGTGCGATGTGGTCGCTGGACATTCCCGGATATATCGCCAAGGCGGATCGCGAGTGGGCTGCAGTGGAAAAGACCACCAAGGTGCTCAACTGAGACGGGCGGGCAGCCGGCCGCGCCTTCGGCGACGCGTTCCTCGCGCATAATGGCCCGCAACATGTCCCGCAACCCGAAACCGTCGATCGCCAAGCCGATCAACCTCGCCCTGCAAGGCGGCGGCGCGCACGGGGCGTTCGCCTGGGGCGTGATGGACCGCCTGCTCGAGGATGGCCGCATCGATTTCGACGGAATCTCCGGCACCAGCGCCGGGTCCATGAATGCGGTGGTGTGCGCGTATGGCGAGATGAAGGGCGGCCACGACGGCGCGCGCCAGGCGCTCGAAACGTTCTGGAAGGCGGTGTCGGAGGCGGGGCAGCGGTTTTCGCCGATTCGCAAGATGCCGTGGGAGACCCTGCTGTCCGGCTGGCAGGGCGAGGCCAATTTCGCGTTCGAGGCCTTCAAGCTGATGACCAACGCCATGTCGCCCTACCAGTGGAACCCGCTCAATTTCAACCCGCTGCTCGACATTCTCAAATCCCAGGTGGATTTCGAGGAGCTCAACGGCTGCACCACCACCAAGCTGTTCCTTTCCGCCACCAACGTGCACACCGGCAAGGTACGCGTGTTCAACACGCACGAAGTCACGCCCGAGGCGGTGATGGCCTCCGCCTGCCTGCCGGTCCTGTTCCAAGCGGTGGAGATCGACGGCGAGCCCTATTGGGACGGCGGCTACATGGGCAACCCGTCGCTGTTCCCGCTGTTCTACGGCACCACCACGCGCGATGTGCTGATCGTGCACATCAACCCGATCGAGCGGCCCGGCACGCCGAAGACGCCGGTGGAAATCTACGACCGCGTGAACGAGATCAGTTTCAATTCCTCGCTCATCAAGGAGTTGCGCGCCATCGCGTTCGTGCAAAAGCTGGTGGACGAGGGCTGGCTCAAGGAAGAGTTCAGGAAAAAGGTCATGTACGTGCTGGTGCATTCGCTGCGCGCCGACGAGGCGCTCTCGGAGTTCTCGGTGGCGAGCAAGTTCGAGAATGACTGGAAATTCCTCATCGAGCTGCGCGACCGCGGGCGCGCGGCGGCCGGCGGCTGGCTGAAGCGCAACTTCGAGGACATCGGCGTGCGCTCGACGGTGGACCTGCACGCCGAGTACCTCACCAGCGGCAGCGAAATGGACGGTAAGGCCTACCGGCGCGAATCGACCAAGCCGCCAGGCGCAAAGCGCGCCGCCGGGCGCCGCGGCACGCGGGCCTCGAAGCGATCGGGAGACACATGAACACCAACGGGAACCAAGGCAGGCTGCTCCTTGGCGCGGGTCTCGCCGTGCTGATCGGAGCGTTCTTCTACTTCGACCTGGGCCGCTACTTCAGCCTGGACTACATCAAGGCGCAGCAGGCCTCGGTGCAGGCGTACTACGCGTCGAATCCGCTGCAGGCAATCGGCGTGTTTGTCGGCGTCTACGTGGCGGTGACGGCGCTGTCGCTGCCGGGGGCTGCGATCATGACCCTGCTGGCCGGCGCGGTGTTCGGGCTTGTGGTGGGCACGGTGATCGTCTCGTTCGCCTCGAGCATCGGCGCGACGCTGGCGTTCCTGGTGTCGCGCTTCATCCTGCGCGACTGGGTGCAGGGCCGATTTGGCGACAAGCTCGCAGCCATTAACCGCGGCGTGGAGAAGGATGGCGCGTTCTATCTGTTCACGCTGCGGCTGGTGCCGGCGTTCCCGTTCTTCGTCATCAACCTCGTCATGGGGTTGACGCGCATGAAGACGTGGACCTACTTCTGGGTGTCGCAGATCGGCATGCTGGCCGGGACCATCGTGTTCGTCTTTGCGGGGCAGAAGTTGGGCGAGATCACGTCGTTGCGCGGCATCCTCTCGCCGGGCCTGATCGGCGCCTTTGTGCTGCTGGGGATCTTTCCGCTGCTGGCCAAGAAGGTCATCGACAGCGTGCAGGCGCGCAAGGTCTACGCGCCGTGGGCGGACCGCAAGCCCGCGACATTCGACCGCAACGTGGTGGTCATCGGCGCCGGGTCGGCGGGGCTGGTGACGTCCTACATTGCTGCGGCCGTGAAGGCCCAAGTCACGCTGGTTGAAAAGCACAAGATGGGCGGCGATTGCCTGAACACCGGGTGCGTGCCGTCGAAGGCCTTGATCCGCTCGGCCAAGTTGCTCAACCACATCTCGCGCGCGAAAGAATTCGGCCTCACGTCGGCCTCCGCGCAATGGGATTTTGCCGAGGTGATGGAGCGCGTGCAGAAGATCGTCAACGACATCGAGCCGCACGATTCGGTCGAGCGCTACACCGGGCTGGGGGTCGATTGCGTGCAGGGTACGGCCAAGATTCTCACGCCTTGGGCAGTGGAAATCACCCAGGGAGACGGCAGCAAGCAGACGTTGACCACGAAGAACATCGTCATTGCCGCCGGCGCACGCCCGTTCGTGCCGCCCATCCCGGGACTCGCGGAAGCCAACCCGCTGACCTCGGACAACATCTGGGAGATCCGCAAGCTGCCCCGGCGCCTGGTGGTGCTCGGCGGCGGGCCGATCGGTTCGGAACTCACGCAATGCTTCGCGCGCTTTGGGTCCCAGGTCACGCAGGTGGAGATGCTGCCGCGCATCATGATCCGCGAGGATCCGGAAGTCTCGAAGATGGTCGAGGCGAAGTTCCGCGCCGAGGGCGTGGAGGTGCTGACGGGCCACAAGGCGCTGCGGGTGGTCCACGAGGGCGGTGAGAAAGTCCTCGTGGTTGAACACGAGGGCCGGGAAAAGAAGATCCCGTTCGACGAGATTCTCTGCGCCGTCGGCCGTGTGGCCAACCTCAAGGGCTACGGGCTCGAGGAACTCGGCATTCCCGCCACCAAGGTGGTCGAGACCAACGAGTACCTGGAAACGATCTACCCCAACATCTTTGCCTGCGGCGACGTCGCGGGACCGTACCAGTTCACGCACACGGCGGCGCACATGGCGTGGTATTGCGCGGTCAATGCGCTGTTCGGACGCTTCAAGAAATTCGCGGTCGATTATTCCGTCGTGCCGTGGGCCACGTTCACGGACCCGGAAGTCGCACGCGTCGGCCTGAACGAGCAGGAGGCCAAGGACAAGGGTATCGCGCACGATGTGCACGTGTACGGTATCGACGATCTCGACCGCGCCATCGCCGACGGCGAGCCGCATGGCTTCGTGAAGGTCATCACGCCCAGGGGGTCGGACAAGATCCTCGGTGCGACCATCGTCGGCGAGCACGCCGGAGACCTGCTGGTCGAATTCGTCGCCGCCATGAAGCACGGCTTCGGGCTGGAAGGCATCCTTTCCACCATCCACACCTATCCCACGCTGGGCGAGGCCAACAAATACGCAGCCGGCATCTACAAGCGCTCGACGGCGACGGTCGGCAAATTGGCCGTCGGCAAGGCGCTCAACGACTGGACACGCGGCGAGGGCAGTTTTTTCGGCGTGCTCGGCGCCGCGTTGAAGCTGCTCGTCTCACCGGACAACACGCCGGCGTATCCGAAACAGGCGCATCACTGAGGAAACCCCATGAAGCACATCCTTGTCGCCCTCGCGGGCATGGCGCTGTCGGCTTCGGCCTGGGCGCAGTCGTTCGACCACTCGCATGCGGCCTTCACCGCACTGCTCAAGAAACACGTGGTGCTGGTCGACGGCGGAAAGGCCACCAAGGTCAAGTATGCGGACTTGAAAAAGGACCAGCCGCAACTGAAGGCGTATCTGGAGTCGCTCTCCGCGGTCGGCGAATCCGATTTCAACGCCTGGAGCAAAGCGCAGCGCATGGCGTTCCTGATCAACGCCTACAACGGCTTCACGCTGGAACTCATCCTGCAGAACTATCCGGTGAAGTCGATCAAGGACATCGGCGGCGTGTTCGACAACCGCTGGAAACGGAAATTCTTCAAGCTGTTCGGCCAGGAGTGGTTCCTGGACAAGATCGAACACGACACCCTGAGGAAGCCCGGCGCGTACAACGAGCCGCGCGTGCACTATGCGGTGAACTGCGCCTCGATCGGCTGCCCGGCATTGCGCGAGGAAGCCTTCACGGCCGACAGGCTCGACAAGCAGCTCGAAGAACAGGCGGTGCGGTTCCTGTCAGACCATTCGCGCAACCGTTACGCGAACGGCAAGCTGGAAGTGTCGCGCATCTTCGACTGGTTCAAGGCCGATTGGGAATCCGGCTACACCGGGTTCGACGGCAAGACTCCACCGATCAAGTCGCGTGAAGATTACTTTGCGCGCTACGCCAAGGTGCTGGCGGACAATCCGGCGGATCAGGCGGCCATCGCGGGCGGCAAGGCACCGATCGGGCACCTCGAGTACGACTGGAGCCTGAACGGCCCGTGACCGGCTACGCCGCGGCACGTCCCCGCGGCAGCCGGTAAAACTCAAGCACTGGCGCGGCGTTCCGGCCGAAAATGCCTCAAGAGGCGCGTCCATGCTGGACTTTTATACTTGAGTCCAGAGACACTCCACGCCAGCCGTTATAGTCACGGCCATGCCTTCCGCTCCGCCTGAAGACACCCCGTCCGCGGCCCCACCGCCGGCCACCTGGCCGCACCGGCTGTTGCGCACGCTCGTCACCGTGCCGCTGGCCCTCTGGGTGTTCCTCGAGGAATGGGTCTGGAACAGCATTCTTGCGTTCATGCGCTGGCTGGGCAAACTGCCGCCGGTGCACTGGCTGGAGACACAGGTCGCCAGGCTGCCGCCCTATGCCGCGCTGATCGTGTTCGCCGTGCCTGGCATCATCCTGCTGCCCTTCAAGTTTGGCGCGCTGTACCTCATCGCGCACGGCCACCGGTTTTACGGTTTGATGGTGTTCGTGGTGGCCAAGCTGATCGGCACGGCGCTGCTTTCGCGCATCTTCTCGCTCACCAAGCCGGCCTTGATGACGATCGGCTGGTTCAGCCGGTTCTACGCCTGGTTCGATGCATGGAAGCAGAAGCTCTACGCCTATGTGCGGGAAATGCCGGCGTACCAGGCGCTCAAGGCGCGCGCCCGGGCGCTCAGGGAGGCGGCGCGCGCCTGGTGGCGCAAGCGAACCGGGACGCGCAAGTGGGATGCGTAGGCGGGCGCGTCCGCATGCGAAAATTGCCGACAAATCCCCGGGGCCGGTGACGGCGTCGTCGCCCGGGACGTCCGATTCCATCCTGCCGGCCCGAACCGCCCGCCCACAGTCCGCCCCGAAGTGAGCCTCCTCCGACTCCTCCGCATTGTCACCGTCGTCATCCGCCACGGGCTGGACGAATTCCTGCCGCCGGGCCTCACGCGGTCACTGATCCGCACGCTGTTCTTCTGGCGCCGGCTGGACGCGCCGCGCGGCGCGCGCCTGCGCGAGGCCTGCCAGGAACTGGGCCCGCTGTTCGTGAAGTTCGGCCAGCTGTTGTCCACCCGGCCGGACCTGGTGCCGCCGGACATCGCGCACGAACTCGCCGCACTACAGGACCGCGTGCCGCCGTTCCCGCCCGCGGAGGTGGAGGCGCTGCTGGCGCGCACCTATGCGCGCGAAGGCGGCTGGCGCAACGTGTTCTCCGACTTTGACCTCACCCCGGTGGCCAGCGCCTCGATCGCGCAGGTGCACTTCGCGACGCTGGGCGCCGGAAAGCTCGCCGGCCGCGAGGTCGCCGTCAAGCTGGTGCGCCCGGGCATCGAGAAGACCATCGCACACGACGTAGGGCTGCTCTACACGGTGGCCGGACTGGTGGAATCCAACTTCGCGGACGGCCGGCGCCTCAAGCCGCGCGAGGTGATCGCCGAGTTCGACAAGACGGTGCACGATGAGCTCGACATGGTGCGCGAGGCGTCCAATGCCTCCACGCTGCGCCGCAATTTCGCGGAGGGCACGCTGCTCTATGTGCCGGAGGTCTATTTCGACCACACCACGCGCGAGTCGCTGGTCATGGAGCGCATGGAATTCATCCCGGTCAACGACATCGACCGCATGCGCGCGCTCGGCTTCGACCTCGCGCGCCTCGCGGCGGACGGCGTGAAGATCTTCTTCACCCAG
>CAZTYC010000142.1:0-7186 GCA_964617435.1 uncultured Burkholderiales bacterium
GCTGTCCGGGGGCCAGCGCCAGCGCATCGCCATTGCGCGCGTGAAATTGAAGGACGCGCCGATCCTGCTGCTCGATGAGGCCACCAGCGCGCTCGACTCCGAAGTCGAGGCCGCGATCCAGGCCAGCCTTTACAAACTCATGGAGGGCAAGACCGTGATCGCCATCGCGCACCGGCTGTCCACCATCGCGGCCATGGACCGGCTCATCGTGATGGACGAGGGCCGAATCGTCGAGGAAGGCACGCACGACGAGCTGCTCTCGCGCGAGGGCCTCTACGCCAGGCTCTGGGCGCACCAGAGCGGCGGGTTCCTGGGCGATGCGCTGGAGGAATCCGAACTGCGGCTGGTGCGGCGCGCCTGAACTGATGCACATCAAGGTCCGCGGCGCGCGCGTCCGCGTTTGACCTCGCGCAAGCCGTGCGCAAAACCGCCGACGCAAAATCGCCCTGTTTCCCTGAAATGCGAACGGGCCGACCGACCATGACCTTGAATCCCCAGTATTCCCTCGGCGAAGAAATCGCCCACAGCCTCACGCACGGCGCCGGGGCGCTGCTCGCCATCGCCGGACTCGCCGTGTTGACCGCTTTCGCCAGCCTGCGCGGCAACGCCTGGCATATCGCCAGCGTGGCGATTTACGGCGCCACGCTGGTCCTGCTGTTCACCTGCTCCACGCTCTACCACGCCATCCCCGCGCCGCGCGCCAAGGCCGTGTTGCGCCACCTCGACCACGCCGCGATCTTCCTGCTCATCGCCGGCACCTACACGCCGTTCGCGCTGGTGAGCTTGCGCGGCCCGTGGGGCTGGTCGATCCTCGGCGTGATCTGGACGCTGGCGCTGGCCGGCGTGCTGATGCAGACGCGCCTCATCCGCCGCGCCAAATGGCTCAACGCGCTGCTCTATGTGCTCATGGGCTGGCTGGTGGTCGTGGCGATCAAGCCGCTGGCCGGCGCCGTCGCGCCGGGCGGCCTCGCCCTGCTGGTGGCCGGCGGCCTGTGCTACACGCTGGGCACGCTGTTCTACATCTGGAAGCGCCTGCGCTACCACCATGCGATCTGGCACGTCTTTGTGCTGGCCGGCAGCGCACTGCACTTCTTTGCGGTGCTCTGCTACGTGATCCCCTGAAAGCCAAACTCAAGCACCGGCGCGGCCATCTGGGCATTTTCGGCCGGAACGCCGCACCGGTGCTTGAGTTTTAGCCATTTTCGCATGGGGCGCGCGCCCGGGTTGACGTGGCGCAACGGCCGCGCCGCGCGGCTGCGCAAAATGGCGGGGTCCGCATTCCGCATCCGCCCATGACGCTCGTCGAATCCCTGCTCTATGCATTGCGCGCCCACGGGGGCCGCCAGATCTTCGGCATCCCGGGCGACTTTGCCTTGCCGCTGTTCAGCATCGCGGAAAAGTCCGGGATCCTGCCGATCCACACGCTGTCGCACGAACCCTCGCTCGGGTTCGCCGCGGACGCGGCGGCGCGGCTGCAGCGCGGGCTCGGCATCGCGGCGGTGACCTACGGGGCCGGGGCGCTCAACATCGTCAACGCCGTCGCGCAGGCCTATGCGGAGAAATCGCCGGTGGTGGTGATCTCCGGCGCGCCCGGAAAACGCGAGGCCGCATACGGATTGCTGCTGCACCACCAGGTCAAGACGCTCGATTCGCAGTTCGAGATCTTCCGCCACATCACCTGCGCGCAGGCGCGCCTTGACAACGCCGACCTGGCCCCCGCGGAGATCGCGCGCGTGCTCGCCTGCGCGGTGCGCGAGTCGAGGCCGGTCTACATCGAGGTGCCGCGCGACATGCCGGGCGTGCCGTGCAAGATGGTCACGCTTGGTCCGCCGCCGGCGCCGGATGCCGAGGCGCTGGAGGCGTGTGCGACCGAGATCCTCGCCACACTCGCGCGCACAAAATCCCCCGTGCTGATGGCGGGCGTGGAAGTGCGCCGCTTCGGCGAAGAGGCCGCCGTGGCGGAACTGGCGCGGCGGCTCGACATCCCGGTGGTGACCAGCCTGATGGGCGCGGGATTGCTTGCGGAGGAGGACCCGGCCCCGCGCGGGGCCTACCTCGGGCTGGCCGGCGACCCAGCGATCACCGAGCTGGTCGAACACTCCGACGGCTTGCTGATGCTTGGCGTTACGCTCTCCGACACCAACTTCGGCGCCTCCGGAAAACGCATCGACCTGCGCCGCGTCATCCACGTCGGCGACGGGCAGGTGGAACTCGGATACCACGTGTATCCGCACCTGCCGCTCGCCCACGTGGTGCATGCCCTGCTGGACAAGCTGCCGGCACGCGCACGCGCCGCCGCGCCGGTCCGCGCACCGGCGGCGGTCCCCGAGGACCCTCCCGCAGACACGCTCCGCCCGGCGAGCATTGCGCGGGCGATCAATCGCCTCATGGCCCGGCACGGGCGCTTTCCGCTGGCCATCGATGTGGGGGACTGCATGTTCGCCGCCTTCGAGATCGACCATTCGCACCGCGTGGCTCCCGGCTACTACGCCTCCATGGGATTTGCGATCCCCGCCGGGCTGGGCTTGCAGGCGGCCGGCGGGCAGCGGCCCATCGTGCTGGTGGGCGACGGCGCGTTCGGCATGACCGGGCTGGAACTGGGCCACTGCGCACGTTACGGTTGGGACCCGATCGTGATCGTCTTCAACAACTCCGGGTGGGGCATGCTGCAAAGCTTCTCGCCCGACCTCAAGGTCAACGAGCTGGGGACCTGGGATTTCGTGCGCATCGCCGAAGGGCTCGGCGGCCTCGGCCTGCGGGCCACGACCTGCGGCGAGTTGCAGCAGGCCCTGGACCTCGCGGTGACCACGCGAGGCCGCTTCGTGCTGATCGACGCGATCATTCCGCAAGGCGAAATTTCCCCCGCGCTGCAGCGCTATGTGGACGCCGTGCGGCGCGTGGCGGCCGGTGTGCTTCCGGCCGCCGCGCCGCCGCCACCGACCGCCGCCTGAACATCGGGGCGACCCCGCAACCGCCGAGTCTTTCCAAAGGCGCACTGCGGGCGGCATGCGGTGATTACAAATCGCTACACAGGCGCTGCGGCACGCGCCAAATAATCACGCTCATCCGATCCAGGACCAATCAGGGAGACAGCGATGTCGATTGATCGCCGCAATTTCATTGCCGCCGCATCCGCATTGACGGGCGCCACGCTGCTGCCCGCCTCGGGCAGCGCCCAAACGGCCAAGCCCCCAAAGCCGCTTCACATCCTGATCCTGGGCGGCACCGGCCTCACCGGCCCTCACCAGGTGCGCTATGCGCTCTCGCGCGGGCACAAGGTCACGCTGTTCAATCGCGGGCGCCGGCCCAAGGAGTGGCCCGCCAAGGTCGAGGAATTGACGGGCGACCGCGAAGTCAACGACTACAAGTCGCTCGCCGGCCGCAAGTTCGACGTCTGCATCGACAACCCGACGTCGGTGCCGCACTGGATCCGCGATGCGGCCGCGGTGCTGAAGGGCAACGTCAATCATTTCGTGTTCATCTCCACGCTGTCGGTGTACGCCAAGACCGACAAGCCCGGCGACGAAACGGCGGAGCGCGCCAAGTACGAGGGCAAGGACGCGATGGCGGAAAAGATCACCGACCTGCGCAAGAACATGGCGCTCTACGGCCCGCTCAAGGCCTTGTCGGAGGACGAGGCCCACAAGCAGTTCCCGGGCATCACCACGGTGATCCGCCCCGGGCTCATCGTCGGCCCCGGCGACGAGACCGACCGCTTCACCTACTGGCCGGTGCGCGTGCGCAAGGGCGGCAAGGTGCTGACCCCGCCGCATGCGGACCCGGTGCAATTGATCGACAGCCGCGACTTGGCCGAGTGGACGATCCGCATGGTCGAGAATCGCAGCTTCGGCGATTTCAATGCCATCGGCCCGGACCGCGTGCTCACCATGGGCGAAGTCCTGAAATCCTGCAAGGAGGTCTCCCGGTCCAATGCGGAGTTTGTCGAGACCACGCTCAAGTTCGTGGAAGACAACAAGATCGCGCCGTGGGGGGATTTTCCGCTCTGGGTCCCCGGCAGCGGGGAGACCGCGGGCTTCCACCGCACGTCGTTCGCCAAGTCCGTGAAAGCCGGCTTGACCTACCGGCCGCTCAACACCACCGTGGCCGATACCCTCACCTGGTGGGATACGTTCAGCGAGGAGCGCCGCAACAAGCCGCGTGCCGGACTCAAGCCCGAGCGCGAAGCGGAACTGCTGGCCCTGCTCAAGTCCTGACCGGCGCAGCGCCGGTCACTGGATGGTGACGCGGTCGAAATCGGCGCCGCGCTCGACAAATTCCAGCACGCGCACTTCCTTGGCGCTGCCGTGGCCGGGGTGGAAGATGTCGATGCCGCGGCCCGGGTGCGCGACGCCCGCCGGCACCACCAGGGTTTCCTGGATCTTGAGCGCCGGCATCGGCGCGAGCCGGAATCCCTGCACGTAGCTACCGGCCTTGTGGTGGTCCTCCGGGCCGCGCACGGCGGTGGCCTCGGGCTTGCCGGGCATCATGTTGACGGTGACGTAGATCGCCCCGTCCAGTTCCTCCACCAGCTCCCGCACCACGCCGAGATAGAACGCGTCCTGCTTGCCGACGCGCACGCCGAGGATGCGGCCGATGGCCAGCGGATGCGACGAATTGGCCGGCCGCAGCAGGCGGTAGGAACCGCGCGTCTCGTCGATGATGCCCCAGGACTCGGTGCCGTAGTTGTACTCGGCGTAGCGCGCGCGGATCGTCGCTTCCGACACCTTGCCGAACATCTTGATGTCGTTCATTTCCTGGCGCGTCAGCTCGCGCGGCACGTCCGGTTGCTCGAACAGCGTGCCCGACATGAAGAAATGGGTTTCGGACAACCCGAAGCTGAGCTGGGCATGCGTCTCATTGGGCACCGAGGGCAGCGCGCGCGTGCTCCCGCCCTCGCACCACAGGGTGAACAGGCGCGCCAGCTGGGCGTGCGCCTCCAGCGCCCCCCAGTCGGCCGGCAGGTCCAGTTCCGACGGGCTGGCGCCCTCCTCGAGCTTGCGGATGCGCCGCTTGAGCGACTTGCCCAGATCGGTCATCTCCACCAGGCGGATGTCTTCATGCGCGTCCACGCGGGCGACATATTGCAACCCGCGCTGCGAGGACAGGTCGACGATGGCCTGCACGCCGATCGCGGTGGGCATGCCCTCGTGCATGACCTCCACCTTGTGGCCGAAGCGCTTCATGACCGCGTCGACGAAATCGACCTCGCGCGGCATCAGCTCATAGACATTCGCGGCCTGGCCCAGCAATACCGCGGTGTACGCCTGCTGGACGCTCGAATAGCCGTCCGACGAGCCCACCGAATCCTTGACCCGCTTGACGGCGAGGCCGCGCGCGCCGGCCTCGCGCCACAACCCGTGCAGGCGCGACCACAACGCGCCGTCGAAGCGCTTGTAGGCAAAGCCGGCGATGAGCATCTGCAGGCCCACGTAGCGCATGGCGCGCTGCAGGATCAGCGCCGCATGGTCGGCCAGCGGGGCATCCGCCGCCTTGGCATCGTCCCAGCACCGCATGTACCCGGCCTCCATTTCGGACAGCAGGGTCCTGGAGATGTTCCAGGCGGCCACGTCCCCGTGCATGAGCGGGATGGTCTTTCCGACGTAGCGTGCGCGCTGTTCCGCAAGGAGGAACGCGGCCCGGTCGCGCATCAATTCCAGGCACATCAGCCGGTCCTTGCCGACGATGGTGGCGCTGCGATTGAGGATGCGCAGGCCGTCGAGGATGGCCTGCTGCGCCATCGGTACGTTGTGCAGCGCGATGCCTTTCAGCCATTCCTTGCAGCCGCGCGCATCCGTGAAGAACAGCGTGTTGCCTCGGGGTTCGGGATTTCCCTGCATTGCCATGACCTGCCTCGCATTTCGTTGGGCGCTTTGGGCGCGGAGCGTTAGATCGCCTCCAGCGCGCGGCGCACTTGTTCTTGCCAATCCGTCATCCCTTCCGTTTGGCGACGATCCAGTCTATCAAGAGCGGCGGGCGCTGGCGAGTCCTGCGACAGGACGTGCGCCCAGATCGGCTTCGGATACGCAGGATCGCCCGCCAATCGTGGAATGACATGCCAATGCACATGGGGGGTGAGGTTGCCCAGGCTTGCAAGATTCATCTTGACCGGCTTCAGCGACCGGGCCAGTGCGGACTCCACCGCAAACACCGCCTGCATGAGCTCCGCGCGGTCCGCAGCGCCCAGGTCGCTCATCTCGCGGACGTGCGCATTCCAGATCACGCGGCAGAAGCCCGGGTACGCGCGGCCCTCGGGCCCTTCCACGGCCACCACGCGCCAGCGCGGCGCCCGGAACAGCACCGCACCGCCATCGCCATCGCAAAGTTCGCATCCCATGATCGGTCAGAACGCCTGCCGGACGATGTTCTTGGTTTGCGTCGTGCCGGCAAACGGCCCCGCCGTGAAGGTGTAGGTCATGGTGGCCGCGTTCGCGCTGCTGAAATTGAACGCGATGGTGCCCACTTCCTGCGCGGCGAACGCCGCCGGATTGTAGGCGCCACCCAGCCACGGACTGCTGGTGGCGGTGTAGAGCTTGCCCGAATAGGTGTTGCCGTTCCATGCCCCGCCGGGAAGCGTGTACCACGTGGCGTTGCCTGCGGAGTCATAGGTGTACCAGGCGGCAAACAGCGTGCGGTATTGCTGGGTGATCGACACGCCCCAGCCATTCTGGCTGTCGCCGGCCCACCACATGTCGCCCACCTGCAAGCCCGGCGTGTTGTCCACCGGCCCGAAGCCCTGGCGCGTGATCGCCTTTTGCGCGGCAATGCCGTTGATGACGTACTGCAGCAGCCCGGTTCCGGCGCCGGTGTACTGGAACGTCGCGCTGCCCACCGAAGGGTTGGCGGCAAACTGCGCGGGATTGTAGTTGTTGAGCGGTGAGGAACTCGGCTTGTAAAGCGCGCCGTTGCACGCCGTGAAATCGGCATTCCAGGTGCACCCCGGCATCGCGTACCAGATCGCCTTGCCCGCGTTGTCGTACACGAACAGGATGTTGAATTGCGTGTTGCCGTGCTGGTTGATGGTGATGCCCCAGCCGTTCTCGCTCTGGCCCGCCCACCACAGGTCTGTGTAGACATTGGCGCCGGAGACGCCGGGAATCGAAAGCTTCGCGATCTTGCTCGACCCGCTGGCCACGATCCACATTTGCCGGTTGGCCCCCTCGACAATGCCGAGGGGTGCGCTCCCGGC
>CAZTYC010000143.1:0-7086 GCA_964617435.1 uncultured Burkholderiales bacterium
TCCTTGGTGGTCGGCTGCACGAAGACGAATTTGCCGCCATCGTCGCAGCAGCTGTCCCAGGGGAAGCGCTTCCACATGGATTCGCCAAGGATGGCGGCCGCCGCGCCGGCCTGCTCGATGCGCTCGGCGGGAATCGGGCAGTTGAATGCCGCGGGCTTGACCACGCCGGTGCGCGAATCGTCGAGACGGTCCAGCAACTGCCGCGCGACGCGGAACGAGGACGGCACCACGCCGCCCGCGTCGCCCGAGTGCACGCCCTCGGTCAGCACCGTGACTTTCAGTGTGCCGTCGACCAGGCCGCGCAAGGAGGTGGTGACCCACATCTGCTCATAGTTGCCGGCACCCGAATCGAGCGCCACCACCAGCTTGACCTCGCCCATGCGCGGCTGCAGCAAATCAAGGTAGGCCGGCAAATCATAGCTGCCGGACTCTTCGCAGGTCTCGATGAGGCCCACGCAGTGCGGACGCGCCGCAGACTGCGCGTCGAGCGCCATCACGGCTGACAGCGCGGCGTACACGGCATATCCATCGTCGGCGCTGCCGCGGCCGTAGAGCTTGCCGTCCTCGATGACCGGGATCCACGGACCGAAGCCGTCGCGCCAGCCGGCCATCTCGGGTTGCTTGTCGAGGTGGCCGTAGAACATCACTGTCGGATTGCCGGGCAAACCACCGGTGGCCGGGATGTCGAAAAACAGCACCGGGGTTCGGCCGTCGAGCTTGATGACCTCGAGCGTGAGACCCTTGACGCCCTGCGCCGCGACCCAGCGACGCGCGCTTTCCACCACGCGGTCGAGGTGGCCATTCCGGGCCCAGTTGGCATCGAAGCCCGGCGACTTGGCCGGCACCTTCACATACTCCACCAACTCCGGGACGATGTCGGCGTCCCACTGCCGCTCGATGGACGCCGCGAGCTTGGCGAGGTCGAGGTTGAGATCGGGAATGGCGTCGCGCGCGGTCATGGGATGCTCCTTCGGTGAATCCTGAAAGTTTACGCCGATGCCCCGCCGTATTGGAGCTCGCGCTCCACGCCCTCGACCTGCGTGATTCCCAACCCGGGGGTTTCCGGCAATTCGATCCACGGCCCGTTCTGGGCCAGCCCGCCACGCACGCGGCGCTCGGCGCACAGTTGCGGCCCGTCGAGATCCACCACGGTGACGACATCGGCAAACGCCACCGCGAAGTGCGCCGCCGCCGTGACGCTGATGACCCCCTCGAGCATGCAGCCGATCATTGCCGTGCGGTGCATGCGCCGCGCGAGCTGGGCGATTTCGATGGCCTGACTCAAGCCGCCGGTTTTCATGAGCTTGATATTGACAAGGTCCGCGCTGCCGGAGGTCAGGATGGACAGCGCATCGTCGAACCCGAAGACCGCCTCGTCGGCCAGCACCGGCACGCGGGTGCGTTCGGTGATGAACCGCAACCCCGCCACGTCGGCGGCTTTCACCGGCTGCTCGACGAGTTCGATCCCGATGCCCTCGGCTTCCAGCGCATCGAGCACCTTGAGCGCGTGCTTGGGCGTCCACCCCTGGTTGGCATCGAGCCGGATGGATACCGAGGGTCCCACGGCGGCGCGGATCGCGCGCGTAGTCGCCACATCTTCCTGCCAGGTGCGTCCACCCACCTTGACCTTCAATGCGTCGAACCCTTCGGAAACCGCCTTCCTGCAATCGGCGACCATGGTGGCAGTATCGTTCACGCTGATGGTGACATCGGTCTTCAGGCGCGGCGTGCCGCCGCCCAGCAGGCCGTACAGGGGGATGCCGAACGCCTGAGCGCGCAAGTCATACAACGCCATTTCCAGCGCCGCCTTGAGGCTGGTGTGATGGACCAGACCGCCGGACACCCGTTGGAGGCACGCATTGAAATCGGCGAGATCCTGCCCGATCAGCCTTGGCGCCAGGACCGCGAGTCCCGCACGCATGGAATCGAGGGTGTCGCCGGTGATGAGCGCGGTGGCGGGCGCCTCACCGAAACCGGTGCGGCCGTCGTCCGTCACCACGCGCAGTACCAGGCTGTGCATGTGCGTCACCGTGCGCACGGCGGTCTTGAACGGCGTCTTGAGGGGAACCTCGATGTCCCCCGCCACAATGCGGGCAATCTTCATCGCGCCAGGGCGTGGCGATGCGGGATGCCGCCCGATTTCGCGCGCTTCACTCGCACGACGCGCGGCGCATGGGGAACTCCACCTGCGCGTCACGCCCGCCCTGCTTGCCCTCGATGCGCGCATCGAGCACGCCGCCCGGCTTCAGGTGGTAGATCACGCGCGTCGGGAAATCGTGCGTGGGGTTTTCAAACACGAAACGATCGCCCTCGCTCGACACCAGCTTGAAGGAGGCCTCATTCTGCCCGCCCGGCTTGGCCGTAAAGGTGATGGCGCCCTGCGCGTCCGCCTCGATGCGCATGGCTTCATGGCCCACCACCCTGCCGTCGCTGGTGGAGCGCCCCATGCCCGTCATGAGGTTTCCGGCCGGCCGCATCCAGTGTTCGCGGAATTCCAGCTTGCCGTTGCGGCCGAACCAGCACCCGGCCAGCGGTACCAGCCGCTCCAGGCCCGCGGCGGGCGCGCTGGCGCGCGGGAGCCGGGCCACGAAGCCGTCATAGAACGGCGTGAACTCGGCCACATCGATGTTGAAACGCCGGGACTTGACCATGGGGTCGGCATCGAACTGTTTCAGCGCAGCCTCGCGGCTGGCCACGCGCAGCACGATCATGCCCTTGTCCGCCACGGCGTCGCGGTAGCGCGCGCCCATGACCAGCACGCCCTCCGTTCGCATGCGCGCAAGGTTTGACGAGTGCTCGCGGAATCCGTCCTGCTCGTTGGCCGGCTTCTTGACATTCCAGGCCGGGCCGGTGGTCAGATGGACCACATACAGCGGTTCGGGCGCGGAGACGGATTCGCCCGCGCTCTTGGCGGGCGCGGGAGCGGGGGCGGGAACGGTGGCGGGGGCAATGGGCGCCTGCGCAAGGGCGTATGCCAGCGGCAACGCCGTGGCCGCCGCGAGCAGGAGACGGGGCATGCCGGACAATCGATTTCTCATCATGGAACCCTTCGAACAATGGCGCTGCGGAAAACACTGGAGCGCACTATAGCGCGCGATGGCGGCGCATTGCGACATGGCTATACTTTGCGCCTCGAACCCGCAGGAGCGCATCTTGGCCAAGCTTTATTTCCGGTTTGCAGCGATGAACGCAGGCAAGTCCACCGCCTTGCAGCAGGTGGCGTACAACTATGAGGAACGCGGGCAGACCGTGAACCTGTTCACCGCCGCCATCGATGACCGCTATGGCCTGGGCAAGATCGTCTCGCGGCTGGGCGTGCAGCGCGAATCCGAGATGTTCAATGCCGCCACCAACTTCGACGACATCTACAAGACGCGACCACTGCCGTCGTGCATCCTGATCGACGAGGCGCAGTTCATGACCGAGGCGCAGGTGGTGCAGTTGCATCGGCTGGCGCACACCACCAAGACCCCGGTGATCTGCTACGGACTGCGCAGCGACTTTCTCGGCCAGCCGTTCCCGGGGTCGAAGGCGCTGCTTACCCTCGCCGATGATCTCGAGGAAATGAAGACCATCTGCCGCTGCGGCCGCAAGGCGACCATGAACGTGCGCCTCGATGCGGAAGGACGACGCGTCACCGAGGGCGCGCAGGTGGAGATCGGCGGTAATGACCGCTACGAGGCGGTTTGCGCGCGGCGTTTCTATACCGGAGCGTGCAGCTGAGATTTGCGCGACAGCGGTTGCAAGGGTGGGCGGCCGCCTTGGTTGCGCGTGCGGCGCACCGGCTTTCCCCAGCACCCGTGCAGGATTCCTGTTATGACGATTTCACGACCCGTTGATTTTGAATCCGGGGACGATCGCCGCGCCGCCGGCACCTGGCGCACGACCGGCGGCTTGAATGGACATCACGCCTTGGCGGCGTTGCGCATGGCCGGCGCCACGCGCCAGTGCAGCAGCGCGGCCGCGGCGACGGCGACACAGCCTGAATACACGCAGGCGATCGCCGGTCCCTGCGATTGCCACAGCCACCCGAACAACAGCCCGGCGGGAATCGAGGCCACGCCCACGAGCATGTGGTACCAGCCGAACAGCGTTCCGCGCTCCTGCGTTTCGGCATGATCCCCGATGATGGAGCGCTCCGCGCCCTCGGAGATGGCCATGGCTGCGCCGAGGAACAGTGCACCCGCCCATAACGTAGGCAGGTCATGCACAAGGCTGAAAAGGAACATCGCGACGGCAAACACCGCCCAGCCCGGCACCACCAGCTTGAGCTTGCCGTGCCGGTCCGCCAGGATGCCCGCGGCATAGCTCACGCCGACGCGCACCACGTTGAATGCCGCCCACAGCAGCAACCCATGCGCGATCGAGCCGCCGAGTTCGTGCGCGCGCAACACCACGAACAGCTCCGCCACGCGCGCGAAGGTGAACACCATCGTCACCATCAGGAAGCCGCGCATGCGGCGGGAAATGGCGCGCCAGCGCAGGCGTGGTGCGGCGGCGGAAGCGGTCTGGTGCTTGGGCGGTTCGGGCACCAGGAATGCCAGCACCAGGATGGACAGGATGCCGGGCACCGTGGACACCAGGATGACGGTCTTCAAGTCCCACAGCCACACCCCCACCAGCAGCACGCCGAGCAACGCGCCCAGCACCGCGCCGAAATTGTCCATGGCCGTTTGGACGCCGAACGCCCTGGCGCGCAGGTGGGCCGGCGCAAGGTCGACGATCAAGGCATCGCGCGGCGCGGAGCGGATGCCCTTGCCGACCCGGTCGAACGCGCGTATCCACGCCACCTGCCACGCGCTGGCGGCGATGGCGAGCAGCGGCCGCGCAAGGTTCGAGACCACATACCCGCCCAGCACCAGCGGCTTGCGCTTGCCGCCGGAGGCATCCGAAAACCGCCCGGCCCACAGGCGCAGCAGCGAGGACACCGCGTTCGACACGCCCTCCACGAGCCCCAGCGCCATGCCGGAGGCGCCAAGCGAAGCCAGCAGGAAGGGAATCAAAGGCGTGACCAGATCGGTGGCCACGTCGTTGAACATGCTCACCGCGCCGACGAAGTAGATGCTGGCGGGTAACCGCCGGGCAAGGCGGGTGGACGGAGCGGCAGCGGCGGCATTGGGGTTCATATCCCAAGTTTACGGTGGGTTTTGCGCGTAAAATCCGCCGCGAAATCCCGCTTTGAGAAACACCGCCCTCGTAGCTCAGTGGATAGAGCTACCCCCTCCTAAGGGGTAGGTCGCACGTTCGATTCGTGTCGAGGGCGCCACCCATTTCCCCTAAGACCATGATGCAAAACCCCAGCACCGGTGCGCCTCTCCAGGCGAAATGCCGCCAAACACCGCGCCAGTGCTTGAGTTTTACTTTTAGAGACGGGCGCCAAGCCGGCCAGGGATTCACGCTGCTTGAAATGGTGATCGTGATCGCCATCATCGCCATCCTTGCGCTGATGGCCGTGCCGAGCCTGCTGGGCCAATCGGCGAGGAACCAGATCAAGGAGAGCATTCCGCTGATCGACCTGGCCAAGGCCGGCGTCGAAAAAGCGTGGAAAAAGAACAGCGAACTGCCCTCGAACAACGAAGCGGCGGAACTGCCGCCCCCCGAGCGCCTGTCCGGCAATTACGTCAGCGCGGTCACGGTCAAGAACGGGGCGATCACCATGACATTCGGCAACAAGGTCAATCCCAAGCTGGCCGGCCGGAAACTGACTGTGCGGCCCGCCGTGGACCCCCAATATCCAACCGTCCCCATCGCATGGGTGTGCAACGTGCGTGCCGTGCCGGCCAACAAGACCGCGATGGGCGTCAATGAGACGAGCATCGACGCCGAGGCCCTGCCCGCCGACTGCAAGTAGCCTCTCAGAGGCTCACGTCGTTGAGCTGCTCGTTGAATTCGCTGATCGACAAGGCGCTGCCGATTTCCCGCGGCAGCGC
The DNA here is from genome assembly GCA_964617435.1 of uncultured Burkholderiales bacterium. Lineage (GTDB taxonomy): Bacteria > Pseudomonadota > Gammaproteobacteria > Burkholderiales > Usitatibacteraceae > UKL13-2. The sequence goes on from CAZTYC010000143.1 coordinate 5,931, forward strand.
ATCGCGCACCGAGAACACGCCGAGGATCTTGTTGCCCGGCCCGACCACCGGCAGGTGGCGGAACCCGCGCTCGATCATCGTCACGACGGCATCCGGCACCGGGGTTTCGGGCGGCACGCACAGCGGGCCCTTGGTCATGACCTCGGCCACCTTCGTGGACTTCGGATCCAGCGCCTTGGCCAGCACGCGCGTCATCAGGTCGCGCTCGGTGACGATGCCGAGCAGCACCCCGGTGGTTTCCACCACCAGTACGCTGCCGACGTTTTCCGCCGTCATCAGGCAGGCCGCCTCCCAGACGCTGGCCTGCGGAAACAGCCGCACGACATGGCGCTTGAGCATCGATTGGAACACCGTTCGTTCAGCCACGTGAACCTCCGGGTTGGCGCCCCCGTTCGCGGCCTCCGCGGGCGGCGGGCGGTGATTGCGGGTGCCTCGTGTTCAGGCGCATGGGCACCCTGGGTCAGCGAAGCGCCGCGTTGATCTTCTCCAGAGCCGCCTTGCCCGGGCACAGGTCCTTCGGGCCGAGGCTGGCCAAGGGCGATTCCATCGTGTTCATCGACAAATGCAGGTCCGTCGCCAGCGGGTCCACATACAGCAGGCCGGTGACGACCTCGCCGCGCGCGGCGTGCGACTGCATGTAGTTCATGGCGGTCAGCCGGTCGGTCGGATCGTAATCGTCCTTGAGCTTCTTAAGGCGCAGCATGGAACCGTCGTGCTGCTGCACCTCGATCAATTCGCCCGGCGCGTATTCGGCGGTGATTTCGGACTTGGGCGAAATGAAGTCGATGCGGCTCACCGCCTCGTTGTGCTGGCGCACGTAGTCAAAGCTCTTGGTGCTGCCGGCGTGGTTGTTGAACGTCACGCAGGGGCTGATCACGTCGATGAACGCGGCGCCGCCGTGCGAGAGTGCACCCTTGATCAGCGGCACCAGTTGCGCCTTGTCGCCGGAAAAACTCCTGGCCACGTAGGTGGCGCCAAGCTGCAGCGCAATGCCGACGAGATCGACCGCGCTGTCGCTGTTGATGGCGCCCTTCTTGCTTTTCGACCCGCGGTCCGCCGTGGCGGAGAACTGGCCCTTGGTGAGGCCGTACACGCCATTGTTTTCCACGATGTAGGCCATGTTCACGCCGCGCCGCATGGCATTGGCAAACTGCCC
>CAZTYC010000144.1:0-6414 GCA_964617435.1 uncultured Burkholderiales bacterium
ATCGTCCGGGCGGAATTATCTTGTTCCGGCCGGCGTAGATCCCTCTTCGGAAAAGGCATTGGCCTCATCCTTGCGCCTGAACGAGGATATTCTGGTTGCATTGCCGCAGCGTTATCCTGGGATTAGCATTGCCTTGATCGATGCCTGTCGTACCGACCCGATGATTCGGCGCGGGGTCGATGACTTCAACCAGATCACCGCGCCGGAGGGCATGCTGGTCTTCTTTGCGACGCGTGCCGGACGTCCCGCCTTGGCACCCATCAGCCCCGACCGCAACACGTTCTTTGCCGGCGCGCTGGTCGACGTGCTGCGCGATGCAAATGGCGTTACTCCGATCGATGACTTGTTCAGGATTGCAGCGATCGAATGCCAGACCCGGGTCAAGTCAGAGTTCGACAAGGTCAAGCTGACCATACCCCCCCAGTTCCCCGAAAGCACCGGCAACCTGCGAGGTCGATTCGTGATCCGGAACCGACAGCTTGAATTGCGGCGCGGGCGTCCCGGCAAGGGTGCGGCGATTCTGGGGGTGGACCCCAGCCTGCTGGAGCAACGCTGGCAGGTGATTCAAGCGTCTTTAAGGCCCGCCCGACTCATACGCTTATGCGAGCAGTTCGAAAAGGACTTCCCGGGGAGCGAATATGAGCAGCAGATTCGGGTAACCATCGCCGGTGCGCGACAAGCGCTGGAAAGCCAGCGCTCGGCGGACCTTTCGGGCGATCTTTTCGAAGAACGAACCGGCGACAGGGACTACCGGGATGACCTGATCAAGGCACTGCGTGGTGACAAGGACTCGGCCCATCGCATAGCGACTGCGTATCGCGAAGGTAAGTCAGGCGTGGCGCAGAATTCGCGACGTACGGAGCAATGGCTTCGATTCGCCGCAGAGTTGGGCAACGGTATTGCCAGTTGGGAATTGTCCGAAATCTACAATCAGAGCGGTCAGGTCGGCGACGCCGCTCGATTCGAGAAGAAGGCGCTGGATCTTGGATATCGTCCGCCGCCCAGGCTGGCGACGCGTGGATACTGAATCGCCTATGGCGCGCGGCGGATGTGCATGCCGCGGCGGTTTGAAATGGATGCTGATTGTGAACGCGTGCGTATGGGGGGCCTGTACTTCTGCGGGAAATGTGTTTGGCGCGCAGCCGGATCCGGCTCTGCAGAGCGAACGCTTCACGCGGAAGGAGGGCGCTGCACAGTCTTTGACCACGTCGAATAGGCGGCGGTCGGAAGTCAGTACTGCCAAGACAGAATCGACAAGCGCAAAGCGCACAGTTGCACCTGGCCGCAAAACAGCAGTAGCTAAACTTGCTCCTTCGCTTCGGCGCCCGGTTACCGGTCTGCTGAATTCGGTGCCGGAATATCCGGAACGCGCGCGATTCGAGGCCTGCCGGCAACAACTTGATCGCGAATTGCAACCGGCAAGGCTGGTCAAGCTCGCTGAAGCCTGCGAAAAGGATTTGCCGAAAGGCGAGTTGGCCGATGAACTGCGCCGCCTTGCGGGAGACGCCAGGAACGTACTGGAGGTACAACGGCGGGCCGGCATGTCGGGAGATGTTTTTGAGGAACAACTCGGTGACGGATTTTTTCGCGAATCGATCGGTAAGGCAGTCCGTGGTGATAAGGAGGCGGCTTACCATATTGCTCAATCGTTTCGCCTTGGACGAGTTGGCGTCCCCCCCAATCCGCGCCGCATGGAACAATGGCTGCGGTTCTCAGCCGAACTAGGGCATGGGCGGGCCAGCTGGGAGCTTGCTGAGCACTACAACTATGTTGGTCTCGTCGCCGATGCCGCTCGTTTCGAGAAGCGTGCCCATGAACTGGGTTTCCGGCCAGCCGCCAGACTTCCATCTCGCGGTTACTGAATTCTCGCCCAAGAAGCCCTTCCGGGTCATTGATTCTTTCTCCGGTACCCGTGCTGTCAATGGGGTAGTGGGATAGAATCAAGAGGGCTTTTTTGCCTCTATTCTTGGTATCAAGCTCTATTTGAAATTGGTTTCCCCGGAATCGGTGACCGGGAAAACTGGTTTTGCCTCTTTATTGGGCTCAGCAATGCAATGAATCGATCGCTAACGAAGTGAAATCAGTGTTCTATCCGGGATGGATTGCATGCGGAGCGCGACTTGACTTGGCGCGCTTGGTGTTCGCCGCCGCGCTTTTTTTCGGGTCTTCGGCGTACGGGCAGACCGCTCCCGGTGCTGGCAGCGTGTTCCAGACCGTTCCGCCAGCCACGGTAAGACCGGAAAGCGGTCCCGTCATCGAAGACAAGGTGACTCGACCCCGAGCAATTGCCGATGTGGAAGGCCTGCGGCTTGATGTGAAGGGCTTTCGCATCTCAGGGCTCACAGTGGCGTCACCGGACGACTTCGCCGAGGATTTGGCGACCTTTCTTGGCAAGGACAGACGATTCCAAGATTTGCTCGATGCCGCGGCTGCAATAAAGCGGCGTTTGGCTGGAATGGGCTTTTTTCTTGCCGACGTGGTGGTTCCAGAGCAAAAAATCAGCAGTGGAATTGTCGAGTTGCAGGTGCTGGAAGGGCGCCTGGGCAAAGTGCGCCTGGAAGTAGATCCGGCGGCGAGAATTGATCGCGACCTGTTGCTCTCATACATCAGCGGACTGCAAGAGGGCGGGCAAATAGAAGCATCGGAGGTGGAACGGGCACTCTTCCAGATTCACGATCTGCGCGGTATCGTCGCATCCAGCAGCTTTGCGCCTGGCGCCACATCCGGCACTGCCGATTTGACCATCCGGGTTGCTCCAGCCAAGAAATTTGATGCCAATTTTGATTTCGATGCCAATGGGTCGATTTATACCGGCCTTCATCGCGCCGGGGCCGGTATCGATGTGAACGGATTGTTCGGGCGCGGCGAAATGATCAGCGTTCGCGCCAGCAATGCCATCGATGGAAACCTCAGGTTTGCGCGCGCCTCGATCCTTGTGCCGATCGGGCGTTGGGGAACCAAGATCGGTGCCGCCTATTCGGACCTGAATTACCGACTCGGAACTTCCTTGTTTGCCGCACTGAAGGTGAATGGTGCTGCGGCAGTAAGTTCCTTGACGGCTATCCATCCTTTCATTCGCTCGCGAAATACCAACCTGCTGCTTATTGCGCAAAGCGACAAACGGGAGTTTTATGACATTCAGCTTGCTTCGGGGAACGTCAATCTGAAGAAAACTGATGTTTATTCGCTGAGCTTGTCGGGCGACTTTCGCGATCGCCTTGGCGGCGGTGGCATCAATGTATTCAATGTGGCCTATACCTTGGGCGAATTGAAATTCGGCAATGCGGCGCTGGAGGCTGCGGATAACTCGGGGCGTCGAACCAAGGGCTTGTATGGCAAGACGAATATCACCTTTTCTCGTCTCCAGGCCATCGCAGACCGGGTCGCGTTCTATGGTTCTTACAGCCAGCAGTTCACCAACAAGAACCTCGACCCCAGCGAAAAGATCAGCCTCGGCGGTCCAAATGCGGTTAGGGCCTATCCGCAAGGCGAGGGCGCCGGCGACAACGGATACTATGCGACCCTGGAACTCCGCTATCGACTGCCACTCGAGGAAAGTTTGCCTGGCAGCATGGTCCTCGCAGGCTATTATGATTTTGGCCGGACGCTTCTGATCAAGCAGCCGAGCGCGGCCGACATTGCCGGGAATGCCGAGCGTCTGCGGCGGATTGCCGGTCCCGGCGTAGGGCTTAACTGGGAAGTTCCGAGCAATTGGTACCTGCGAGCCACACTTGCATTTCGCGATACGACCAAGGCAACCGCTGACCATCTCCTGCGATATCCGAGGTTTTTTTTGCAATTCAGCAAGTTTTTTTGAACAAGGCGCCGATTGGTCGGTTGCTTTGATCTCATCGGCGTTGTGCACCGGCGACCCACTCCCTGGGGTGCGGCGTTTCGATCGTAAAGGAACATCGTCATGTTCAATCACGCCACGATGAATCGAGCCTATCGCTTGGTTTGGTCCAAGGTTCGCGACACCTGGGTTGCCGTACCCGAGTGTGCGCGTGCGATGGGCAAGAGTGCGTCGATTGCGGTCGCCGGCGCACTGCTCGTCACCGGAATGTCTGGTCAAGCCTTGGCGCAGGCCGTAGGACCAAACACCTTGCCAACCGGCGGTCAGGTGGTGTCCGGGCAAGCGGCGATTGCAGTCGATTCCTCGCGCATGGATGTAAGCCAATCTACCCGTAGCGCGATCATCAACTGGAATACATTCAACATCGGAAGTCAGGCGCGGGTCAATTTCAATCAGCCTGACTCCACGTCCGTGGTACTGAACAGGGTTCTGGGCGGAAACGGATCAACGATCCTCGGCCAAATGACCGCGAATGGAAATGTTTTCCTGGTTGATCCGGGCGGAATCATTTTCGCGCCAGGAGCGCGAGTAGACGTGGGGGGGTTGGTCGCATCATCGCTGGGAATCTCCGACTCCAATTTCCTTGCGGGGAAATTCCTGTTCGAAAACACAGGTACCGCAGGGGCAGTGACAAATCAAGGTGCGATTTCCGCAGCCAACGGAGGATACGTTGCGCTAATAGCGCCCAAGGTCGCCAATCAGGGGACGATCTCGGCGAGTTCGGGTAGCGTCGGTCTTGCCGCAGGTGACTCTGTCAATCTTGATTTCGATCACGATGGACTGCTAAGTTTTCAGGTCAACCTTCCAGCGGCGGCGGCTCGCGCCGATAACAAGGGCTCGATCATCGCAGACGGTGGACGTGTCGTCATGAACGTCCAGGCCAAGGATGCCTTGCTTTCAACCGTCTTGAACAACGATGGAGTTGTTCGCGCCCGAAGCATTGAGACTCGCAATGGCGAGATATGGCTTGGTGGCGGGATATCGGGAGTAGTTCGGGTCAGTGGAACACTCGATGCGTCTGGAGTCGAGCACCAGACAAGTGGTGGCGTAGTAAAGGTGCTCGGCGAGAAAGTCGGCTTGTTCGAGCATGCCACGGTCGATGTTTCAGGAGTCGGCGCTGGTGGTACGGCGTTGATAGGAGGTAACTGGCAAGGCAAGGGGCCGGATCAGAACGCGACTGCGGCTTATGTGGGCAAGGATGCGACGATCAACGCAGACGCGGTAGGGGTCGGCGACGGCGGCAAGGTAGTGGTATGGGCAGACAAGCAAACGTCCTTCCTGGGTAGCATCTTTGCGCGAGGTGGGGCGAGCGGCGGCAACGGTGGAGCCGTTGAGGTATCGGGCAAGCAGCATTTGTCCTTTAACGGCGCTGTGGATACCACGGCGGCGAATGGCAAACGGGGAACGCTGCTGCTCGACCCGACTGATGTCAATATCGTTACCGGTGGTACAGAGGATCTGATCGGTACGACAAACAGTGACGCGGATGCGAATACCTACGCTTTTAGCGAAAGCGATGGAGTTAGCCCCAGCAATATCGATCCAACCACAATCGTTTCGCTGTTGAACTCTTCGGATGTCACGATTCAGGCCACCAACGACATTACAGTCAGCAACGACATTGACGCAAGCGCGAACACTGCCAGCAAAGGTCTTACGCTTACTGCAAACAATGCAATATTCCTGAATGCAAATATTACCCTCAAGCAGGGAGCAAGTTCCTTCCTGACTCTCACGAGTGACGCTGATGCCAGCGGTGTTGGAACCATCAACATTCTGGGCGACAGACCGGTTACGGTTCTCGATGGCGCCATCAATTTCGCCGGAATAACGTATGGTGCCACTGGGAGTGGTGCAGAGAGCCTCACCCTGAACGTCGGGACTGGTACCCTCACCATGGGTGCAATTTACGGATCAGCGGCTGCTGCTGATGCCACAGGCCTGACCGCGGTCACGGTGACCAACGCCGGTACTACCAATTTCAATGGTGCGATCGACATCACCGGCGCGCTGACGCAGACCAATGCCGCGACGGGGACCACCACGTTTGCCAACACGGTGGCGGTGGGCAGCGCCGACCTGAAGGGCGTGGCCTACGCCATCAACAACAGCTTCGCCTCGGGCGGCACCACGACGATTGCCAACAGCGGCACGCTGACCAAGACGGGCACCGGCAACATCAGCTCGACGGGCGCCTTCAACGCCACGGGCAACGTGAACCTGGCGGCCAACATCACCACCACCAACACGGACCTGACGATCGGCGGCAACCTGGTGATCGCCGAAGCGGCGACCCCGACGCTGAGCACCGGCGCGGGCGCCGGCAACATCCTCATCAGCGGCAGCACCGACGGCACGGCCGGCGGCGCGGTGGAGACCCTGACCCTGAACGCCGGCACCGGCAGCCTGACCTTCACCGGCGCCGTGGGCACTGGCGTGGTCGACAGCCTGACCGCGGTCACGGTGACCAACGCCGCGGCGACCAGCTTCAACAACACGGTGAACCTCACCGGCGCGCTGACGCAGACCAATGCCGCGACGGGGACCACCACGTTTGCCAA
>CAZTYC010000144.1:6514-7065 GCA_964617435.1 uncultured Burkholderiales bacterium
CACGGTGGCGGTGGGCAGCGCCGACCTGAAGGGCGTGGCCTACGACATCAACAACGGCTTTGCCTCGGGCGGCACCACGACGATCGCCAACAGCGGCACGCTGACCAAGACGGGCACCGGCAACATCAGCTCGACGGGGGCCTTCAACGCCACGGGCAACGTGAACCTGGCGGCCAACATCACGACCACCAACACCGACCTGACGATCGGCGGCAACCTGGTGATCGCCGAAGGCGCGAGCCCGAGCTTGAGCACGGGCGCGGGCGCCGGCAACATCCTCCTCAGCGGCAGCACCGACGGCACGGCGGGCACCGGCGCGGAGAACCTGACGCTGAACGCCGGCACGGGCAGCCTCACCTTCACTGGCGCGCTGGGCACGGGGGCGGCCAACAGCCTGACCAACGTCACGGTGACCAACGCTGCGGCGACCAGCTTCAACAACACGGTGAACATCACCGGCGCGCTGACGCAGACCAATGCCGCGACGGGGACCACCACGTTTGCCAACACGGTGGCGGTGGGCAGCGCCGACCTGAAGGGCGTGGCCTACG
>CAZTYC010000145.1:0-6976 GCA_964617435.1 uncultured Burkholderiales bacterium
TGAACGTCGCGCGGTCCAGCAAGGTTTGGTTGGCTTCCCGCGCCGCATGAAGCTTCCCGCTCTTTTCATCCAACATGGCAAGCCAATAGGATGCTGTCGCGCCCAGGTCGGCATTGTCCTTGTTCCAGTGGGCCTGCAGATCCGAAAGCGCTCGCCGTACGTCGTTTTCCTGGTCCTTTGGGACCGATACCACGGCCACCCGTGCCGCGACCATCAGTGCTGCGGCTCCGCTGCGTTGTTGTGCCAACAATTCTCGTTTTGCGAGCAACGTGCTAGCCGCTGCAAAGGCAACGGCGGGATCCCGCACAGCTTGGGCAAAGTTGGCGAGCACCTGTGCGCCGGCCACTGTGTCCCCAGATGTCTGGTAGGTCTGATATGCGGTGGTGAGCAGCTCCAAGCCGCGCGCACGCAGCCCGATTCGCAAATAGACTGTGGCAACAGTGGCCTGGATTTCCGCCTCCTGCGATGGGGTGAGCCCCTTCGCGGCCAATGCACGGTCTGCAAACTGGCGGGCGACTTCTTCGTCGCCGTCGAACGAATACGCCACCGCGCGCACAGCCTCCAGCATTGCCGTCGGCTGCAACTGTCCGGCTGCGAGCTTCGCATCGATATCTCGCAGGACCGCAGCGGCCGCACCGCGCTGAACTTGTTCAAGGTACCAGCCCTGAACGCCAGATCTGTCGGGCCCGGATCCTTCTGCCGCTTGCAGAATCGAGGCGTGCCCGGTCAGCAAGGCCGAGCTGCAGCCGGCTGAGGCATGGGGTGTCCAGCACAAGACAGAGGCAAGCATCGCCGCCGGCAGGACAGCGATGCGAGCCGAGCCCTTCTCGGCGGGTTCAGACATGACTGAGGCGCCGGTTCACGTCGATCAGCCGGTGCGCAAGGATCTCCAGGAACCGCTGTTCGATCTTGCTTCGGCAGGACGACGAGAGCATCGCGACATTTTCATTGGCAATTCGAAGGGTCAATCCGCTATCGAGCGCAATTGCGCTGGCGTTACGAGGCACGCTTCCCTTGAGGATATATGCGATCTCCCCGAGGGTCGACGGCGACTGCACCAGGTCGATGGCCTTGCCGTTCTTTACAATGCGTGCACTGCCTTCGATGAGGACCAGAAAATCTGATCCCATTTCCCCTTCGCGCATCAACACGTCGCCTTCCACGCACTGCTTGAACTCGGAAATATCGACCAATTCCCACAACTCCACGCCGGTGAAGTTTGCGAAGAACGGCAGTTGCCGGAGGACCTCGAAGCGACCGGACGCCGTGACCAGCGACTCGCGGCGAATGCGGCCTTCGCCCGTTCTGAACAATGCCGACAAGGCGTCCGCAAATTCGTGCCAGTCTGCAAACCGTTCAGATGGTGACGGCGCAAGGGTTCGTTCCGCGATCTGATCCACCGCCTTCGGTAACTCCGGCCGTAGCGAGGTTGGAGCAGGTGGCTTCACATGCGCCATCTGATAAAGCAACGAGGCAAGGGTACTTGCCACGAACGGGCGGTGACCAGTCATGAGTTGATAAAACAGCACGCCAACTGAGTAGATGTCGCTGGAAACGTCCGCTGGCTCGCCTTCCAGCCTTTGTGGGGACATGTACAACGGCGACCCGACCGCAACGTCCTGGGAAATCGACAGGCCCGCGACCGTCGCGGCGCCAAAGTCTCCCAGTTTTACGTCCGTGCCATTGCCGATGAAGATGTTCTCCGGCTTGATGTCGCGGTGGATCACGCCGTTTGCATGCAGATATTCAAGTGCCTTGACCAACTTGTAAACGATGTCGATGGCGGGCTCGACGTCCATCAGCATGCCTTCCGCGGTGTAGCGGTCCAGGGTGCCGCCCGGCACGTATTCGCTGACGATGTAGTAATCCTCCGGCCCCGTGCACGCATCAAACACGCGGACCACGTGCGGATGATCCAGCTTTCCCAGCAAAGCCGCTTCGACAAAGAAGCCGTTGCGCGTCAGTTCATCGTTGCCCGGCTTGTCTTCCGCAAAAGTGCGCGAATCGAAGACCTTGATCGCGACATCGCGGTTGGCGAATTCGTCCCGTGCACGATATACGCGTGCCGTCGCCCCACGACCGAGTTCTTCGAGGACTGGGTACTTGCCGATGTGGGAGGGAAGGGTGAAGGTCATGTCAACGATGGGTCAAAGTGCAATAGGGGCGCGGCGTTTGGGGTGATTATGGCTGGGAACGGCGTGGGTGCCGGGACTGTGGTTGGGAATACTACGGCCACTTGATTTCCGCTTTGGCCATTGCAGCAATGCTGTTGGTGCTTGTGACTTGGCGCATGGTTCAACTGCGCTCTTTAGAAAAGCCGGAGTTTTTGGGAATTGCAGCCCCGACATGACACGTGGAAAATCGGTGAATCCCCGGCACTGCTGGCGCGCTTGGGTACATGTCCGACCCGGATGTCCTTCGGCGATCGGCCACTGCACTCTGGGAAGGGCACGCGAAGTCAATTCTGTAAATGTTTGCATCACCCAGCGTGGCAAATGGCGAAATCGTGCGCTGCATTGCCGTGAACGTGCTTTTCGCTCGCGGTGATACGGGCCGGTACACAATTCTTGACAACTGTGGATCAGCGTTGCAGCCATCATTGGCGATGAAATTTGAGAAAGTCACTGGAATTCGATCCTTCACTGGACCGATGGCAAGATGCAACCGATTCAGGCTTGGTTGGAAAGTCTAGACTTTCTGCCGGATGCCCTAGAAAACGAACAATCCCGCAACTCATATCCAAGGCCTGATGCATTACACCCTGCGTACCCTATTCCCCGCCAACGCCGTCCCAAGCGTTGTGCAAGGCTTGGCCAGCCTCCGGTGGCGTGCCCGCCTTTTTGCGTGGCTCGTTCCCTTCGTGTTTTGTGCAAATGCAGCACAGGCGGCGACGGTGTCCAGCGTCGCCGGCGGATTCTATGGCGATGGCCAACTCGCGACCAGCGCCAGCAATTTCTTCATCGAGGCGTTGTCGAAAGACGCCGCCGGAAACATCTACGTGCAGGACAAGACCAATCGTCGCATCAGAAAAATCACCGCATCGACGGGTGTCATTTCGACCATAGCCGGGGGTGGGCCGGACGTGGACTACCCCGGTGATGGCACGCCCGCGATCAACGCGTACTTGATCATTTTTTCGTCTGCGGCACATTCAAATGGCGATGTGTACGCCGCCGCATTCACGCGCCCCGGACAGCGGTGCATCTACAAGATTGCGGCGAGTACCGGGTTGATCAGCACGGTCCCGGGCAGTTGCGGATGGGTGATCGATGGGCTAGTGGTCGCCCCCGATGGCACGTTGTACTTTTCCGTCGGCAAGGACAATGTGGTCTTGACGATGTCCTCGGCAGGGGGCACCGTCTATCGGTTGGCCGGGAACTACACGGAAGGCTATTCCGGGGACGGTGGTCTGGCGTATGAAACCGCGCTGAATCAGCCTGGCGGCCTTGCGCTCGACCCCTCCGCGAGCAATCTGTTCATTGCAGACAGGAACAATCACCGTGTCCGGAGGGTCAACCTCTCCACATATCTCATTTCAACCGTTGCCGGCAATGGTAGCGCCGCATTTGCCGGCGATGGCGGCCCGGCGTCGTCGGCAAGCCTCAATACTCCGTATGGCGTTGCCTTCGACGCGGCGGGGAACATGTACATCGGGGATGCGGGCAACCATCGCATCCGCAAGGTCCTGGCCAGCAATGCCTCGATCACCACGATTGCCGGGAACGGCGTCGATGCCAGCACAGGCGATGGAGGGGCCGCCACCGCGGCGAGTCTTCGCACGCCCATGCATCTCGTCGTCGATGGCGCAAACAATGTCTTTGTTGCGGATAACAGTACCCTGGCCGGATCGCTTGGGCAAATCGACCGACTGCGCAAGATTTCAGGCGCAAATGGTGTCATCAGCACCGTCGTGGGGACCGGTGCGGCCATCGGTGCTTTCGGTGGCGATGGCGATGGAGGGGGTCTCTCAAGCGGCCTGAATGCGCCGCGCGGGGTTGCGGGCGAAGCGTATCGCAGCCTGTATTTTTCGGACCAGCAGAATCACCGCATCCGGTGGCTGGACACGGTCACTACCCCTTTCACCCAATTGAAAACCTTGGCCGGAAATGGTGTGGCGGGTTTTGCGGGCGATGGCGGGCCTGCATCAGGTGCTATGTTGAATTCGCCTGCGGGCATGGCGCTGACGCCAAGTGGTGCGTCGCTCTACATCGCCGATCAGCTCAATCATCGCGTGCGCAAGATCGACACCATCACCGGTGTCATTTCGACGGTCGCGGGCAATGGCCTTGCCGGATTCAGCGGGGACGGGGGGGCGGGCATTTCGGCACAATTGTCCTCGCCGTCAGACGTGGCACTCGATTTGGCCGGCAACCTGTTCATTGCAGACACCGGCAATCACCGCATCAGGAAGCTCAATCTGGTTACCGGCGTGATGACCACCGTGGCGGGCAACGGATCGGCCGGATTTGCAGGCGATGGCCAGCCTGCAGTCGCATCGATGCTGAATGCGCCGGCCGGCATTGGCGTGGACTTGTCCGGAAACATATACGTCGCGGATACAAACAATCATCGCGTCCGCCGGGTACAGGTCTCCCACGGAACCATCAGCACCGTCGCCGGCGATGGGGGGACCTCCTTTGGGGGGGATGGAAGGTCCGCCCTGCTGGCCAGCCTGTCGTTTCCCCAAGACGTGCTGATCGATAACGGCGGTGACCTGTATGTGAGCGATTCCGGTCATCACCGCATCCGGCGCATCGACGGAACCACAGGACTCATCAGTACGGTAATCGGTAATGGGGTGGCGACGTTCAACGGCGACTACATCGAACAGAGTGCCATCAGTCTCCGCAACCCGACGGCCCTGCTGATTACGCCCAAGCGCAACTTCGTTTTCACCGACACTGGCAATCATCGTGTTCGCGTCATCGACGGCACATTCGGCTACGTCGTGGCGGGCGCGCCCCCGGTGCTTTCCAGTGCAGGCACGATTTCCTCCTCCGCCAAGTTGACCCTCGGCACGTCCAGCCAGGACTTGGTGTTCACGACACCGCAGGTGGTCGGCACTAGTGCACCGGTGCGGTCCGTGACGTTGAAAAACCGCGAACTCACGCAGGCGATCACCATCACTTCCGTCCAGGCCACGGGGGACTTCAGCACCACGTCGAACTGTGTCCGCGTCGTCGCGGCAGACGACACATGCGAGATTTCGCTGACGTTCTCGCCGAGCGCGCCGGGTGAGCGCTCTGGAACACTGACCATCGTTTCCGACATTGGCGGGTTCTTCGAAAGCCAGTATTTGACGAGTGGCAATGGCATCGCGACGCCGGGAGCGCCGACGCTCTTGAGCGCAAACCCGGGCAACGGGCAAGCCACACTGTTCTTCGTGCCCCCGCAGAACGACGGTGCGTCCAGCATCGTCAACTACATTGCGGGCTGCGGTGCGTTCTCCGCGAGCGGCGTTCAATCGCCGGTGACGGTCACCGGATTGACCAACGGAATGAGCCAATCTTGCGCCGTGCGCGCGCAGAATGCCGCGGGCCAGGGCGCGTTTTCAAACGCCATCTCCATTGTGCCAGGTGCAGCGGCCACGGTCATGCTCACCCTCAATATCGGGGGTACCGGGTCCGGCAGCGTAGTCTCCAATCCCGCTTCGCTCGCGTGCACATCGAGTTGCAGCGGGAACTTTTCCACCGGCACCTCGGTGGTCCTCACCGCCGCGCCGAGCGCGGGATCTTCTCTGGCGAACTGGTCAGGCTGCGACTTTGTCAATGGCGTGACCTGTACAGTGGCCGCGCTGAGTGGGTCTCGCTCCGTCGGCGTGTCGTTCGCACCGGCCCCGGCGAGCCCGCCGCTTGCCCCGGCGCTGGTCTCGGTTTCGCCTGGCAATGCGCAAGCCGTGGTGCGATTCGTCCCCGGCACTGGCGGAACTACGGCATTGGGCTTTCGCGCCACGTGCCAACCGGACGGCGTGTTTGCGCTGGGCCTGGGATCGCCCCTCGTGGTGACGGGGCTGACCAACAATGTCACGTACTCATGCTCAGTACGCGCAGAAAATGCGATCGGCGTCAGTGCGAACTCGGCCGCGGCAAATGTGACGCCCGCATCCACTGCCGCACCGACTCTGTTGGCTGCGGCCTCGCGTTTCGCGCTGGCCGCGCCCGCATCGCGCGACTTGCCAATCGATCTCACGCAATCCGTCAACGGCAATCCAACCATCGAACCGAGACTGGTCTCAGGCGCGCCCATCATTGTTTTTCAGCTGAGCGACGCCATCAATGCTGTCGGCTCGGGGACGGCCACGGACTCCAACATGAACAGCTTGGCTGTCTCGTCGATGGAGCTTGACGGTAACAACATACTGGTGCGCTTGCCCGCAGGGCTGGATCGTAAGCGCGTGCAGGTGTCGATCTCGGGGATCAATGCGCTCGCGGCCTTGCTCAATGTCGCTGTCGGTTATCTGGCAGGTGACGTGACCGCCTCTGGAAGGGTGACTGCCGCGGACATTGCAGCACTCAAGGCACAAAGCGGGCGCACCTTGTTGCCATCCAATTTGCAATTCGACCTCAACGGGGATGGACAAATCACGTCGAGTGACGTGAACGCCTCCAAGAGCCGCGTGGGCACCATGCTACCTTAGAGGTTTCCCAACGCGGACTGATGCCCTGCCACAAAATGGGGTAAAGCCCGCGAATGGAGAAACGCGGGTTGGCATCGACGGTACGCGTGTCGGTGCTGTTGCGGGCGACCTGCAGAGGGGCCTCCTATGCCATGTGTCACGACAACGCCATGACATGTGCAGCACGCTATTCCCGCTGCCCCGCCTCGGTCACCAGTTTGCCGCTGTTGAAGAGCATGAGACCCACGGGCATGGCAACGACCAGCAGGAACCAGAGCGGTCCCGTGGGGTAGGGCGTTGACCAAAGATTGATCAACGCCGCCATGGCCAAAGCCCCGGCGAGGACCCCCAGGATGGCCA
>CAZTYC010000146.1:0-6952 GCA_964617435.1 uncultured Burkholderiales bacterium
GCCAGCACCTTGTCCTTGGCCACGTGCAGGCTGTGGCAGTTGGTGCAGCTCACGTCGCGGCTCTGGTGGGTGCTGCCCATCCAGTGCGTACGCTTGGAGTCGGCCTTGTGGCAGCCCAGGCAGGCGGCGCTTTGGGACTCGGCGCCGGTGCTGCCCTTCTTGGTGAACACCACATCGGGTTTCGGCCGGTTGTTGGTCGGGCCGTCGACGTGCTTCTGGCTGTTGCCGTGGCAACTGGTGCAGGTCGGCGTGCGGCCGTCAGCCACGGTGCCGTGGCGGGTCTTGCCGATGTGCAGGACCTTGGGGGCGTCCCCCTCGTCGTGGCACTTGGTGCAGGTCGCGTCGTCGCGCAGCACCAGGTCCTTCGCCCCCAGGGTAGGCGCGGGAGCCCCCCAGGACGGCAGTGCGGCCGCAGCACACATCCACGCGGCCAGGGCCAATAAGCGCATCGGTTTGTTCATCTTGATCTCCCACAAAGACGAATCAGGTTCGAAGAGGGTCGCAAACGGCGCAGGTCCCAAGGTCAGGGCGCGCCGCGGGCGGGGGCGGATCCGGCTTGCGCTGCCAAGGAGGCGGCATGGGCTTGTGCGACATCGGACATCACCCATGCTGAGGTCATCAGGATGGACATGGCCGCCAAAGTGAAGAGGACGATTCGGGCGGGGCGGTAACTCACGACAGGCTCCCTTGGATGAGACGCAGGACCGCGTTGAACGGATGTCCTCATTAAGCGCCGGCTGTCCCGGCGGGACTTGAGACAAATCAAACAATCGCCATCAAGCGCACAGGGTGTCTCTCTTGCGCGTCAGGCCAAGGTTGCCCGGGCAGGCAATGATGGCGCGCCACTTTCCAACCCGCGGATCCTCAAGCGAATCGAAGCCGGAACCGGCGGCAGAGCGGTCAGGGTTTCGCCTTCTCCGGCGCCTTGGCGTCCTGCACGCTCACGGTGGAAGGTTGCGGCGCGGCGGGACAGGACACCGCCTTCAGCGATGCGCCCTCATATTCACGCTGCAACAGGGTCAGGCGCGCGACCATGTTGAGGTCCGGCTCGCGGAGCGTGAACACGACTTCCTTGAGCTGCGCATTCCTCGGCGTGACGGCCACATCCCTGACCAGCGAGGCCGCCTTGGCCTGGAGTTCGGCCACGGTCTTGCGCGCGGCGTCCTCGGTCGAATACAGGCCCAGGGACACGGAGTTGTCGGCCAGGATGGACACGTCCTTGATCCCGGCCTTCTTGAGGTTGGCCATCAGCGTCTCGGCGCTCTTGCGGTCTTTCTGCGCAGGCAAACCCACCGAATAGCGGCTGAATTCTTCCGCGTTGCGCGAGCTGATGCGATCGCCCAGCAGCATGGAGGCAAACAACACCTGCGCGCGGCTCCCGTCGGCGGGCCGAACGCCGAACTCCACGCAGGCGGCGCCGGACAGGCTGGCCGCCAGTTTGCGCGCGGCGATCGCATCCGCCTGCGCCTTGGCGGGATCGGCCACGGACACGATCTTGAGTGCGCCGGCGTTGATTTCGGGAGGCGCGGCGGACTTCGGCCCGTCGCGGTGCAGGTAGACCCATCCGGCCAGCGCCGCATTGACCAGCAGGAGAAAGAAGAAGATGAAACGGGCCATGGGATCAGGAATTGGTCTTCAGTTCTTGCGAGAGGGCGCGCAAGCCTTCAAAGATCAGATTCTCGTGGATTGCGACCGGAAACGAAAGATTCGCCACGATCGGCGCGAGCGCGCCGCCGAGGCCAAGCACCAGGGGCGCTGCGCCGCAGTGCGCCGTGGTGCGCTGGTGGAATCGTTCCACCGCGCCGGCGAGGGCGTCGACCACGCCCCGGTTGATCGCCTCAACAGTGCTCGCGGGGAAGGCGGGCGCGTCGCCCGCATCCGGCGGCAACTGCGCGGTCCCCCGCGCCAAGGCCTCGCGCATCAGCGAAGCACCGGGAACGATGATGCCGCCCAGATGGCGGCCGGACGCATCGAGGGCGTCAACGGTCAGCGCCGTGCCCGCAAGGATCACCACGCGGGGACGCGGCGCGCCGGGCAGCGCGTGCGCGCCGATCAAGGCGGCCCAGCGGTCGGTTCCCAGGCGCGCCGGATCGCGATACGCATTGGTGACCCCGTAGGCCGCGGGTAATGAGGTCACGACGCGCAGCGGGAGGCCCGCCCGGGCCGCGGCCTGCCGCAGCGCCTGGGCGACATCGTCGCCAGCCACGTTGCTTGCGACGATGCGCTGCACTTGGCGAAGATCAAGTGCCAACCCCTGGGTCCGCGCGTCGCCAGTGGCAACCGAAGCGTGCCCGAACCAGGTGTCGCCGTCGTGCCGCGCCCATTTCACGCGCGTGTTGCCGGCATCGATGGCCAGCAAGGTCATGGCTTCTTTCGCAGGCTGATCTCGCCGCCATGCAGCAGCACGTCTTCACCCGCGCGCCGGACCACCAGGCTGCCGTCTTCCGCCACGCCGGTCACCGTGGCGTCGAACCAGGTGCCGTCGCCCGGCTGCACGCGCACAGTGGCGCCGGCGAACGCGTGGCGTTGCAGCCACGCCTGGCGAAACGGCGCGAAGCCGTGCGACTGGAAATCGTCGAGCGCGGCGACGAGCTCGGTGAGCACGCCGGCAAGCAGCCGGTTGCGCGAAACCGGCCCGCCGCAGACGGTGGACACATCCATCACCGGCTGGTCGATGCCTGAGGCGAAATCTTCCGGCAGCGCGACATTGAGCCCGATACCGACCGTGACCGCCACCGGCCCGAGCATGTCACCTTGCGATTCGATCAGGATGCCGCCCAACTTACCGCCATCGCACACGATGTCATTGGGCCACTTGAGCGCCACGCGCCGCGCTGGTGCCGGGCCCTGCAGCCGCTCGATGGCGCGCGCCACCGCCACGCCGACCGCCAGCGACAGCCCGCCCAACTCCGCCGCGGTCCGCGCGAAGCGCCAGCCAACCGAGAACATGAGCCCGGCGCCCAACGGCATCGACCAGGAACGCCCGCGGCGGCCGCGGCCCGCGCTTTGCCACTCGGCGGCGAGCGCGATGCCCGAGGGCGCGCCTTGCGCCAGGCGCGCGGCGATGGCGGAATTGGTCGACTCGACCACCGGCACAGTGTCGAGGTCGATGCGGCGCGCGAGCCGGCCCATCGCCGCATGGATGGCTTTCAAGTCGAGCAGTTCGATCGGCGCGGCGAGGCGGTAACCCTTGCGCGGCACGGCAAACACCTCCACGCCGAGGTCGGCGGCCTCGCGCGCCGCCACCATGACGGTGCGGCGCGAGACGCCGAGCGCCTGCGCGAGCGCCTCGCCGGACGTGAAGCGGTCCGCGGACAACCGGGACAGCATCGACAGCGTCAGTGGCCGCACCGGCGCCGGCGCCGCGTGCCGCTCAGGCATTTTCCGCCTTGCACGCGGCCACTTCCTCGGCGTAGGCGATGCCGGCGATCACCGAGTCGAGCAGCAGCGCCACGCGCTTCATGAGGCGCGAGTTCGCGCGGTAATCGGCCGCGGCGATGAAGTCGACGCGCCCGGCATCGAGCAGGCGCGTGCATGTGGCGCGGCTCTTGGGCAGGCCCGGATTGAACACCGCCACCGTGTGCCCGCCGCTTTTCTTGGTCAGCGCCATGGACGGCACGTCGGTCATGCCGTCGCCGATGTAGATGATGTTGGAGAACGGGATCGGCCGCTCGGAATCGGGCATGTGCTCGTTGATCGACTCGGACAACGCCTCCTTGCCCTTGTTGATGCGGAACAGGAACTGCGTCTTGGAGGTGTCGGTGATCAGGAGCTTCGGAAAGGTGGCGATGCCATAAGGGTTGAAGTGGTATTCGGAGGCATACACCTGCTTGAAATGCTTGCGGATGGACACCCCTTCGAGGATTTCCTTCTGCCCGGCCGAAATGATGTAGTGCGCCACGCGCGTCTTGCCGGCGCTGCGCCGCCGCACGTATTCGTCGATGCGCGCGAACCAGCCCTCCACGCCCGGAAAGTACTTGATCTTCGAGGCCATGGCGCGGAAGTCGTCCTTGGTGATGCGCACCTCGTCGTTCTTGTAGAGCGCCTCCATCATCAGGCGCATGTAGGTCAGCATCGGATCCGAGCCGGTCTCGGTCGCCTCCCGGTGCACGCGTTCCCAGAACTCGGCCGGTTTGACGCCGATCTTGGGCAGCACGGTGTATTCCTGCATCGGCTGCGGCGACAGCGTGCCGTCGAAGTCGTACACCATCGCAATGACGTTTTGCCTGACGGACGCCGGTTTCGCCTTCATGTGCGGATTCTAATCGGCCCCGTCCCGGCAAACAAAAACGCCCGGCAGGGCCGGGCGTTTCCATTCCGATTCCGCGGGAGCGGATGCCCGCGCGAATCAGTCCGCGTAGACACCGGCCTTCTTGATGATCGGGCCCCATTTGGCGATCTCGGCTGCGAGGTGCGTCCGCAAGGCTTCGGGGGTCTGGCGCGCCACCGGTTCCGGCGCGGTGCCCAGCTCGGCAAACTTGGACTTCACGCCCTCGTCCTTGAGCGCGGCCTGCAGCGCGGCGTTGACCTTGTCGATGATCGGCTTGGCCGTGCCCTTCGGCGCCCACATGCCGTGCCATACACCGACGCTGAAGCCCTTGAGGCCGGCCTCGTTGGCGGTCGGCAGGTCCGGCAGCGAGGGTACCCGCACCATGGAGGTGACCGCATAGGCCTTGATCGACTTGCCCTTGATCTGCGACGTGGTGTTGGTGGTCTGGTCGCACATCAAATTCACCGTTCCGCCGACCAGGTCGGTCATCGCGGGCGCGGTGCCCTTGTAGCCCACCGTGAGGAGGTCTGTGTCGATGGCACTCATGAACAGCATGCCGCACAGGTGCGAGGCCGAGCCGATGCCGGCGTTGGCATACGACACCTTGTCCTTGTTGGTCTTGACGTAGGCGAGCAGGTCCTTGAAATCCTTGGGCGGGAAGTTGTTGTTGGCCACCAGCGTCATCGGCACTTCCGTGATCAGGCCGATCGGCTCCAGGTCCTTGTTGGCGTCGTACTTGAGCGTGCGGTAAAGCGACGGGGCCGTGGAGATGCCGATGTGCATCAGCAGCAGGGTGTAGCCGTCATTGGGAGAGGTCACGACCTTGCTCACGCCGATTGTGCCGCCGGCGCCGCCGACGTTCTCGATGATGACCTGCTGGCCGAGGCTCTTGCTCATCACGGACGCCACCTGGCGCGCCACCGTATCGGTGGGGCCGCCCGCGGCAAAGGGAACCACCAGCGTGACCGGCTTGGTGGGGTAGGCCTGCGCGAATGCGCTGGCGGCAAAGGCCAAGGTGGCCAGGGCCAGCAGGGTGCGTTTGAACATGATTCCTCCGGTAGTCAATTTGAAAGGCGGCTTGGCGATGTTTTCGTCCGGGCAGTTCCCGTGATGCCGCCGACATGGTGAACGCTTCGCGGATGCGAGGTGTTGACCGCGGTCAGAATTTAGCGTTTCAGTCGCGCGGCTGCCTAGGGGAACTACCCTAAGGGGAGCCCATCACGGAAGGGAAAACCCGAGGAGGGGCGCGGCGTTCGGGGCGAAATGGGCCGAAACGCCTCGCCAGTCTTGGACTTTGTGTATTTGGCCTGCCGTCCCGCCGCGCGCGCGACGACGCCCGCCACCCGTGCCGGCTTGGCCTTTTCCCTTAGAATGCCGCGTGCCGTGCGACCCGCCGCGGCGCCCGCAGACCCGGAGATTCCCATGTTTGGCCGCCTGATGCCCCGCGAGGGCCGTTTTTTCGACCTGTTCAACGACCACGCCGCGCTGGTGCTCGAGGGCGCCAGGGAGCTCGACCTGTTCCTGGGGGACCTCGGAAACCGCGAGGCGCATTCGCAAAACGTGTCCGCCATCGAAAAGAAGGCCGACAAGATCACCCACGACACCATCCAGCTGCTGCACCAGACCTTCGTCACGCCGCTCGACCGCGAGGACATCCACAAGCTCATTTCCAACATGGACGACATCCTCGACCTCATGGAGGACGTGGCCGAGTGCGTGGTGCTCTACGACGTGACGGCGATCCCGGACGCGGCGCGCAAGCTCGCCGAGATCGGCGTGTCCTGCGCCGAGAAGGTCAAGCAGGCGGTGGGCATGATGTCCAACCTGGACAACTCGCAGGCCATCCTCAAGGTGTGCGGCGAGATCGACACGCTCGAATCGGAGGCGGACCGCGTGCTGCGCTCGGCCATGTCCAAGCTGTTCCGCGACGAACCCGACACCCGCCAGCTCATCAAGCTGAAGGCCATCTACGAATTGCTCGAGTCGATCACCGACCGCGCGGAAGACACCGCCAACGTGATCGAGGGGATCGTGCTGGAAAACGCCTGACGTTCCGAACGCGAACACGCCGGCCACAAGGACCAAGGGGAGCGCCCGATGTCATCGCTGTCGATCAGTTTCGAGATGATCGTGTTTCTCATCGCGCTGGCCCTGTTGTTCGATTTCATGAACGGCTTCCACGACGCGGCCAATTCCATCGCCACCGTGGTCTCCACCGGCGTGCTCAAGCCGCAGTACGCGGTGGCGTGGGCGGCGTTCTTCAATTTCGTGGCGATCCTGATCTTTCAACTGAAGGTGGCCACCACGGTGGGCAAGGGCACCATCGACCCGGCGGTGGTCGATCACCTGGTGATCTTGGGCGCGCTCACCGGCGCGATCTGCTGGAACCTGATCACCTGGTACTACGGCATCCCGTCGTCCTCCTCGCACGCGCTGATCGGCGGATTGATCGGCGCGGCCGTGGCCAAGGCCGGGGTCGGCTCGCTGGTGACCAGCGGCGTGATGAAGACGGTGCTGTTCATCTTCGTCTCCCCGTTCCTGGGATTCCTGCTCGGCACGCTGCTGATGGTCATCGTGGCGTGGACCCTCAAGCGCATGGCGCCGCGCCGCGTGGACCGCTGGTTCCGCCGGTTGCAGCTCATGTCGGCGGCGCTCTATTCGCTGGGCCACGGCGGCAACGAC
>CAZTYC010000147.1:0-6895 GCA_964617435.1 uncultured Burkholderiales bacterium
GTCGCGCCGCAACTTGATCGTGTCGACTTCCGCCAGCAGGTCGCCGAACACCGTGCCCTCGCCGCACCCGGTGGTCTTGGTGCGCTTGGCCATCTTTTCCTCGAGGTTCTTCAGTCCACCGCGTGTGGTCACCGCGCAGGCGTCGACCTCCCAGTCCACCTGAACCGAGGCGATCTCGTCGATCGAATCCACCAGCCGCTGGTTGCGCAGATACCCCAGCACCAACGCTTCCGGCGCTGCGCCCAGCGTCATGATGGTGAGGATCTCGCGGTTGTCGACGTAGATCGTCAGCGGATGCTCGCCGGCGATCGGCGTGGGTTTGAGCGCGCCGGTTTCATCGTGGGCATCGACGGTGAAGGTGGCGGGGCGGGCGGCGTTTGAGAGGGTGGGGCGGGGCATGATCGGAGTGCTGTCACCCCGGCGAAGGCCGGGTTCCAAGTTCGGCGGTGTCAAATTTGGCCCCGGCCATCGCCGGGGCGACGGGAAGCGTGGCTGTTGCAAAACCCAAGCACTGGCGCGCCTCGCAGGCTAAAAATGGCTGGAACGCCGCGCCAGTCAAGGACTTTCATTTCGGGATGCCGCGCAACCACTTCACCACCGGCATGGCCGCTTCAAGCGTCTCGGCAATCTTGCCGGGCAGGTCTTTCGGCGAGCGCTTGGAGAGATCAACTGTGGTTTCGCAGAAGTAGTTGCGGTTCATCAGGTACACGGCGTGCGGATGGTCCTTGTCGTAGCCCTTGGGCACACGGCTCATGCGTTCCTCGTCGGAAAGGTCGCCGAAGGTCTTCTTGAACGCCGGGTCCTTGAGCGCCTTGGTGAGCAGCCCGGGCTGGGCAACGATGTGGTCGCGGATCTTCTTCAGCACCTCGGGCGGCGGGTTGTAGATGCCGGAGGCGATCAGCAGCGTGCCCTTGTGGTCGACGTGGAAGTAATGCACCGGCCGCGTCTTGTCGTTCATGTTCCTGAGGCCCACCACCGCGCCCATGTGGGTCTTGTACGGCAGCTTGTCCTTGGAAAAGCGCACGTCGCGGTAGATGCGGAACACCGCCTTCTTGGCGTCGAAGGGCGGCAGTTCCTTGTCGAACTTGCGCACCCGCACGCCGACCTCGGCGACGAGTGTCTCGAACTCGCCCTTCAGGATGTCGTACTGCGGCTTGTTGTGCAGGAACCAGGGGCGGTTGTTGTTTTCCGCGAGGCCGGAGAGGAATTGGAGGAGGGAGGGGAGGTGGACCATGGAGACTGTTCGTTATCTGGCTATTTGATCTGGGTTTTCTCGGTAACAGCGCGACGATTTCGGTGCGGCCGGATTGAGCGACTGACCGGGCAAGCGATCCAGGAAATCACCCCCCGATAAAACTCATCTCCACCTTTCGACCCTTTGCGGTCTCGGCAGTGCGGATCTCGGAATACCGGTCCGCGCGCTGTTGCCAGATCGCGCCGAGGGCATCGGACAGGGTGACGTCGTCCGCGCCGCCGCGAAGCAATTTCTTGAGGTCATACCCCTTCGCGGCAAACAGGCAGGTGAACAACTGCCCGTCGGTGGACAACCGGGCGCGGGTGCAGGTTCCGCAGAACGCCTGCGTGACGGAGGAAATCACGCCGATTTCGCCGCTGCCATCCAGGTAGCGCCAGCGCTCCGCCACTTCGCCGTCGTAGTTGGCGCCCACGGCCTCCAGCGGAAATCCGGCGTGGATCCGCCGCACGATTTCGGCGGATTCAACGACATCGTCCATGCGCCAGCCGTTGGTGGCACCGACGTCCATGAACTCGATGAATCGGACGATGTGCCCGCTACCCTTGAAGTACCGCGCCATGTCGACCACCTGGTGGTCATTGACGCCGCGTTGGACCACCATGTTGATCTTGATCGGCCCCAGGCCCGCGTCCGCCGCCGCATCGATGGCTTCCAGCACCTTCGCCACCG
Source organism: uncultured Burkholderiales bacterium (assembly GCA_964617435.1). Taxonomy (GTDB): domain Bacteria; phylum Pseudomonadota; class Gammaproteobacteria; order Burkholderiales; family Usitatibacteraceae; genus UKL13-2. The sequence goes on from CAZTYC010000147.1 coordinate 1,925, forward strand.
GATAGTCCGCGTCGTTCATTTTGCGGAAGGTCGCGTCGTCGAGCGAATCGAGGCTCACCGTGATGCGCTTGAGGCCGGCATCCCGGAGGGCGCGCACCCTGGCCTTCAGTGCGGAGCCATTGGTGGTCAGCGCGATGTCGATGCCGGGCAGCGCGTCAGTGAGCATGGCGATGAGTTTCTCGATACCTTTCCGCAACAGGGGCTCGCCGCCGGTCAACCGCACCTTTTCCATGCCCAGCCTGCGGGCCACGCGCGCGACGCGCACGATTTCCTCGAACGTCAGCAACTCGGCGTGCGGCAGGAATGCATAGTCGTCATTGAACACCTCGCGCGGCATGCAATAGGTGCAGCGGAAATTGCAACGGTCCGTGACGGAGATGCGCAGGTCGCGCAGGCGCCGGCCGCGCGTGTCGGCGGGCGCGGCCGCCAGGGGCGCGCGCAGGGCCGGGATCGGCAGCGTGTTCTGCGATTGAATCGGGATGATGCGATCGGTCATGGCGAAAGGATAGCGCCAATTTCACGACTCCCCGCGCGCAGCAAGACCCCGGTAACATCGCGGCATGTCGCGCCCTACCTTCCCCCTCTCCATCGTCATGGAGCGCATTGCCACCGAAAACCGCTGGCAGAGCGAGAAATGGCAATTGGCCGGCGTGTTGCCGCCGATGGACGAGGCCCGCAGCGTGCTGGTGGACCGGCCCGGCCTGCTGCAGGTGCGCCACGGCGGGCTCGCTGCGGAATTGTTCAAGGACGAGGCTGAAGGCTACTACCTGAATGTCGTGTCGCCCGACCCGCGGCTGTTCGTGGCCTGGCGCATGGACGAGTCGGCTGCCGAGGCTGTGCCGCATCGCGTGACGCTCTCCTACAACGAGGCGGCGCGCTGGATGGATGCGCAGGAGACGGTGGAAAGCGTGACCCTGCCGCCGGACATCCTTTCCGATTTCTCGCAGTGGGTGCAGGCCAATTACACGCCACCGGAAAAGAAGCAGCGCGTGAGGCCGCAATCCTTCGAATCGAAGGAAGGGCGCTACCGGGGCGGCATGTCATGAGCGACAGGCCGGACAAGCCGGGGGGCGAAGGCTTCCTGTCGCGCTGGTCGCGCAGGAAGACGGAAGCGCGTGCCGCGCAGGCGGCGGATGCCGATTTCCCCGACAGCGAACACCAAAACACCAGCACGGACGCGCCTTCCGGGGCGAAAGTGCCTGAAAACCCGCGCCAGACGGGCACGTTGCCCGCCGCCTCGCAAGCTCCGCAACCGTTGCCGCCCCTGGAGACGCTCACGCCGGACGCGGACTTCACCCCGTTCATGGCCAAGGGCGTGGAGGCCAACACGCGCAATGCCGCGCTGAAGGCCCTGTTCACGGACCCGCACTTCAACACCATGGACGGGCTGGACGTGTACATCGAGGATTTCACGCAGCACACGCCGATCCCGATGGACATGCTGCGATCGCTCAAGCAGGCGCAGATGCTGTTTGCGGACGAAAAGACCGACGCGAAGAACGCCGCGGCTGGATCAAGTGTCGCGGATCCCGTCGAGGCAAAGATGGGTTCGGCCAGAGCGAATGAGGGTTTACCCGCATTGGGTCCGGATACAGACGCGCCGACATTGGAGTCGCCGCAAGGCGTTTCCGAGGGATCTGGCGTCCAAGTCGAGAGCGCTCTCCCCATTGCCCGTCAATCAGTAAAAAACAATCCGTAATGCATACCGGCATTAATGCCGGCATTGCAGACCATAATCGGCCCCACAAGAAACCGTTCAACAAAGAGCGGTGCCCCACGAGGAGAGTGGTTTGACCCGATGCGAAAGAGGGCGGGCGCGGTGATCGAGTCCGCCGCCATTCAGCACGCAAAGCGCGCCGCCATGGATGCGTTGGCAGCGCTGCCACCCTTTGAGCCGGTTGCCCGGGTTGAATACCGATCCGAAGGACGGTTGCTGGTGGTGACGGACCGCGTGCCGCCGCCGGAAATCCTGGAGTCGCTGGCGGCCCGGCTGACGTTGTCTGTGCTGTGGACGGGCCGGCCCGACGCCATGCCGGCCTTGTCCGTGGAGCACAGTGCCGCAAGGCTGGTGTCCCTGAAGGGGTACCTGGGCGCATTCGAACTTGCTTTTGAGGTGGCCGGCGGCAACCCGCTGGTCGCGTCATTCGACCTCGTGCTCGATCTCCAGGACACGCCGGCGATCCGGGCTGAGCAGCCCCCGCAAGGCTATTTTCATGCGCCGGATGCAGTGCGACTCGATGCCGCGCTTGCCGAACTGCCAGAGATGACGGGCGAGTTCGAGAAGCCCAAGTTCTTCGCGTACAAGGAAACCCTCTGCGCCCACAGCCGCTCGAAGAAGTCCGGCTGCACGCAGTGCATCGACGTCTGCTCCACCCAGGCCATCCGATCGCTGGGCGATATCGTGGCCGTCGATCCGCACCTGTGCATGGGTTGCGGGGCCTGCGCCACGGTATGCCCGTCCGGCGCCATGAGTTACCAGTATCCGCGCGTGGCGGACCGCGGCACCCAGTTGAAAGCCCTGTTGCAAGCCTGGCGGCGCGAAGGGAAAGGGCAGGTTCCCGCGCCCGTGCTGCTGTTCCACAACGGTCGCGAAGGCCGCACCGCGCTGGAGGCACTGCCGGATGGTGTGCCTTCAAACGTGTTGCCGCTCGAAGCCTGGCACGTGGCCTCGATTGGTCTCGACGTGCTGCTCAGCGCGGTGGCGTATGGCGCGGGACATGTCGCCATCCTGGCCGCCGGCAGCGAGACGCCCGCCTACCGCGCGGCGCTGCAGCGCGAGATCGACCTTGCCCAGGTGATTGTCAGCGCCCTGGGGTTTCAGGGACGCCACTTCTCATTGATCAGCGATGCCGCTGCATTGGCATCCTTGGGCGGCGCAGAACTGCCGAAGGTGCCGGCCGGCTTCACCGGCTCCAACGACAAGCGCACCACAATTGAGTTTGCCGTCGAGCACCTGCTGGCACATGCGCCTTCGAAGCCGGACAGCATCGCGCTCAAGCGCGGCAGTCCCTACGGCGCGGTGATGGTGGACAAGGGCAAGTGCACGTTGTGCCTCGCATGCGCGGGCGCCTGCCCGGCTTCGGCCCTGCTCGACGCCGGTGCCGACGCCGAACGGCCGGCGCTCCGGTTCATCGAGCGCAACTGCGTGCAGTGCGGCTTGTGCGAAACCACCTGCCCGGAGCAGGCCATCCGGCTGGAGCCGCGCCTGCTGCTCACCGCGGAACGCAAGCGCGAGCGCGTGCTCAATGAGGCCGAGCCGTTCCATTGCATCTCGTGCGGCAAGGTCCTGGGGACGCGGCAGATTGTCGATGCCATGCTAGGCCGGTTGAAGGGCCACTCGATGTTCCAGGCCGAGGGCGCGCTGAAGCGGCTGCAGATGTGCGCCGATTGCCGCGTGGTGGACATGATGTCATCCAAGGATGAAATGTCGATCCTCACCGGGAGGCCGGGCGCATGAACATGGCGGCCGCCCAGGCGGTGGGATTCGATGCGCCGCGCCGCATCGCGCCGGAGGAACAGGTGCGCGCGGACTATTACGGGTTGCTCTCGTCGCTGTTCTATGCCGCGCCGGATGCGCGCCTGTTGCAGGGCATGGTGGTTTCAAGCGGCCCGGAGGGAGAGAGCGCGTTTGCGCGGGCATGGCAGGAATTGGCGCGCGCCTCGGAGGTCATGCCGCCGGACGCGCTTGCGGAGGAATACCAGAACCTGTTCGTCGGCATCGGCCGGCCGCCGGTGATGCTGTTCGGGTCCTTCTACCTTGCCGGCTTCATGAATGAGAAGCCGCTGGCGGAACTGCGCACGGAGTTGGCGCGCATGGGCTTCCGGCGCACCGATTCCGCACCGGAAACCGAAGACCACCTGGCGGCCTTGTGCGACGTGATGCGCGTGCTGATCGCCGGCAATTTGTCCATGCCGCCGGCGCCGGTCGCGGAGCAGCGGCGCTTTTTCGAGGCGCATCTCAAGCCGTGGGTGTTGCGATGCTGCGACGCAGCATCGGCGAATGAGAAAGCCAACTATTATCGAAAGGTGGCTGCCTTTGCGCGGGCGTTTTTCGAGATCGAGATCCAAGCGTTCGACATGTCGTAATTCCTGTTTTCAACCCGTCTTCCGAATCGAGGAGTCCACCATGAAACCAGAAAACAAACGCCGTTCCTTCCTGCTGGGAGCCACCGTCGGCAGCGCCGGTGCCGTTGCCGCCGTGGTCTCCGGCGGCAACGCCGGGAAACTGGCGGCGCTGGCCAAGGGCGAGGCGCCGCAACCGAAGGGCTACCACGAGACGGATCACATCCGTCAGTACTACGACACCACGCGCATCTAGGAGGCCGCCATGCTGCTGACCAAGAAATCATCCACCGTGCAGCGCACGGCCGCCCCCGGCGTGCTGGCCAATGCCGCCTCCGGACTCAATGCCGCCATCGGCACCATCGACCGCCGCGCGTTCCTGCGCAAGTCCGGCCTGACCGCCGGCGCCGGCGCCTTTGCCGCCGCGCTGCCGCTGTCCATGATGAAAAAGGCCGAAGCCGGCGCCGCAGCGGCGACTGGCGCGGACCTGCAGGTCAAGCGCACCGTGTGCACGCATTGCTCGGTGGGTTGCGCCATCGACGCGGTGGTGCAGAACGGCGTTTGGGTGCGCCAGGAACCGGTGTTCGATTCGCCGATCAACCTCGGCGCGCACTGCGCCAAGGGCGCCTCGGTGCGCGAGCACGGCCACGGCGAGCATCGCCTCAAGTACCCGATGAAGCTGGTGAACGGCAAGTACAAGCGCATCAGCTGGGACGAGGCCATCAACGAGATCGGCGACAAGCTGCAGAAGATCCGCGACGACAAGACCATGGGGCCGGATTCGGTCTACTGGGTCGGCTCGTCGAAGCACAACAACGAGCAGTCGTACCTGATGCGCAAGTTCGTGTCCCTGTTAGGTTCCAACAACTGCGACCACCAGGCGCGCATCTGCCATTCGACCACCGTCGC
>CAZTYC010000148.1:0-6869 GCA_964617435.1 uncultured Burkholderiales bacterium
TGACGGTCATGACGGCAAACTGCCGCACCACCTTGTAGTTGTAGGTTTCGTTTGTCGAGGTCATGAAATGTCCTTGAGGATCCTGCTGAAGGTCAGATTTTCGCCTTCCGGAACAGTCCGATCCGCGGAGAAGGCTCGATGTTGCCGCAGTGCACAAAAGCCAATTTGACGTGAATCAAGTCAACATGAATCGCTCCTTGCGCCGTTTTGCCGGGCGGGGCGATCGTCGTCATCGAGCACCTTCTGCCCGTGGCTGTCCAGATCCTCGAACTGCCCGCGCCGGGCCGCCCAGCCGAAGATCCAGCCGACCGCCAGGGCCACCCCCAGAGACAACGGCACAAGGATCCACAGCCATTCCATGGTCAGTCCTCCACGCGCAGGACGCGCAGCGCGTTGGCGATCACCAGCAGCGAGGATAGCGCCATCCCGATGGCCGCGTGCGCCGGCGTCACCCACCCGGCCAGCGCCGCGGGAATGGCCAGCGCGTTGTAGGCCAGTGCCCATGCGAGATTTTGGCGCGTCAAACGATGCACCTTGCGCGAGAGCGCGAACAAACGCGGCAGCGCAGCCAGGGACGCGCTTCTGAGCACCGCACCGGCGGCGTTGCGGGCGAGGTCGGCGCTGCCGCTCATGGCGATCGCCACGTCCGCGGCCGCCATGGCCGGTGCGTCGTTGATGCCATCGCCGACCAGCGCCACGCGGGCGCCCCCGGCCTGCAAGGCCCGCACCCAGTCCGCTTTCCGGTCTGGCGTCATGCGCGCCTTCGCGCGCTCCGGCGGGATGCCGAGGCGGTCCGCCAACGGTTCCACATTGCATGCGGCATCGCCTGAGGCAATGTGGAGGGTCATTCCCGACGCGGCCAGCCGCTCGACTGCGGCGGTGGCGCTGTCACGCAGGGGATCGTCCAGTGTGATGCGCGCCAACGGCCCGGCCGGCCCGGAAAGCCACAAGGCGCCATCGTCGGCTGCCGCGTCGCCAGCCCAAGCGAAGGACGGTGTGCCGAAACGATACGCGTCGCCGTCCACCACGCCGCTCACGCCGCATCCGGGAACCGCTTCCACATTCGTGGCGCCCGGAACGGACAACGCCTTTTCCATTGCGCGTTCCAGGAGCGCTGATGCGATCGGATGCGCGGATCCTTGTTCCAGCGCGCAACAGATGGCCAGGCAGCCGTCCGCCGGGATCGGTCCGCACGCCTCAAGGCCGGTGACTGAGAGCCGGCCTTCGGTCAGGGTGCCGGTCTTGTCGAACACCACATGCGAGACCCGGCGCGCGGATTGAAACACGGAAGGATCCGCGACGAGCCACCCGTTGCGCGCCGCCGCATAGTGCGCGCCGGCCAGCACGCTCGGCGCGGCGAGCGCCAGTGCGCAGGGACAGGTGATGGCCAACACGGCGACGGCGACATCAAAGGCGCGCGACGGGTCGGTCCAGGCCCAGGTTGCGGCACCAACCAACGCCAGGACCAGGGACGCCGGCGCAATCCAAGCCGCCAGCCGGTTGAACTGCGCGGCGAGCGGCGCGCGGCTGGCCAATGCGGCTTCGGTGATCTGCGCAATCCGCGCGTGTGTGCTTTCAGACGCGGCGCGCTGCACCCTGGCGCGCATCGGGGCACCGACCAGTAAGGCCCCCGCAGGAACGCTGACGCCGGGCGCGCGCACGACCGGGCGTGACTCGCCCGTCAAGACGGCTTCGTTCCATTCGCTCGCCCCATCCAGGGTCACGCTGTCCGCCGCCAAAGTGTCGCCCGGTTCCAGCAGCAGCACGTCGCCAACGGCGAGGTCCTCGAGCGCGACCGTCTCGGGCTGTCCGGACACGGCTTCGCGCCGCGCATGCGCAGGAAACCCGGCGCGCGTGCTCTCCAGCATATCCAGGGCGCGATCCCGCAGGCCGGATTCGAACCAGCGCGCAGCCAGCAGCAGGCTCACGAACATGCCGATCGAATCGAAATAGGTGGCGCCGGCGCCCGAGAGCGTCGCCATGGCGCTCGTGATGAAGGTCGCGCCGATCGCCACGGCCACCGGCACGTCCATGCCGATGCGCCCGTGCGCCAGGTCCCGCCAGGCGCCGATGAAGAACCGCCTTGCGGAAAACACGACGGCGGGCACGGTGACGAGCATCGCCGCGGTGTTCATCAACGCCATGACCTCGGGTTCGATGGAGCCGGGGCCCGAAAAGTAGAAGGGCACCGTGAACATCATCGCCTGCATCATGGAAAACACCGCGATGCCGAGTTCCCAGGCCTCGCTGCGGCGCCGGAGCCGCCGGGCCGCAGAACCGAGCGCAGTCACTGGCGAGGCGACCAGGCCGACGCGCGCCAGAGCGCCCGCCAGACCACCGGCGGAGACGGTCTTCGGGTCGAACGACACTTCGGCGATATGCGTCACATAGTGCACGCTTGCAGCCGCCACACCGGGCAGGCGGGCGAGCGTGCGTTCGGCAAGCCACGCGCAGGCGGCGCAGGTGATGCCGTCGATGCGCAAGCGCAGGCTGGCTGTGGGTCCTGTTGGCTCCGGTGCGGCAAGGTCGATCCGCGCGGCGCGCTGCAGGGCGTCCTGCACAACGCCGTCCATCGGGGTCGATGCCGCCGTCCTGCCGGTGCGCTTCCTGTAATAGTCCTCGAGGCCGCTGTCGATGATCGTGCGGGCCACCGCCTCGCATCCGGCGCAGCAGACGGCCCTGCGCTGGCCGTCGAAGGCAACGGCCCAGTCCGCCTGGCCCGGCACGGGCAGTCCGCAGTGGAAGCAGTCGACGCGCGCGCTGGCATTCCAGCGCCCGGCGTCCAGTGCGGCGCTCACGGTGTTCACGGCGTTCTCCACGCTGACGGCAGGCACAGGCGCAAGGCATCGGCCAATCCCGCGCCGCTTGTGGCGGTGCGCATCATCCCGGCCACAGCCAGCACGATGACGAGCAAGCCTGCGCCCAGCCTCCAGCGGGGATCGCGCGCGCGGTACGCCAGCCACGCTGCAAGCGTCCCGCTGCCGAGCATGACCGGCAAGGTGCCGAGGCCGAACGCGAGCATGATGCCCGCGCCGGACAGCGACGACCCGCTGCCGAGTGCGACGATGACCATCGACCACGACAGGCCGCAAGGCACCCAACCCCACAGCGCGCCGAACGCAAACGCGGCGGAAGGACTGGAGGGCGGCACCACCCGACCGGCCAGCGGCTGCAGGCGATGCCAGATCGGCTGCGCGACGCGCTCCAGCCAATTGAGGGCGACGGTCCAACCAGACAGGTAGAGTCCGGTGGCGAGAAGGATGGTCTGGGCCAGGAACGCGGCGAGCCGGCCTGCCGCTTCAACTGAGGTAGGTGCCAGGAGCGTGCCCAGGGACGCGGCGAAACCGCCCGCGACAAATCCGGCAACACTATAACTTGCGACGCGGCCCGCTTGCGACCAGGCGTGCGCCGGGAAGTGCGTGACTTCCGCGCCACCCCCTTCGACAACCACGGGGATGTTGGCCAGTCTCGGTGCGGCGGTCATGCTGGCCATCGGTGCCGCACACATGACGGCGCAATGCGTGCTGCCGAGCAGCCCGGTCAACAGTGCCGGCACCAACGTTGCGGCATCGAGCGCGTCCATGCGCCCGATGTTAGATCAATTTGGAGAATCGCTCGCGGACAGCGTCCCGCGTGAGGTATCGGTCGAACACCATGGCGACCACGCGGACCAGCATGCGCCCCCTGGGCGTGACCGTGATCCACTCCGGGTCCAGCGTGACGAGTCCCTCGCGCTCGAGTTCCTGCAGCATCTCCCACTCGGCGCCGAAGTACTCGCGGAAGGAGATCAGGTGCGCGCTTTCAATGGACTCGATCGAAAGCTCGAAATTGCACATGAGCGACTGGATCACCGCGCGGCGCAGCAGATCGTCCGAGCTCAACTCGATGCCGCGCATGATCGGCAGTTCGTTGCGCTCAAGCGCGTCGTAATAGGCGTCGAGGGTGCGGTGGTTTTGCGCGTAGGCGGCGCCGATCTTGCTGATCGCGGAGACGCCGATGGCCAGCAGGTCGCAGTCCGGCCGCGTGGAATAGCCTTGGAAATTGCGATGCAGGCGCCCCTGCTGGGCCGCGATGGCCAACTCGTCGTGCGGCAGGGCGAGGTGGTCCATCCCGATGTAAACGTATCCGGCCTTGCTGAGCATGTCGATGGCGCGGATCAGGATGCCGAGCTTTTCTTCCGGGCGCGGCAGGTCGGCCTCGAGAATGCGCCGCTGCGGCTTGAACAGCGAGGGCAGGTGCGCGTAGCTGTACAGCGCGATGCGGTCCGGCTTCAGGGACATCACGCGATCGAGCGTGTGGCTGAAGCGTTCCACCGTCTGCTTGGGCAGGCCGTAGATCAGGTCGACGTTCACGGAGGTGAAGCCGTTGGCGCGCGCGGTGTCGATGGTCGCCCGCGTGATGTCCTCGCCCTGCAACCGGTTCACCGCCTTTTGCACGTCCGGGTCGAAATCCTGGATGCCCAGGCTCATGCGGTTGAAGCCCAGGGTGGCCAGCGTGCGGATTTTATCTGCGTCGACCGAGCGCGGGTCGATCTCGATCGAATATTCCCCTGCGGCCAGTTCAAAGTAGCGGCCGAGCATGCGCAGCAGCGCGGTCAATTCCTCGGAGGACAGGAAGGTGGGGGTGCCGCCGCCCAAGTGAAGCTGTTCCACGCGCCGCATGCCGCGGATCGATGCGGCCGCCAGTTGTGCCTCGCGCTCCAGGTACCTTAGATACTTGGCCGCCTTGGAGTGATCCCGCGTGACGACCTTGTTGCACCCGCAATAGAAACACACTGTGTCACAAAACGGGAGGTGCACATATAATGAAAGCGCGCTCACGGGGCCGATGAGGCCGCGCGTTTGCAGGATGGTCTGGTGTTTTTCCGGCGTGTAGGCCTCGACGAACCGGTCGGCCGTCGGGTAGGAGGTGTAGCGGGGGCCGGGCCGGTCGTATTTGCGGATGAGGCCGGTGTCGACTTCCAAGGCGTTTTCCAGTACAGGAGCGATTGTTTGCATATCGTGATGATGCCGCGAGCCAGCCGGCCCAATTTGATGCATGTCAACGACTCCCGAATCCGGAGGTTTCCGTGAGCAAGCCTGCTCTCGTGAGGGAACGCGCGGAATATGCCCGTTCTCGGCAGACCCAGTTGGCGCTGTCCGATCTGAAGGTCGCCTGCGCCAACTGCAATCTGCGTGAAATCTGCCTGCCCGCCGGCCTCAATAATGATGAGTTGGCGCAGCTGGACCAGTTGGTCAACACGCGAAAACGCGTCAAGCGCGGGGATTCGCTCTACCGCGCCGGGGAGCCCTTCGATGCGGTCTATGCCGTCAAGCTCGGGTTCTTCAAGACGCGCGTCACCTACGAGGATGGCCGGGACCAGGTCACCGGATTTTCGATGGCCGGCGAGATTCTCGGCATGGATGGCATCGGCCAGGAGCAGCACCATTGTGATGCGATCGCGCTCGAGGACAGCGAAGTCTGCTGCATTCCCTATGCCCGCCTTGAAGAATGCTCGCGCGAGGTGTCCGCCCTGGGACGCCATTTCCACAAGGTCATGAGCCGCGAAATCGTGCGCGAATCCGGCGTCATGATGCTGCTCGGCGTGATGCGCGCCGAGGAGCGCCTCGCGGCGTTCCTGCTGAACCACTCGCAGCGCCTGGCCGCGCGCGGATTCTCCTCGTTGGAGTTCCACCTGCGCCCCACGCGCGAGGAAATCGGCAGCTACCTGGGCATGAAGCTTGAAACCGTCAGCCGCGCGTTTTCAAAGTTTGCCGCGGACGGCCTGATCGAGGTCGACCAGAAGTTCATCCGCATTCTCGATGTCAAACGCTTGAAAGACATCTACGCCCATCACGTGACTTGATGTGCGCGGGCCCGCCAGAGGCGGGGGACCACAAGTCAAACTCCAGCAAGGACGGGCGTTTCAGGGCGAAAGTGGCTCGAACGCCGCACCAGTACTGGAGTTTGCGCGCGTCTGCTGTGTGATTCACTTGGGCGCGTCGCTACGTACTCGCGCGCGCTCACGCTGGGTCTCGGCCAGATCCGCCGGCAAGGTGTCTTCCGGCCAACGCTTTCGGGTCTCGATGAGCAGGGCGTCAAATTCCTTCCACGCCGCCTTGGCGCGCAACTCACGCAGCCGGGCATAGGCTTGATCGGGCGTATCCGCGCGGTCTGAAAGCTTTGCCGCAGGCGCGCCTTGCAGGGGGCTGACGGCAATCGCGCCCGCCTCGGCGGGTGTCTTGCTGCGTGCGGACAGTCCGGGTTCAGCCCGCGCTTGCGATGCCGCGATTCCTTCGGCCTTGCCTTCTGCAATTTGCTGTTGCGCGGCGTCCGCATTCGCGCGGGCCTCCGCACGGCTCAGCGCCTTTTCCTTTGCCAACCCGGCCATCGCGGGCGCCAATGCTCTTGGCGCAGGCGCGGCGGCGGCCTGCGGCGAGGGCTGAAGAGCTGCGGCAACGATCACCGGTGGCGGTGCGGCGTGAATGGCAGCCGGCGGAGGAGCTGCGGATGCACGGGTTGGCGGTGGCGCAAACGCGGTATCGGAAGAGCGCCGGTCAGACAGAGTTGCCGGGTTGTCGCGAGAAGCCGGACTTTGTTCAGGGGAAGCAGGACCCGTGGCTGTCCGCTTCATTTCGGCTACGACGACAGGCGCAGGCGCCGTGGAAACCACGGTTGGCGGGACCGCGTCATTTGAACTGGCTGGTGTTTTGTCCCGGCCCACCGCAGGGGATTGGGGCGCATTGCTTGGTTGCGAAAGCGCTGCGGTGCCTGAGGGAACCGGCAAGCCAGGCATATCTGGAACCTTCACGGCAGCGGATTCGGCGACCCGGCTTTCCATCGGCTTCTTCGCCGGTCCCACCTTCAACGACGAGTCCTCCTCGACCGCC
>CAZTYC010000149.1:0-6862 GCA_964617435.1 uncultured Burkholderiales bacterium
GTTTCGGATGTCTCCCCGTGCGGAAGGAAGATTCGTATCCTTCTATTGCGCGGCGATTCCGGTGTTCATGCTGGTCTGCGTACTCTTGGGCTTTGTTTAGTGCGCGTTCACAGGTGCCGCGCGCCTGACCCCGGGAAAAATCGAGACAGCCAGTCGAGGCACCCTGTTCCTGGATGAAATTGGCGACATGCCCCTTCCACTCCAAGCTAAACTGCTCCGGTTCCTGCAAGAGCGTGTAATCGAACGTGTGGGCGGGCGTCAGGAGATTCCCGTTGATGTGCGCGTCGTGTGCGCGACACATCGCGATCTGAAAGACATGATCTTGAGAGGCGCGTTTCGCGAGGATTTGTACTACCGTCTGGCCGAAATCGTCATTGCAATTCCGCCGCTGCGCGAAAGGCCTGGTGATCCTGCGCTGATTGCCCAGTCGCTGATTCGGCGCCTTTCTTCGGAGCTGCGGTTGCCGCAGCGCAAGTTGGGTCCGGACGCGTTGGCCTCCATAGAACGCCAGTCATGGAGCGGCAATGTGCGGGAATTGGAGAGCACGCTCAGGCGCGCCATGATCATGGCGGATGACGAACAGATCACCGAGGCTCATTTGGGGCTTTCGACGGCAGCTGCAGAGGGCAAAGTGCTCAACCTGCGCCAGGTGCGGGATGAAGCGGAACGGGAAGCTGTCAGCCGTGCCGTGGCGGTGTCCGGCGGCAACCTCAGCCGTGCGGCGGAGGCGCTCGGAATCAGCCGGCCAACGCTCTATGAACTGCTGGACCGGTTCGGGATGCGAAAGTGAATCGTCTTCGCCACCTATTGCAGTGTACAGCCTGCGTGTGTTGCGTCGTCGCATTTTCGGGATGCAGCGGACAACGCGGGGCGGATGACTCCCTCAAGGCGGCTCGGGAGGCCATCGCGCGGCAGGATTACGCGACCGCCGTTGTCGAGCTCAAGAATGTGTTGCAGGTCGGTGAACGGACGGAAGCACATGAGTTGCTTGCCGTATCCCTGCTCGAGATCGGTCAATACACGGCTGCTGAAACGCATGCGCGGCGGGCATTGGCGGGTGGCGGGTCGCAGTCGAAGTTGTTGCCGGTGGTGGCGGCTTGCCTCCAAGCCACGGGAAACTCAAGGCGGCTCATCGATGAGTTTGGCAAGGCTTCTCCGGAAGATCCGCCTGCCAGGGCGGAGTTTCGGGCGTTGCTGGCTGAAGCGTACATCGCCCTGGCCCAGCCGGGGGAAGCACAGCGCATCCTGGATGCAGCCCGCACGGATCAGCCGGACTCGCCAAGGGTACGGGTGATGGACGCGCGTTTGCTGGCTGCAACCGGAAAGTGGGCGGATGCCGAGAAGCTGAATGATGCCCTCTTGAGCGCGAATCCGGGCTACGGTCCCGCGCTGGCGTTGCAAGGCGACCTCCTGGTGCACGCCGGAAAGATCCAGGAGGCGAAGTCGAGTTTTGCCCGGCTGGTGGAGCGTGAGCCACGCAATGCACAAGCCCGTTTCGCTTGGATCACGCTGATGATGGCAGCCAATGACCTGCAGGGCGCCACGGCAGCCGTCTCGGCGATGAAGCGCAGTGCGCCGGGCGACGTACGCTGGCTCTACCTGGATGCGGTGCTGGCGTTCCGCAATGGGGATCCAGCACGCGCACAGGACGCCGTCCAGCAGGTGCTTCGGGTCGTTCCCGATCACGCACCGTCGATGTTGCTGGCCGGCGCGACGGCCTACTCGCTTGGCGCGTACTCGACTGCGGAGGACTATCTGCGGCGGGTGCTCAAATTGTTTCCGAACAGCTTGTACGCACGAAACATGCTGGTGGCGACTTACCTTCGCAAGGGGCAGCCGGCCAAGGCGGAGGATGTCCTAGCACCCGCATTGCAGGCCGCTCCCAATGATCCCGTCGTGTTGCGCAGCGCCGGGGAGGTGGCATTCGCCAACCAGCAGATCGCTGAAGCGGCAACCTACTATGAGCGGGCGCTGTCACTCGAAAAAGACAACGTGGCCACGCGCACGCGGCTGGCTCAGATCCGGTTGGCCGGTGGCGAAGCGTCGCGCGCGATCGAGGACCTGGAAAGGGCCGCCGGTTTGGATGCGCAACAAGCGCACGCGGACCTTGCGCTGGTGGCTGCCTTGATCAGCCAGCGCGCCTATGACAAGGCCCTCAAGGCATCGGACCAGCTGGAGAAAAAGCAACCGGCCAATCCGCTCGTTCACACCGTGCGTGCAACCGTTCTCGTGGCCCAGCACGAACCGCAGAAAGCACGCGCAAGCCTTGAGAAAGCGCTGGCGCTCCAGTTCAATTACCTGCCGGCCGTGCGCGTTCTTGCCAACCTGGACCTTGCGGATCGCAAGCCTGAAAACGCGCGCGCACGGTACGAATCCCTGATTTCGCGCGAGCCGGCCAATGACGCCGCGCTGGTGGCCTATGCCGATTTTCTGGTGGCGGCTGGCGCCCTGCCCCGCGAGGTCCTGGCGCTGGTTGAACGGGCCATCAAGGCCAATCCGTCCTCCGTGGCGGCGCACATTGCGCTGGTGAAGTTCCATACCCGGGCCAAGGATCCCAAGGCCGCGTTGGCAGCGGCAGAGGCGGCATTTAGGGCAGTGCCGAATGATGTGCGCATTGCCGACACCCTCGGTCTGGCGCAGATGGCGGCGGGAGAACCGGACAAGGCGATCGAAACATACAAGCGAATGGCGGAGGCCCAACCGGAGTCTCCCCTGCCCCTGATGCGACTCGCATCCGCGCAGTACGCCACCAAGCAGGTGGATGCACCCATACAAGCCTTGCGCAAGGCGCTGAGCCTGAATCCAGATCTTCTTGACGCCCACCGGGACATCGTCGCAGTGCAGATCGCCGCAGGCCGCCCGGACGAGGCCATCCGCGAGTCGCGCGCGGTGCAAAAATCCCATCCGAAGAGTGCTGCCGGTTTCGCCCTTGAAGGTGAGGTGCTCGCGTCACAAAAGAAGTATTCGGAAGCGGCCGCAGCGTACGCAGAGGGTCTCAGGCGCCAGAGTGAGCCGCAGTTGGCCATCAAGCAATACCAACTCCTCATCGCGGCCGGAAAGGCAGCCGATGCAGGAAAGGTCGCCGATCGATGGCTCCGGGACCACCCCAAGGACGGTGAGTTTCGCTTCTATCTCGCCAATGAGCTGGCGCAGGGTAAGAATTACCCGGCGGCGGCAACGCGGTTCAAGGAACTTCTCGCCCAACAGCCGGACAACCTCGCCCTGCTCAACAACACCGCGTGGGTCTTGGCCGAGGCCAAGGATCCTGCGGCCCTCAAATATGCGGAACGGGCTTTCCAGCAAGCGCCGACCATGCCGGAAGTGCTGGATACGTATGGATGGCTGTTGGTCCAAAGTGGCGACTCCAAACGCGGCCTGGATCTGCTGCGACAAGCGGCGTCCCAGTCGCCGGGGGCGTCGGACATCAGGCTGAGGCTAGGAAGAGCGCTGATTGATACCGGCGACAAGGCCGGCGGCCGACTGGAGCTTGAAGCGGCACTCAGGTCCGCCAGCGGATCGACGAAAGCCGAGATTGAACAGTTGCTGCGCGCATCCCAGTGATGCCTCGCGGTGCTCCAACGAAGTCAAGCATTGACGCGGGCTTCCGGGCATTTTCGCCTGGAAAGCCGCGCCAGTACTAGGGTTTCAGTATGTGCGGAATTAGCGGCTTTATCGATTTCGGCGCCCGGGCGCGTGACCCAGGTGCGCTGATTCGTCGCATGAACCGGACGCTGGCGCATCGCGGGCCGGATGCCGAAGGCTATTTTGAGGCCGCCCCGGCGCACCTTGGTCATCGCCGGCTGTCCGTCATCGACATTGAGTCCAGCCTACAGCCGATGACCAGTGCGGATGGCCGATTCACGCTGGTATTCAACGGGGAAATCTACAATTTCCGCACGCTGCGCGCCGAACTCGAGGCGCACGGCTGCAACTTCCGCACCCGCGGCGACACCGAGGTGGTCCTGCAGGCCATCGCGTTTTGGGGTGAACACGCGTTGGACAGGCTCCAAGGCATGTTTGCCTTTGCCTGCTGGGACAATGCCGAGCAGGCATTGTTTGCCGCCCGTGACCACCTGGGCGTGAAGCCCTTCTACTATTTTCACGGCAACGGCACGTTTGCATTCGCCTCAGAACTCAAGGCGATCACCGAGCATCCGGACGTGCAGCGGCAGATCGACCTGGATGCGCTGGGAACGTTTCTGGAGTGCCAATATATTCCAGGGCCACATTCGATCTTCCGCGATGTAAAGAAGCTCGAACCCGGACACTGCCTGCGTTTTTCTTCAGCGGGCGTTTCGATGCGGCGTTATTGGCAGCTCGATTACCGGACAAAGACCGCGCTCCCGGAGCCGGAACAGGCGGCGGCCCTTGATCGCGCTCTACGCCAGAGCGTTGAATCCATGCTGGTGGCTGACGTGCCGTTGGGCGCATTTGTCAGCGGGGGCATCGATTCCTCCCTTATTGCAGCAATCATGACCGATGTCGGCGGCAAGCCGGTCGAAACATTCAACCTTGGCTTTGCCAACGATCGCACTCAAAGCGAACATGAGTACGCGGGCCAAGTCGCTGCGCATCTGGGTTCCCGGCACCATGCCCTGATGGTCAGCCCTGACGACGTGCTTTCCGCGTTCGGCGATTGGGTGGAAATCTTTGACGAACCGTTCGGCGACCAAGCGGCACTGCCGACGCTTCTGCTTTCGAAACTGACGCGCCAGCATGTGACGGTGGCCCTGACCGGCGAAGGTGCGGACGAGGTGTTTTCGGGCTATTCCAATTACCGCAAACGCGTGGCCGAGGAACGCCTCACGCGCGTGCTGGGGCATCGCGCGTCGCCGTTTCGATGGATCGCCGGGCATCTGCCTCCCACATTGGCCAAGGACCGGATCCTTCGCGCCGCGGCATTGCCCCTCGCGGAACGTTATGCCACGATCCCGATGCTCTTTGACCGCCTGCTGCATCCGAACCTGTTTTCCCGCGCCATGCTCGAGGCCCAGCATTCCTCCATCAAGGACTACGCGCGCAGGTTCTTCGACGAATGCAATGCCGCCGATTACCACGAGAGAATCATGGATGTGGATTTGCGGCTGTGGTTGCCGGACGACCTGTTGACCAAGGTGGATCGTGCCACGATGGCGCACTCGCTGGAGGCGCGCGTTCCCTACCTTGATCACCGGTTTGTCGAGTTCGCGGCCACCCTCCCTGTGTCCTTGAAGCAAAAGGGGCGGGAAACCAAGTACCTGCTCAAGAAGGTCGCCGAGCGCTATTTGCCGAAGGACATCATCTACCGGAACAAGCAGGGATTTGTCATGCCGTTGAGTGACTGGCTATCGGGTGGCCTTCGGCCGGCTGTGGATGCGGCGTTGTCTCCCGCCGCCCTGCCCTCCCGAAACCTGTTCAAGACCGGCGCGCTCGAACGCGTGTTGCATGAACATCGCACGGGCCTGAAGAACCACGCCGGCCGGCTATGGGCGCTTACGGTGTTGGAACGATGGTTTGACCGTTATGTTCCGGACTTTCGGCTGTAGATGCCGGCTTCTGGATTGCCAATGCATCTCGCACGATTTCCAGGTATTGCAAGCCATGGCGCTCGTCAGGCTCCAGGTAGGTGCCCTCGGCCCATTCGTTCCAGGCATTGAGAATGATGAACCGCTCATTGACCGGGCGCGTCGCCGTCGCTTCGACAAGCTTCGTGAACCAGTACCTGAATCTTTCAGGTGAGGCGCCTCGAAACAGGCGTGCGCGCTTGCCGTAACGCGGCGTGTTGTCCCAATCGACGAAGGCCCCCGGGAAGGTGACTAAGCCGTAGTCGTTTTCAACCTTGATGATCTGGTTCCAGACCGAGTCATAGTCCCAGATCAGCAGCTTGGGGGCGCGGCGGGCGGCCATTGCGTTGAGGCGCTCTCTGATTGATCTGGACAACAGGGCGAAGGCTTTTCGCGGAAGCACGAGCAGGAGTTGCAGCGCCCGCCATTTTGCGAGCCCGATGGAATGGCGCAGCGGCATTGGCAGGCGGCGCCACTGCAATTTCAGGAATCCCGGTTCCGCCACGGGTGGCAAGTTCTCTGACGGGCCCTTTTCCGCGGCGACCGGTGTGCTTCCCATTTTGTTTTCGGTGTGCAGTGGCCGGTAGTCCGGCGAGGCCATCGCTTCAAACGGCTGGAACTGCATGGATCCATGAAAGTGCTTGAGCAACTCGGGCTTCGGATATTCATACTGGCGCATGGCGACGAAGAACACGCCGGGCAATCCATGCTCCTTTGCGCGCTCGGTCCAGTAGTCCAGCATGCGCCCCACGTCGTTGACCAGATGGGGCCGGTAAATCATGAACACGGGACGCCCGTCGATCCGAATGGCGCGCGGATCGGTCCACGCGCGGATCAAGTACTGGAAATGCGCTTCCCAATGCTCTACCAGCGGCGGATGGGTTTGTGCAATGAGGATGTCCTCCTCGCGCCCATCCCAGCGCCGCGACCAGGTTTCATTTGCCCAAGCAAGGCAAAACGGGAAATCCAGGTCGGGGCAATCGAGCATGGCGTTGGTGGGGGCCTCCAGCAGCTGCTTGCCGTCGAACCAATAGTGGTAATGGCAGAAGCCGTGCACACCGTGCGATTTCGCCAGGTCCACCTGCCAGCGGAGGGTCTCCAGCCGGGATTGGTCGTAATAGCGGTGGTCCTTCGGCACGCGCGGCTGGTAGTGTCCGGGAAATTGCGGCACGGCCTTCTTCACGTTGGTCCAATCCGTGAAGCCTTTTCCCCACCATTTGTCGTTCTCGGGGATGGCATGGAACTGTGGGAAGTACAGCGCGATCAGTTTGACTTTTTCTTGATCGGTCATTCGGAATCCAGAATCAAATACGGGTACG
>CAZTYC010000150.1:0-6837 GCA_964617435.1 uncultured Burkholderiales bacterium
TCGAGAAGTCCTACTACCGGACGGGCGAGGGAATCGCCGCGCTGACCAACGTGGCGAAGAAGGAAAACGCCAGTTTCCAGACGGAAAGCCAATCCAGCGCCGCCGGCTCGGCCGCACTGGTCGCCATTGCCGTGCTGCTCGGGCTTGCCGCCGTGGCGGCCGCCGCCTGGTGGACCCACCATATCATCGCGCATCCCATCGCCCAGGTGATGAAGGCCACCGAAGACCTGCGCTCCGGCGAAGGCGACCTCACCCGCAAGCTGCCGGTGATGGCCGGCGAGTTCGGGCAGTTGTCGAAATCGATGAACGGCTTTGTCAGCCAGTTGCACGACCTCATTGCGCAGGTGGCCATCAACGCCGGGGAAATCGCCAATGCGGCGCGCCAGATCAGCGCCGGCAACACGGATCTCTCGGCGCGCACCGAGCAGCAGGCCTCCACGCTGGAGGAAACCGCCTCCAGCATGGAGGAGTTCACCTCCACGATCCGCCAGAATGCCGACAACACCAAGCTCGCCAACGGGCTGGCGCTGTCGGCCTCCGATGCAGCGCGCAAGGGCGGCAGCGTCGCCAACAAGGCGGTGGAAAAGATGGCGGCCATCAATTCGAGCTCGCGCAAGATCGGCGAGATCATCGGGACCATCGACTCGATCGCGTTCCAGACCAACATCCTGGCGCTCAATGCCGCGGTGGAAGCGGCGCGGGCGGGCGAGCAGGGCCGCGGCTTTGCGGTGGTGGCGGGCGAAGTGCGCGCGCTGGCGCAGCGAAGCGCCGCCGCAGCCAAGGAAATCAAGGAACTGATCGGCAATTCCGTCGACCAGGTGTCCGAGGGCACCAAGCTGGTCAACGAGGCCGGCACCTCCATGCAGAACATCGTGGTGGGCATCCAGCAGGTGACCGAGATCATCAACGAGATTTCCACCGCGTCCAATGAGCAGGCGCAGGGCATCGAGCAGGTCAACAAGGCGATCGTGCAGATGGAGGGCGTCACCCAGCAGAACGCCGCGCTGGTCGAGCAGGCCGCCGCCGCCGCCGAATCCATGCGCGAGCAGGCCGAGACCCTGCAGGACCTGGTCTCCCGCTTCAAGCTGGACGATTCCAAGCTGCGCGAAAACCAGGTCCGCTCGCGCCGCACCGCCGCGCTGGCCGACACCGGCACCACGCGCACCAACGTGCAGCGGCTGGGCAACGAATCCCGCAACGGCCCGCCGCAGCTGCCGGCCGAGTCCGGCAGCGAGTGGGAGGAGTTTTGACGCCGGCGCGGATTGGGGCCGTTCCGGTCTTCCCGCTCGGAATCGGCGCTAAACTACTTTTGAACCCGACACCGCATCGCCCCGGACGCTTGCGCACACCATGAACGTCGCCGCCACCCAACCCCAGGAATTCCTCACCTTTTCGCTCGGCGGAGAGGAATACGCCATCGACATCCTGAAGGTGCAGGAAATCCGGCGCTTCGAGGCGGTGACGCGCATCGCCAACGCCCCCGCCTTCATCAAGGGCGTGGTCAACCTGCGCGGCACGATTGTGCCGATCGTGGACCTGCGGGTGAAATTTTCCCTGAGCGAGCCGCGCTACGACGAATTCACCGTCGTCATCGTCCTCAACATCGGCAAGCGCGTCATCGGCGCGGTGGTCGACGCGGTCTCCGAAGTGGTGATGCTCGAACCCGGCCAGATCCATCCCGCGCCCGAGTTTTCCACGCTGGACACCCAGTACCTCACCGGCCTGGCCACGCACCAGGACCGCATGCTCATCGTGCTCGACATCGAGCGCCTGATGACCAGTTCCGAAATGGCCCTCGTGGAACAGGCCGCCGCATGACCGCCTCGGCCAACAACAGCGGTCCGAACTATGCGGCGCTCGTCGAGCTGCAGGAATTGTCCTCGCGCCTGCTGGCGCAGGTGGAGTCCGCGCACCGGGAGATCGGCGAGACGCGCGCGATCCTCAAAGACGCCATCGACCGGCTGATGCCGGCCTTCACCGCCATGCGCTCCACGGACGCGGCGCAGGTCATGAGCCCGTCCAAGCGCGAGGCGTTTTCCGCCTTGCAGTTCCAGGACATCTCCGACCAGCTGCTCGCGCACGCGCAGTGCCGGCTCTCCTCCCTGCAGGCCGCGGTGTACCAGCTGGCCAAGGCGATGGAGAACGGCGACGTGCATCCGGGCGACACCGAGACGCTGTACGCCCTCGTCGAACAGGCCAACGACCAGCTCGCGGACCTCGACCTGAACCTCATCAAGCCCGTCGGCAAGGCCCACCTGGGCACCGGCGACATGGAACTCTTCTAGCCTCTCCCCTTCCCCCGACTCCGAATGAAAACCATCCTGACCGTTGATGATTCCCCGTCCATCCGGCAAATGCTGGCCTTTGTGCTGTCCAGCAACGGCTACAAGGTCATCGAGGCTGCCGACGGCGAGGAGGGCCTGGCCCTGGCCAAGGCCAACCAGGTGGACCTGGTGCTGACCGACCAGAACATGCCCAAGATCGACGGGCTCGGCCTGATCCGGTCGCTGCGCACCCTGCCCGGCTACAAGAGCATCCCCATCATGATGCTGACCACCGAGTCGTCGCAGTCGCTCAAGCAGCAGGGGCGCGAGGCCGGCGCCACCGGCTGGATGGTCAAGCCCTTCGATCCGGAAAAGCTCCTGGAGATGTTGCGCCGCGTGCTGGGGGAATAGCCTTGGCCACGCACGGTTGACGGCATGGCACTGGATCTCTCCCGATTCGCCAAGGCGTTCTACGAGGAAGCTGCTGAACACCTGGCGGCACTGGAGAACCTGCTGCTGACGGTCGACCTCGCACGGCCGGATGCCGAGGCGCTCAACGCGATCTTTCGCGCGGTCCATTCGATCAAGGGGGGCGCGGCGGCATTCGGGCACCAGTCGCTGTCCGAATTCACCCACGAGTTCGAGTCCATCCTCGACCGCGTGCGCAAGGGCACCCTGCCCCTGACCAAGCCGCGCGTGGACGCGTTCCTGCGCGCCCGCGACGTGATGCGCCGCCACTTGTCGGCCATCGAGGCCTCCGAAACGCCGGACCTGCAGGAGATGCGCGGCATGATGGAGGTGCTGCGCCAGGTGGCGGAGGCTTCATCCGCGCCGGAACCTTTCGAGGAACCGGAGGAACCCGCCAAGCCGCCGCGCTTCTCGGTGTCCATCATGGTCGACCGCGCCACATATGAACCGGAAGAGGCGCTGAAGGAGCTCGAGGACAGCTTCCGCGGCCTCGGCGAGCTCCACGCCTTTCATGCGGAATCGGTGGACGAGTCCTCGCTGAGGGTGTCGTTCGGCGTCGATACCGACCTCGACCCGGAGGAACTGCGCGAAAGCCTCGAGTTCATCGTGCCGGCGGACTTGATGGAGATCGTCGCCAACGAGCGGCGCGCTCCGCGCGGGGATGCCGACGGCGCGCAACCGGCACCGCTGGCGGACGACGACGACGGTAGCTTCGGCTTCTTCGAACCCGTGCCCGAGGTTGCCGCCGCACCGGCCGTGGCGCCGGAAGCCGACGTGCAGCTGGCCACGCTGGCGGACGCCTCGTCGATCCGCGTCAACGTGGCCAAGGTGGACCAGCTGATCAACCTGGTCGGCGAACTGGTGATCGCCGAGGCGATGATCGCGCAGTCGGCGCAGGGGTTGGACCCGGAGGGCAAGACGCCCCTTTCGGCGGCGCTGACGCAACTTGAGCGCAACACCCGCGACTTGCAGGATGCGGTGCTCGCCATCCGCATGCTGCCGATGAGTTTCGTGATGAGCCGCCTGCCGCGCCTGGTGCGCGACCTGGCGGACCGGCTTGAAAAGGACGTGGAGCTGGAACTGGCCGGCGAGGACACCGAGCTCGACAAGAGCGTGATTGAAAAGATCACCGATCCCCTGACGCACCTGGTGCGCAACGCCATCGATCACGGCATCGAGCCGCCGGCCGAGCGCGTGATGAAGGGCAAGCCGCGCCAGGGCCGCCTGTTGGTGCGCGCAGCGCACCAGGGCGGCAGCATCGTCATTTCCGTCAGCGACGACGGCGCCGGGCTCAACCGCGAAAGGATCCTCGCCAAGGCGCGCGAAGCCGGCCTTGATGGCGGCGAAGACTGGGACGACGCGGAAGTCTGGCACCTGATTTTCACGCCCGGCTTCTCGACCGCCTCGGAAGTGACCGATGTCTCCGGCCGCGGCGTGGGGATGGACGTGGTGTGGCAGAACGTGCACGCGCTGGGCGGCAAAATCGAAATCACCTCGCGCCACGATGCCGGCACCACCATGACCATCCGCCTGCCGCTTACCCTGGCCATCCTCGACGGCATGCTGCTCAACACCTCCGGGGAGACCTACATCCTGCCGCTGGCCAGCATCGTGCAGTCGATCCAGCCCGAGCCGTCCAGCCTCAAGACCGTGGGCGGTGCCGAGCTGGTGATGGTGCGCGGCGAATACCTTCCCGTGACCACGCTGGCGAGCGTGTTCGGGCTGCCCGAGCCGGACGCCCAAACCGCCCTGCTGGTGGTGCTCGAGGACGACGGCAAGCGCGCGGCCCTGCGGGTGGACGAGCTCGTCGGCCAGCAGCAGGTGGTGTTGAAGAGCCTGGAGGCCAATTACCGCAGGGTCAAGGGCGTGAGCGGCGCCACCATCCTGGGCGATGGGCGCGTGTCGTTCATCCTGGACGCGCCCTACCTGGTGAGCCTGGCGCATGCCAATGCGCGCAGCCACGAGGCCGTGCGGGGAGCCATGCATGTCCGGTAGCATCCTCGGCCTCGACAGCCTCCTCACGCGCACGGATGCGGGCACCGCCAAGATGCGGGCGCGGACTTCCGACATCACGCCCAAGCTGCGCTCGGTGCTGTTCTTGATCGATGGCGAGCAAACGCTCGGCGACCTGCTCAACCGCGCGGGGAGCCTTGCCAACCTGCTCGAATCGCAGATCCGGCAGTTGATCGACCTCGGACTCGTGACCGTGGAAGGCAGCGACGCGCCGGGGCGCGATCCGCTGGAGACCACCGCCACCACGCCGGTGGCGCGCCACAAGCGCAAGCCCTCGGACATCCCGCCCGTGGTCGCCGCCAAGATGCAGCTGCTGCTGCGGCTGGAAAATACCCAGAGCAACGACGTGGACCTGCTCGGCGCCGAGTTGCTCGAGGCCAAGACGCTGAAGGAGCTGGCGTACACCGCCAAGTCGGTGACCAACCGGCTGTCCATGTCGGTGGGCACCGAGCGCAGCCAGCAATTCTGGCGCGACGCGAAGGAGATCCTCACCGCGTGGCGCGACATGTCCGCCCGGGACGGTGCCGAGGACGGCGAATGAAACAGGAACCGGTCTTCCTCTACGCCCCCGAAGGCGCCAAGCTGGGCGAGCCGTTCCGCGCGTTCGAGTTTTCCAACGCCGACTTCCTGCGCCTGCAGCGCATGATCTACGACCTGGCCGGCATCTCGCTCAACGAGAGCAAGAAGGCGATGGCCTACAGCCGCCTGACCAAGCGCATCCGCGCGCTGCACGTGGCCAACTTCGGCGAGTACCTGGACCTCGTGGAGCGCGACACCGGCGAGGAAAAGGTCAAGTTCATCAACGCGCTTACCACCAACCTCACCTATTTCTTCCGGGAGCCGCACCATTTCTCGATGCTCACCGACCACCTGCTCACCTACCCGGACGATGAGCCGCTGACGGTCTGGAGCGCGGCGTGCTCGACCGGCGAGGAGCCGTACTCGATGGCGATGTCGATCATCGATGCCTTCGGCACCGACCGGCCGCCGGTGAAGATCATCGCCTCGGACCTGGACTCGGATGTGCTGGCCACCGCCGCGCGCGGCGTCTATCCGCTGGAAAAGATCGACGCGCTTGACCGCGCCACCCTCAAGCGCTTCTTTCTCAAGGGCTCCGGCGCGCAGATGGGATTCGCCAAGGTGCGCCCGCAGGTCCAGAAACTGGTCGAGTTCCGCCAGGTCAACCTGGTGGACTCGCACTGGGACATCGAGGGCCCGCTGGCGGCGATCTTCTGCCGCAACGTGATGATCTATTTCAACAAGCAGACGCAGCGCGCCATCCTCGAGCGTTTTGCCCCACTCCTGCGGCCCAACGGCCTGCTGTTCGCGGGCCACTCCGAAAACTTCTTCTACAACGCACGCGACATGTTCAATATCCGCGGCAAGACCGTCTACGAGCTGGCCGCATGAGCTTCGACGACGCGCCGGTCGGCGCCCCCAAGCGCTATTTCGACAAGCACTTCAAGAAGGAGGCGGCCAAGCTGCATCCCGGGGAGTACTTCGCCACCGACAAGGACATGGTGCTCGTCACCGTGCTCGGCTCCTGCGTGGCGGCGTGCCTGCGCGACACGCGCACCGGCATCGGCGGCATGAACCACTTCATGCTGCCCAAGACCGAGAAGGACCCCACCAGCCCGGTGTCGATGTCCGCGCGCTACGGCACCTTCGCCATGGAAATCCTCATCAACCAGCTGATCAAGATGGGCGCGCGCCGCGAGAACATGGAGGCCAAGGTATTCGGCGGCGGCAACGTCCTCAAGGGCTTCACGATGAACAACATCGGCGAATCGAACGCCAGCTTCGTGCTGGACTACCTCGCCAATGAAAAGATCCCGGTCCGCGCGGAAGACATGCTCGGCGTGCACCCGCGTAAAATCTACTTTTTCCCCGCCAACGGCAGGGTGTTCGTCAAGAAGATCCGCGAACTGCACAACGCCACCATCGTCGAGCGCGAGAGCGAATACAACCTCAAGTTGCGCGACGCGCCGATCGGCGGCGACGTCGAGCTGTTCAAGTAATCCCACGCCAGGTTCCACCGCACGCCCATGAAAATCAAAGTCCTCGTCATCGACGATTCCGCGCTGATCCGCAA
>CAZTYC010000151.1:0-6820 GCA_964617435.1 uncultured Burkholderiales bacterium
GCCGGTGATGAAGGTGACCGGCGCGAACGCGACCTGCTTTTGGCGCGTCAGGTTGTTGGTGGTCGAGCCGCACTCGAAGTCGATGGTGCCGTTGGACATCAGCGGGATGCGGGTCTGCGAGGTCACCGGGTTCATCTTCACGGTGAGCGTCGGCATCATCAGTTCCTTCTTCACTTCCTCGACCACCGCGGCGCACAGGTCCATCGAGTAGCCGATGGGCTGCTGCTTTTCATCGAGGTACGAGAACGGTACCGAGGATTCGCGGTGCCCGATGGTGATGGTGCCGCTTTCCTTGACTTTCTTCAGCGTGCCCGTGAGTTCCTGGGCGGACGCGGGTGCGGACAACAACGCCCCTGCGATCAGGGCGGCCGTCAGTTTGCCGATGGTCGATGCCTTGGTCATGAGTGTGACTCCTCGATACGTGGGTTAAGGAAGTTCCGCATGTTCCTGCGGTGGGTAGGCGATGTCGCGCTTGAACCCAGTTTACCCGAAGCCAACGGATCGCGGTTCACACGATGAGCGCCGCCGCGACGCGCCGGCCTTCGGCGCGCAGCACGTTGAAAGTCCGGCAGGCGGCCGGCGTGTCCATGACTTCGAAGCCGGTGCGCTGCGCACCAAAATGGGCCGCAATGGCAGGGTGCGGAAAGCGGAACGCGGCGCCGCTGCCAAAAACCACCAGTTCCAGCGCATGCCCCTCGAGCAGCCTGAAGTCCTCCAACACCATCGCGGCCGGATCGGCGACCACCCAGGGCGCGATCAGTTGATCCGGAAGCAGGATCAGCGAACTGGTGACGCGCGACGATCCGACCTGGACGAACCCGGGCCCGTGCCCGGTAATGGCGAAGGAATCGGCATTGGCTTCGAGGTGCAATTTCATGGGGATGTCAAAATGGGTCCGGCATTGGCTACAATCATTTTTTGCGCCGCAACAATCGGTTTTTTACAGGCGCAGTTGGCGTCGCGCCAGCGCGTAGTTTAGCGGTCGCACCCCGATTCCCGCCGTACAACCTCTCCCCGCCGTCATGTCCCACGAATTTTCCCGCATCAAGCGCCTTCCCCCCTACGTTTTCAACATCACGGCCGAGCTCAAGATGGCCGCGCGCCGCCGGGGCGAGGACATCATCGACATGTCCATGGGCAACCCGGACGGGGCCACCCCGCAACACATCGTCGACAAGCTGGTCGAGGCCTCCAAGCGGCCCAACACGCACGGCTACTCGGTCTCCAAGGGCATTCCGCGGCTCCGGAAGGCGATCTGCGACTGGTACCAGCGCCGCTACGGCGTGACCTTCGACCCGGACAGCGAGGCGATCGTCACCATCGGTTCCAAGGAAGGCCTGGCGCACCTGATGCTCGCCACGCTCGATTCGGGTGACACCGTGCTGGTGCCGAACCCGAGCTACCCGATCCACATCTACGGGGCGGTGATCGCCGGGGCGCAGATCAAGCACGTGCGCATGACCGAAGGCGTGGACTTCTTCGCGGAGGCCGAGAAGGCCATCCGCGAGAGCTATCCCAAGCCGAAGATGCTGATCCTCGGTTTCCCGTCCAACCCGACGGCGATGTGCGTGGAACTGGACTTTTTCGAGCGCATCGTGGCGCTGGCCAAGGAGCACAACGTGCTGGTGGTGCACGACCTGGCGTATGCGGACATCACCTATGACGGCTGGCAGGCGCCCTCGATCATGCAGGTGCCCGGCGCACGCGACGTGGCGGTGGAGTTCTTCACCATGTCCAAGTCCTACAACATGGCGGGCTGGCGCATCGGCTTCATGGTCGGCAACAAGGACCTGGTCGCCGCGCTGGCGCGCATCAAGGGTTATCACGACTACGGCACCTTCACGCCCATCCAGGTGGCGAGCATCGCGGCCCTGGACGGCCCGCAGGAATGCGTGAAGGAAATCGTCGCCGAGTACCAGTTGCGTCGCGACGTGCTGCACAAGGGCTTGGCCGAGGCCGGCTGGGTCACCACCAAGCCCAAGGCCTCGATGTACATCTGGGCCAGGATTCCGGAACCGTACATGAAGATGGGATCGCTGGAATTTGCCAAGAAGCTGCTGGCCGAGGCCAAGGTCTCGGTGTCGCCGGGCATCGGGTTTGGCGACTATGGCGACGACCATGTCCGGTTTGCGCTCATCGAGAACAGCGAGCGCATCCGCCAGGCGGTGCGCGGCATCAAGGAGATGTTCCGCAAGGATGGACTGCTGAAGGGCGCGGCGTGATCGGGCCCGCGCCGGTGGTGCTGGAGGCGAACGGCGTGCGCCTGGAGCCGATGTCCGCCGCGCACGAGGAAGGCCTGGTCAGGGCTGCCTCGGACGGCAACCTCTGGGAATTGTTCTTTACTTCCGTGCCGGAACCGCAGCAGGCCGCGGCCTACATCCGCACCGCGCTTGAAGGACAGGCCGCCGGCCACATGCTGCCCTGGGTGGTGCGCGACCTTTCCGACGGCGCCATCGTCGGCAGCACGCGCTACCACGACATCATCGCCGCGGCCGATCGCGTGGAGATCGGCTACACCTGGTACGCCGCCCGCTGCCAGCGCACCCATGTGAACACGGCCTGCAAGCTCCTGCTGCTCGGCCACGGGTTCGAGCAGCTTGGGTGCGGGGTGATCGGGCTCCGAACCGACAATTTCAACTTCCGCTCGCAACGCGCCATCGAAGCGCTGGGCGCCAAGAAGGATGGCGTGATCCGCCACCACTGGCCGCGCCGCGACGGCACCATCCGCGATACCGTCATGTACAGCATCCTGGCCGCCGAATGGCCGGATGTGAAGCGCCACCTCGAACATCGACTGAAAAGACACCAGAAATGACGCCCATCCGCGTTGGATTGCTGGGGCTGGGAACCGTCGGTTCCGGGACCGTGCAAGTGCTGAAGCGCAACCGCGAGGAAATCGCGCGCCGCGCGGGCCGCGAAATCCTCATCACCAAGGCTACCGCCAGGAATCTCGGCAAGCCGCGTGATTTCGACCTCGACGGCATCGAGCTGGTGGCCGATGCCGGGCAACTGGTGGCCGATCCGAACATCGACATCGTCTGCGAGCTGATCGGCGGCGACACCACCACCAAGGACCTCGTCCTGTCGGCGATCGCGCACGGCAAGCACGTGGTCACCGCCAACAAGGCCCTGCTGGCCAAGCATGGCACCGAGATCTTCGCCGCGGCGCTCAAGGCGCGGGTCATGATTGCGTTCGAGGCCGCGGTGGCCGGCGGCATCCCCATCATCAAGACCCTGCGGGAGGGCCTGACCGCCAACCGCATCGAGTGGATTGCCGGCATCATCAACGGCACGTCCAACTTCATCCTCTCCGAAATGCGCTCGCGCGGGGCGGGCTTCGATACCGTGCTGAAGGAGGCGCAGGCCAAGGGCTATGCCGAGGCGGACCCCACGTTCGACATCGAGGGGATCGACGCCGCGCACAAGCTGTCGCTGCTGTCTGCCATCGCGTTCGGCACGCCGGTGCAGTTCGACAAGGCCTATACCGAGGGCATCTCCCGGCTCACGGACAAGGACATCAAGTACGCCGAGCAACTCGGGTACCGCATCAAGCTGCTGGGCATCACCCGCAACACCGGCGCTGGCATCGAACTGCGGGTGCACCCCACGCTCATTCCGTCCAAGCGCCTCATCGCCAATGTGGAAGGTGTGATGAACGCCGTGCTGGTCAAGGGCGATGCGGTGGGCGCCACGTTGTACTACGGGCGCGGCGCCGGCGCCGAGGCCACCGCCAGCGCCGTGGTGGCGGACCTGGTGGATGTCACGCGCATGCTCACCGCGGATCCGGAACACCGCGTGCCGCACCTCGCGTTCCAGCCGGACCAGCTGCGCGACACCCCGATCCTGCCCATCGGTGAAGTGGAAACGGCGTACTACCTGCGCCTCTCGGCCTACGACAAGCCGGGCGTCATGGCCGACGTCACGCGCGTGCTGGCCGACCTGAACATCTCCATCGACGCCATCCTGCAAAAGGAGGCCGAGGAGGGCGAGGATGTGGTGGACGTCATCATCCTGACGCATCGCGCGATCGAAAAGCATGTCGACGAGGCGATTGCGCGCATCGAGCGGCTGTCCACGATCGCCGGCAAGGTCGTGCGCGTGCGGTTGGAAGAACTGAGCTGACCGCCCGGCGGCAAGACATGCCATGCGATTGAACCAGGTCACTGTGACCGTTCGCGACATCCCCGAATCCGTCGCGTTCTACCGGGCGCTGGGCTTGAGATGCATCGTGTTGTCGCCGCATTACGCGCGCTTCGAGTGCCCGGAGGGCGGCAGTACCTTCTCCGTGCATGTGGCCGGGCCCGAAGAGCAGATTGGAACCTCGACTACCGTGTATTTCGAATCGGATCGCCTGGACGCCTGGTGCGCGGAACTGGCGGCGCGCGGCGTCGCGTTTGAAAGCATGCCGGCAGACCAGCGCTGGCTGTGGCGCGAAGCGCGCCTGCGCGATCCGTCTGGCAACCCGATTTGCTTGTATTCTGCGGGTGACAACCGCCTGAATCCCCCATGGCGCGTGAAGGACATCCCCGCATGACCATGCAATACATCAGCACCCGTGGCAATGCGGGCGACGAAGCCCGCGCATTTTGCGGCGTCGTCCTCGAGGGCCTCGCGCCGGACGGCGGGTTGTACCTGCCGCAAGCCATTCCCGTGCTGTCCGCGGAGGAGTTTGCAGCATTGCGGCCCCTGCATTACCGGGAGCTCGCGTTGGCCATCATCTCGCGCTTTGCCACGGACATCCCGACTGATGCGCTCAAGGGCCTCATCGACCGCGCCTATACGGCGGACGCCTTCGGCACCGAGGACATCACGCCGCTGGTGCCGCTGGAGCCGGGGCTTTCAATCCTCAAGCTCTCGCAGGGGCCGACGCTGGCGTTCAAGGACATCGCCATGCGGTTCCTCGGCGAATTGTTCCCCTACGTGCTGGAGCGCGAGAACACCACCATGAATATCCTCGGCGCGACGTCCGGGGACACCGGCTCCTCGGCCGAGTACGCCATGAAAGGCAAGCCACGCGTCAACGTGTTCATGCTCTCGCCGCACGGCAAGATGAGTCCGTTCCAGGCCGCGCAGATGTACTCGCTGCAGGAACCGAACATCGTCAACGTGGCCGTGCGCGGCGTGTTCGACGATTGCCAGGATGTGGTGAAGGCCGTGGCGAATGACCTTGAATTCAAGCGCCAGTACCGGATCGGCGCGGTCAATTCGATCAACTGGGCGCGCATCGTCGCGCAGGTGGTGTATTACTTCAAGGGCTACTTCGCGGCGACGCAGTCCAACGCCGAGAAAGTGTCATTCGCCGTGCCGTCCGGCAACTTCGGCAACGTGCTGGCCGGGCATATCGCGCGCATGATGGGCCTGCCGGTCAAGACCCTGGTGGTGGCCACCAATGAGAACGACGTACTCGACGAATTCTTCCGCACCGGGCTCTACCGTCCGCGCGGCGCGGCCGAGACGCACATGACGTCCAGCCCGTCGATGGACATTTCCAAGGCGTCCAACTTCGAGCGCTTCCTGTTCGACCTCGTCTGGCGGGATCCGGCCATGGTGCGCGAGCTCATGCGTAAGGTGGGGGAGGAGGGTGGCTTCGACTTGTCCGCGTGCAAGGAGGTCTGGTCGCGCATGCCGGCCTTCGGGTTTGCCTCGGGCCGCAGCACGCATGCCGATCGCGTGCGCACCATTCGCGACGTCGCGGAGCGATACGGCGTGGAAATCGATCCGCACACCGCGGACGGCCTGAAAGTGGCCCTGGGATACCGGGAACCGGAGGTCCCGATGATCTGCCTGGAAACCGCCTTGCCCGCGAAATTCGAGGCGACGATGGTCGAGGCGCTCGGCCGCAAGCCGCAGAGGCCCGCCGCGTTTGCCGATATTGAATCCTTGCCCCACCGCGTCCAGGTCATTGACCCAGACCCGGGCGTGGTCAAGAAAATCATCGCCGAAGTGACGGCAGTGCCTGCGTGAAGCTAGCCGGTGCGACGTCCGCCGATCCGAACAACGGCAATGCCCGCCCTGTAGGCTCCAGCCTCTTTCTGGTGTAGCCAAAGCCTGACCCGCTGGATCACAAGGCCGTGCCGCGCCTAGAATGGCGCCACACCTTGTCTGTTGGGGGATCCATGCGCCGCCGTGAATTTCTGATCGGAACTGCCGCGCTTTCCCTGGGGCGGACCGCCGCATACGCCAATCCTGTCGATCCGCAAACCCTGGTCTACGCCCAGGCGGGCGCGCTGCCGATCCTGCTGACGGCGCCGCATGGCGGACTGGAATCCATCCCGGGGGTCGGCGTTCGCGAGACGCGCAACAAGGGCAGGGACAGCGATCGCTACAACACCGGGCGGGACCCGGAGACTGATCGCATCGCGATGGGCGTGGCGCGGGACCTGCGATCGGCGCTGGGTGCGGATCCTTGTCTGGTGGTGGCGCGCTTCGACCGCCTGTACATCGACGCCAATCGGCCGCCGGAGATCGCCTTCGACAACCCCGCGTGCCGGCCGGTCTATGAGCATTACCACCGGACGATCCGCGCGTACATCGACGCCATTCGCGCCAGGCACAAGGCCGCCGTCCTGATCGACGTGCACGGCCAGCACAAGATCCCCGGCTCGCTGGTGCGCGGCACCTTGAACGGCAAATCGGTCAGCGCGCTCATCGCGCGCGCCGGTTTCGATGCGGTCACCGGCCCCAAGGGGATGTTCGGCTTGCTGGAAAACGAGGGATTCACCGTCTTTCCATCCAACCGCCTGCCGCCTGAAGGCCGGCACGAGGATGGCGGCTTCAATGGCGGCTACACGACGATGCAGTACGGCAGCCACCGGCCCGA
>CAZTYC010000152.1:0-3339 GCA_964617435.1 uncultured Burkholderiales bacterium
GCCGGCGCCGATGACTGTGACTTTCATTTGAATCTCCTTGGTTGGAGCAGCGGTTGGTGCTGCGATGGAGTCACTTTATAGATGCGCCATTTAGAAATAAATATTCAAATTATTGATTATTTATCCCGGTTTTCGGGATAATTGATCCATGGACCGGTTTGACGAAATGCAGGCCTTTTCCGCCGTCGTCGAGGCCGGAAGTTTTGTGCGTGCGGCAGACGCCGTGAACGTGTCCAAGACAGCCATTTCACGGCTGGTTTCAGATCTGGAGACACGGCTCGGCGTACGCCTGCTTCACCGCACGACCCGCAAGCTTTCATTGACCGCGGAAGGCGAGAAGTTTTATTCGCGCTGCAAGGACCTGCTCGCCGGCGTCGCCGAGGCCGAGGCCGAAGTGACCGCGGGATCTGAGGAGGCGGTCGGGTTGCTGCGATTGAACGTGCCGGTCAGTTTCGGCCTGCTGCAACTCGCACCGCTGTGGCCGGCCTTCATGGTGCAGCATCCGAAGGTCACGCTCGACGTGACACTGGCGGACCGCATTGTCGATCTGGTCGACGAAGGCTTTGACCTTGCCGTGCGGATTGCGCGCCTGCCGGCGTCCACGCTCGTCAGCCGGAAGATCAGTTCCACGCGATTGGTGCTGTGCGCGTCACCCGACTATCTGGAACGCCAAGGCACGCCGGCCCATCCCGATGACATCGCCCACCACAAGGTGTTCAGCTACACGCTGCTCGCCTCGGGAGATACGTGGCATTTCGACGGCCCGCAGGGCCCCGTGAGCGTGAACGTCACTCCGGTCCTGCGGAGCAACAGCGGGGACACCTGTTGCGCGGCCGCGTTGCAGCATCAGGGCATCGTGCTGCAGCCCTCGTTCATGGTCAGCCAGCACCTGCGCTCCCGCGCGCTTGTGGAGATCCTTCCTGCATATCGGTCGCTTGAACTGGGGATCTATGCGGTCTATCCAAGCCGCCGGCACGTGCTTCCCAAGGTGCGCGCGGTGATCGACTTCCTGGTTGATGCGTTTCACGACAGTGACTGGGAATAGAGGGCGGGCGCGTCCCGCGGGAGACGCGCAACCTGAATCTGGCGTTGGCTCGCGGTCGTCCCATCGAAGGGCCGTGACAAGCCGCCAAGCGACCCCAACAAAGAAAAAGGGCCAGCCGTTGGGCTGACCCTTTTTGAATTGGCTCCCCGACCTGGGCTCGAACCAGGGACCTGCGGATTAACAGTCCGTCGCTCTACCGACTGAGCTATCAGGGAATTGCGCATGGACAACGGCAAAGTGCTCGCCCATTGACCCAAGCGGATTGCCATTTTAACCAATTTTTGGCGGTGCAGCAAACTCGAATACCGGCCAAGCGTAAACTCGGTCCATGGACATCAAGGCGCTTGTTTTTGCCACTGTTTCAGCCTGGGGATGCGGGCAGGCGAACGCCGCAGATCCCGCCAAGGACGTCCATGCGGGCGCCAGGAAACTCATTGCGGAGGCCAAGTGCGAAGCCTGCCATGCGAAAAAGGTCGGCGGCGACGGCCCCGGGATCTATACGCGCGCCCAACGGATCGTAAAGACCAAGGCGCGCGTCGCGGCGCAAGTGGCGCTCTGCAACACGGAGCTCAACCTTGGCCTGTTCCCAGAGGACGAAACGGCCATTGCCGCCTACCTGAACGCCATGTACTACAAGTTTGATTGATCCGGCGCTAGCGTTTCGATATTCCGACGCGCGCGGCGGACAGGCTGGCCTCGAAGTAGGCTCCGTAAAAATCCGGGATCGACGCGCCGACAATGGGTTCGGCGATCGATCGCCCGTCGGCATCAAGAAACAACACAATCGGCGCGATGCCAGCCTGGTGCCGCCGGGCAAACTCGGCGTGGGTGGTCTTGGTGCCGTCAAAGTCCACGAGCGTCGTCTGGCCCCTGATTTCAACCTGGCGCAGGATGGCGGCGGGTTTGTTGGCGTGCAGCAGCGGCAGGAGATGGGATCGGCGCACCGCTTCGCAATGGGGGCAGCCCGCAAGGCTCACCATAACTACGATCGGCACGCTTTCCTTTCGCGCCAACGCGCCATCGGCACGGAAGTCGCGCGCGACCGGGAGGGATGACTCAGCCGCGCCCACCATGCCGGCTCCCAAGGCCAGGACCAGGGCAACGAAAGCGGCAATTCGCATTCAGGCCAGCCCGGCGTTCCCGGCCACGCCGTAGAGTTTGGGCACGTTGGCCCAACGCGGGGAGAGCGTCCTTTTCGCGCGCAGCCACGGGGCCAGCACATCCCAGATTGGCTCGCCCTGCGCACCTTCCGCCACGGGCGCCCAGCCCGCCACCTTGTATTTTTTGCCGGCGTCGATCAACTTGCCGTTGAGCTTCATGTCGCTGATCCGCGATCCGGCTTTCGCGCCCGGCGTGCAGGTGTATTTGAGTCCGCCGACGCGCACCATGTCTCCACCCTGCTGGTAGTACGGGTCCGGATTGAACAGGTTGTCCGCCACGTCTTCGAGGATGGTCTTGATCATTTCCCCGGTCATTTCGTTCAACGTGGTCATTGGGTATGTAATGGCGGTCTGGTCCATCAAGTGTTCATACGTGATGGCTTCGCCCGGAAGGATGCTGGTCCCCCACCGGAAGCCGGGGGAAAAGGCAATCTCGGCTCCCTTGGTTTCCATCAGGCCGTCGAGGATCAGCTGGTCAAACGTGCCGTTGAAATTCCCGCGCCTGTACAACAGGCCTTCGGTGACGGCCAGTTTCTCGGAAAGTTTGCCTGCGAAGGGCGCGCGCACCCGCTCGATCAACGCGGACATGGAAGGATCAGGAACGAGCAGGTTTGAAAACACCGGCAACAACTTGTAGCGGAAGTCAGCAACCTTTCCCGTCTTCACGTCCAGGTCCAGCACCCCGAGAAATTTCCCGTTTGACCCCGCATTGGTGACCAGCGTCTTTCCCGACTTGTTCGCCACGATGGTCGGCAGCGGCACACCATCGTGCGTGTGGCCTCCCAGGATGGCGTCGAGCCCGGTCACGCGCGAGGCCAGCTTCAAGTCAACGTCCATGCCGTTGTGCGACAGGAGCACCACCGCCTGGGCGCCCTTCCCGCGCACTTCATCGATGACCTTCTGCAACTCCGCTTCCTTGATGCCGAAGCTCCAGTCCGCAATGAAATGGCGCGGGTTGGCGATGGGGGTGTAAGGAAACGCCTGCCCGATGATGGCGACCGGGACCCCGTTCACTTCCCTCATCGTATACGGCGGGAACACCGGATCGCCGAAGTCCGTGGTCTGGACGTTTTGCGCGATGAAGTCAACCTTGCCCTTGAAGTCGCCCTCGACAATCTGCTTCACGCGTTTGTC
>CAZTYC010000152.1:3439-6750 GCA_964617435.1 uncultured Burkholderiales bacterium
AACGCATGCGCCTCGGCGCTGCCGGGCTTGAGATTGAAATGGCGAAGCAGCTTGTCGCCAACCAGATGCGGGGGCTTGCCGCCGGATGCGCCGACGCCCAGGTTTGCATTCGGCTCGCGAAAATGGATCGGCAGCAATTGGGCATGGCAATCAGTCATGTGCAACAAGTGCACATTGCCAAAGCGCGGTACCTCGTACATTGCGGCCGCTCCAGGCCCGGAACTTGAATCAAGCGCAATTCCCGCCGCGCCGGCGGCGGCCAACACATGGAGAAACTCGCGGCGGTTCATCTGTCCCATGCGGCGCCTTCAGAATTCGAGATCATCGGCGATTGCCTTGATGCCGGTTGCGGCACAGGCGTCGTCGGCGTCCCCGCCGGGTGCGCCGGACACCGCAATGGCGCCCAGAATACTGCCGCCACTCTCGATCGGCAGCCCGCCACCTGCGGCAACTACGCGCGGATGCTGGCGGATTCCGCTCATCGGCCGGCCCGGCTGGGTCTCCTTGGCAAGGTCCGTGGTTGATTGCCGAAAACTGGCGGCTGTCCATGCCTTTCCCAAGGCCATGTCCGGCGTGTGGGCGCCGGCAAACCGGTCTCGCAACAGCACTTGCGCCACGCCAGACCGGTCCACGACGGCCACCGCAACCTGGTAGCCGGATTTCCGGCATGAATCAAGGGCCGCATTGGCCGCCTTCAGGGCGGTTTCCATCGTCAATTGCCTGACGGTGAAAGTGGCTTGGGCGTTCGCCGCGCAGGCCGCGAACAGGGCCGCACTGGCAATCATGGAAACCGGGCTCGCATTCATAAGCAATTCCTGATGTTCAAGCGCGAAAAAAAGCCCGGAACAGTCCGGGCTGGCGGGTCACTTGTTGACCGGGGATTCCGGATCCATCAGCAATGCCGTGACATGCTTTATTTGGTCCTCGGTCAGGATTTGGTTATGACCGAATCGCGGCATGTTGGAGCAAGCCGAGTACGCCTGGGCGTTGTAAACCTTGCCATACGCGTACTTGCGGGTGGCCTCCGTGAATCCGCGCAACTTGCCGAAGTTGTAGAGGCTGGGGCCGATGGTGCCGAATGAAATCTCGGACTTGGTCAATTGGTGGCAGGCGTAGCAATTGCCGCCGGACGGGTTCGCAGGATTGTCAGAAAACTGCTTGCCCACGCCGGATTGCGCGATCTTCTCGCCCTCTTTCCAGTCGCCAAGCAGCTTGCCGTCGGCCGGATACTTGATGGTCTTCAGATTTGCCGCCTCGATTTTTGCGGCAACCGCCTTGGGGACGCCTGAAAAATACTTCGAGCACGCCGCCTGGGTTTCATCCTGATTGAGACGGTCCACCTTGGCCTGGCCGCGATCCTTGAATGATGCCTTCATCACCTCTTCGGCATTTGAAGAAGCGTGGGTAACCAGCGGCAACAACAACACGGCGCCAAAAATGACTTTTTTCATATCCCCGCTCCTAGCGCTTGATGGACGGGGCATTGAACGTGCCCCCGTTGGCGTTCTTGGCCAAATACAAAGTCAGCGCCACTGATCCCGGGGAGGTGAACACAAGCTCCGGGAAGCGCTGTTGGCGGAAACAGTCAAACAGGCGCCATTGGAAAGAGCGCAACTCACCCTGCGAAACCCGATAAGCAGGCCAGGACGTGTAGGCCCGCTGCGCGGCTTCAGTCTTGGTGAGGTTCGGCAAATCCTGCAAGCGGATGCGCTGCTTGTCGGCACCGTGGCAGGTGGCGCAGGCAAAGTCGTGAGGGCCGCCGCGATGAAAGAACATCTTCTTGCCAATCTCGTAGGCTTCCTTCTCTTTCGGATGCCGGACCTGCACGTCCATCTTCGCGCCACGCGAGGCCGCGGTCACATACGCCACCAGCGCTTCCATGTCGGACTTCACATCGGGGCCGCCAAACGGATTCTTCCTGGCCTGATCATAGGTGAAGCCTTGCAGCATCACCATGCACGTCACCAGGCGCGATTCAAGATCCTCCACCTTGTCGGTGTCGGCAAAGTACTTGGGCAATTTGGCATATGCACCCTTGACCACACCGGCGCCGAGTCCCAAATCACACTGCTCAAGCGAGGCGTTCCTGGGGCCGCGCTTCTTTTTCCAAAGGTCCTCTCCGCGGGCTTCCCACAGGTCCGCCGGATTGCCGTCCGCCAGGGCCTGGCGGTATTTCTCGATTTCCTTCACCGCCGAATCGCCGTCCTGCGCGTTTGCCGCCATCGTGATCGATACCAGCAACAGTGTGCTCCACCATCGTTTCATGGCCGTCCTCCTTCAGTTGTTATTCTTGCGCGAGGCCCGTCAGGGCTTGAGATACACAAACCCTTCCTTCGCCTGCAGGCGGGCAATCTCCACCACGCCGGACGGCACCAACTTGGCTTGCGGAATCAGCTTCTTCGGATCGATCTTGTTCAGCTTCAGCGTGATCTCGCACACCCGAAACTCAACGCCGCGGGATTCGAGTTCCTCCACGACCACATTGAACGGGTTGCCATTGGCGTTGACCGCGCCATCGAGCAGGAATTGCACGCCTTGCGCGTGCGCGACCGCGATGATCTTTGTTTTCGGCGCCGTATCCAAGTGGTTCTTGATGTTACGCAAGCCCTTGGAGGCCTGCTCCAGGCCGCCATCAAAGTGGTAGACCACCTTGACCGAGTCGTCCTTTGCCGCAGCGGGTGCTTGAGCAAACGCACCGCCCATGGAGAAACAAACTGCCGCAGCGATTCCGATCAGGGTCCTCATGGCAGCCTCAGGAAATCACGGCTTCGTCGGTCCGCTTTTCGCCGCGGTTGTCGGTCCACGTCACCTGCACCTTTTCACCCGCCTTGCCGCCCGAGAACCTGAATTCGAGGAAAGGGTTCTTGGATACAGCCGGCCCCCATTGGGCGTTGAGGACGGACTTGCCATTGTGCGTTGCCGTCACCTGCTGGATAAACCATGCGGGGATGGTCTTGCCCGCGGAGTCCTTGCGCTGGCCGGTTTCCATCTCATGCGACATCAGCACCTTTACGGTGACCTTGTCGCCCGATGCGTTCGCCCGAATTTTCATTGGATCTGCCATTTGATTTCCTTTGCTGAACTGTTCTTGTGTCCTGCCGGAGCAACGTGGTTTACCGTACGCGCCATTCTCGCAGGAGCATTTGCCGAAAGTCTTTGCCTATCCCAGCCATTCGCCCCTCAGGGCGAATGCCGTTCGCCGGGCGCGCGATGCACGCAGGTGCATCGGGCGAAACCCCCCTGCATCTCCCAGCCATTCGCCCCTCAGGGCGAATGCCGTTCGCCGGGCGCCCGATGCACGCAGGTGCATC
>CAZTYC010000153.1:0-6682 GCA_964617435.1 uncultured Burkholderiales bacterium
GTTCTTTGGCGCGTTTGCGTAAACCGTGAAGATCGAGGAGCGCTCCGGCATTCGGCGCAACCTGCCCGGCAGTTGCGCGCGATTCGTTTTCGGGTAAACCCATCCCATCCCCCCTGAAAAAGCAAAGGTATATCGCCGCGTGATTGCACGCCCTCGCAACGTGTTGGTATTCTTGTTGCCAATCGCTGTGGACAAGGCAGGCGCGTATGGACGATCATAGTCTGGGAAACGAGGAAAGATCAAGCACGCTGCGCTCTGCATTCGGGCCGCGCTCGCTTTGGCTGAAGCTGCAGGTGGAATTCACCAAGGGAAGGATCTCCGGTGATGCCGCGCCGGAGGCTTGGGAAGGCGCCATCAAGGAATCGCTAAAAGCTGATACCTATCAGCCGAATGTGTTTGACCAGCTGTACCGGCCGATTGCCTCGCGCATTGCCGGAGCGCAGGCGGCACCCACGAACTTCGAATGCGGCGGCCTGCTAGTCTGCCAGGGTCGTGGAGAGCAGAACGGCAGCCACGGACTGGAATTGAAATTTCTCGGTGAGGCGGCGCGATTTGCCCCGCGTGTCATCCACGCGCTGGCCACCCGCCTCAGCGCCGGACCCGGCGTGGGCAGCGGGATGGTGCGGGGGCGGCTTGTCGCGCTCCACGCGTTTTCGGGCGGCGGATGGATTGCGCGTCCGCTCCCGTTCGCGAACGACGAGAGCGCATTCGAGTCCTATCGAGCCGTGCCGGCTGCATTGGGCGGATGGGCCGTCGCCGGGGCGCCGGGTAAGCGGCCAACCGTTCGCATCACGCTGCGCACCACTTCGCGCTGGATCCTGCGCAGCAAGGGAAAGCTTGCGGAGTCGCCGCCAAGCTTTGGCGAATTGGTGAAGCTTGCCGCGGAACGCGTTGCGCGCGTGGAGGCCGCATGGGGTAATGCGGGCGTTGACAAGGCAGCATCTCTGCGCGGCGACGAGACGGCGGAGCTGGTGGAGTGCCATTGGCGGCGGGAGAACCGCATCCTGAAGCGAGCCAAGCCGGATGAGCGCTATTCAGCGGCCGGCTTCGCGGGTTCACTGACGTATTCGGGCGCCGTTTCTGACACGACCCGAGAACTGCTGCACGCCGCCAGCTTTTTGCACATTGGTCAACGCACTTCGCTGGGCCTTGGAGGGTTTTCCATTGAATATCAATGACCCTAGCCCATCCGGTCGTGCACGAGAGCGCAAAGAACATGGTCGGGTAGACGAGAACCCATTCATTGGCAGGATTGCCCAAGGTATCCAAGGCATCCAAATCGGCGTCTAGAATCGGATACCCATTTGGCCGACAATGCGAACGTCATGACCAACGCAAGCAAACGACGATCCAAGCCACCCCGGCACGTGGCGCTCCAGAGGCCTGACCATCCATCGACCGCGTTCGTGGGACAGCGTGGTCCGGAGGGTCGGATCGACTTCGCTTTCGACGCCGACGAATCGCAGCAGTGGGAATGCATGCCACAACCGCCCGGCGACGAGCATCCGCCACTCTGGTTGCGGAGGGTCAGGCAAGATGCATGGGAGGCCCACGCGGCGTTTGTGTTGCGCGGGATCGCGTCGCGCTCTTCTAAGGTTTCCGGGTTGCTCGCAGATGTTGGCATCAACCAACACTTGATGTCTCTGCTTGGAAGGCAGCTGGCAGACGGGCAGCGCCTTCGCGTCGTTCACCACTTCGAGCCTCGTTCAGGTTCAGCAGGGACCTACCGCTGCCTGCTTGAGGTAGTTTGCATGCACCCGGTACAAGCGGAGGCACTTCAACTTTGCCAGCAAGGCGTGGAGGAAGTCGCCTTGGCGCTCAAGGCAACCTGCGGGAGGCAGGTTTTTTCTGCGAGTCTGGACGCACCTCCAGTTGCAGATTCACAAATGGAATGCCGGTATCGGATGCGGCCGCTCGGCCTGCTGGTGCGCTCAGCGCGTCGCAAAAAGGTCGGCTACACCGGGACGACTGAACCGGATGGCACGGCAATCGTCGTCCCTTTTCCACCCACGCGACAGCCGACGCACCTGAGCGCGTTGTTCGTGGCGGCCGGGCTGGGCCAGCGTGTTTCGGTTGTCGCGGAATTCGATTCCGTGAAGCGCCTTCCTTCGACGACCGGCGCGCTCAAAGTCGTTCGGGAGGCCTTAGAACAGACCGATCTGCCTTCGGCAAGGCTATTTCCGGAGGGAAACGGTGAAGGCACGATCGAGGACGATACACGGGCGGCGATCATGGCAATCGCCAATGCGTGGTCACAGCAGCCGATGGGATTTCGCGCCCGCCTACACGTGTTTTCCGATAAACCGGTGTCCGAAATGTTGCTCAACGCGTTGGGCGATGAATTCTGGCAGGGTCGGCCGATTCAAACCGAATTCAATGCGAACGCCCCGGCAGGACATGATTCGAATCCCATCAACCTTGCCGATTGCATTCACGCGCACCTTGCGGTCCCGCCGGTTTTCGCGGACATCCCAACCATGGAAGCGCTTGGCATCCCACGTGTCTACTTAAACGTGCCGGTGCGTCTGCGCCCAGTAGGCGCTCAACTCGGCCAATTGTCAGGCAGCGAGATTTCCTTGCGTCTGGCGCAGGGCGACCGGGATCGCCATCTCTATGTGGTAGGGGCCAGCGGCACGGGAAAGTCAACTTTGTTGGCGAACTTGATCCGTCAAGACATCTCCGCTGGTCGGGGACTTGGAGTCATGGATCCGCATGGCGACCTTTTTGATCAGATCCTCGAGATGATCCCAGCCAAGCGAAAGCAGGATGTCGTGATTGTCGATCCGTCCGACGGGCAACATGCCGTCGGACTGAACTATCTGGAGTTGCCAAGCGATGCGCGAGGCTTTGAGCGGAACTTCGTGATCAACGGGCTCAATGAAATCTTCAATTCGCTCTACAACATGCGTGAGGCCGGTGGCCCTGGATTTGAGCAATACATGCGCAATGGGGTAATGCTCCTGTGGGCAGATCCGGGGGCGACATTGGTGGATATCGTGCGAGTGTTTTCCGACAAGGACTACCGCAACTATCTGCTGTCCAAGACCAAGGATCCCTTGACCAGGCACTTCTGGGAAATGGCCACCCGAACCCGTGGAGACCAGGACCTTGCCAATTGGGGCCCGTACGTTACGTCGAAATTCTCGCAGTTCATTAACAATGAACTGGTGCGCACGATGATCGGCCAGGCAAAAAGCACGATTGACTTTCGCGAAATCATGGATTCTTCGAAGATCTTGCTCATGAAGCTGTCAAAGGGCGTCATTGGGCCATTTGACTCGCGATTCCTAGGGATGCTCTTTTTTGGGAAACTCCAGGCTGCCGCGATGAGCCGAGCAACTCTGTCAAAGGAGAAGCGAAAGCCGTTTTGCCTCTACGTAGATGAATTCCAGAATTTCACCACCCAGTCAGTCGGTTCGATTCTGGCTGAGGGGCGAAAATATGGCCTGTCTTTGGCGCTCGCACATCAGAATTTCTCGCAGGTTGACGCTGCCCTACGCGAAACCGTGCACGGCAATATCTCCAACAAGGTATTTTTTCGCCTCGGCGCCGAAGATGCTCAGCACGTGGAGAAGCTCGTTCAGCCGCATTTCTCAGCGGATGATCTCCTGACTCTGCCAGATCACCATTTCATTTGCCGCATACTTTCAGAAAATAGGCCATTA
This sequence comes from uncultured Burkholderiales bacterium, assembly GCA_964617435.1. Taxonomy (GTDB): domain Bacteria; phylum Pseudomonadota; class Gammaproteobacteria; order Burkholderiales; family Usitatibacteraceae; genus UKL13-2. The sequence continues at coordinate 3,666 of CAZTYC010000153.1, forward strand.
CCGCCCTTGTTGGCCCGATCCGATTTTCTAGCGTATTCATCCAAGACCCGCGATGCCTCGACGCTTTCTGAGGAGATCCGCGAATTCTGCAGGCAAAAATATATGCGACCGGTTGCGGAGGTTGATGCCGAAATCGCGAATCGCCTATCGCTTTCGCTCTAGACGCGCTGATCGAGCCTTGCATGTAGGTCTAGCGCGGGTTCTACCCTTGCATCCGACAAGGCAAGCATGGACTGGCAACATTGCCATTTTGCACGCAACCGCGCGGCCCGCCCATCATGACAGCCTCATTCACCAAGGAGGTTTCCATGAGCAAGAAGCGAGTTGTGGTCCAGGGCGGCGGCATGAATCTTTACCAGGTGTCGGAATACGATGGTTGGTTCTATTGCTACCGGATCGAAAGTGGCCTGCTGTTCTCCAGCAGCCGGGATATCGGAAAGGCGCGGAGCATGAAAGATGCGCTGGACCTGATTCGAAGCGACTCCGGCCAGCAAATCCGTGAAATCTCCGATTGGTAGGGCACGAGTTGCAGCCATTAGATGTGGCACCGGGCCTTGCGTGTCTGATCCCTTCCGCAAGAACGGTGGCCATGCCAGCCCCCTCGAAGCTCACCATTGGACACTGCACGCTGCGCGAAGACTCCGTTTCACCGTAGACGGCAAAGATCATGCGGATACCACAATTGCGAACACCCCCCCCAATTTCTAGTTGCGATGCTTCGCTAGAACACTGGATCACGCATGCAATTGCCACCACAAAACACGACAGGTACATGCTGCTTGCCAAGGCCGGGGGCCTGGGCTTGTGCGCCGCACGATGTCACTCCGGCGTCGCTGCGCAGCCCGGAATATCATCAATGAGCTATGGCTTGGTGGGTAGTAACCACTTCTCCAACAATTGTGCGGTTACCGAAACGCATCGCATATGCGAGGCCAAATATTCGGAGCACGCCCTGCGACACCTTGACAGATCGCGCCTGGGAGCGCGTGCAAGAGGATCCCATCATCGGTAGCACATACGAACTGTCGCGACTCTCGGAGGCACTTTCGTTGGTGGCAAGGCAAAATGAAATGGAGTAAACGCGAAAATGGTATGAAAGCGATCCGACAACGACAACCCCTGACCCGGTATCGCCGCCAGGGGGCTCACGTGCCAACTCCGGGACTGAATGCAATTGTGGTTACGGACGCTCAAGATTCGGCGGTGAGCGCGTTATCTGCGAGGCAAATTGCGGAAAGCTTGGCTTTCGATTTTCCGCTCGTTGATATTCGCGAATGGACTCCCTTGCGAAGGGCTCTGCCAATTGCCGCCGATCTTGCCGGAGTGTTTTTTTTCGCCCGTCCCTTTGGTTTGAGTGCCGATCTGATAGCCACACTCCGCAGTCTAGAGGCCGCGGATATTCCTTTCGTAGGTAGTGATTCCAATACCTGCGCGCGCGCTGGCAACCGGGGCACCATTGCAGCACTACTCGACCGAAACGGAATTCCAATCGCCGACAATTTTCATGTGCACAACGGTGACAATCTGGATGAGTTCATCGGCCGTTCAGCCGAATCATGGAGGGGAGCGGACTTATCGGTGACGGTACTGGATGGCCCAGAACCCCTGGCCATGCCGGTCCTGGAGTTGGACTCATCAACCACTCTGCCGGTGCGCATGTATTTTGAAGATGCGATGGAAGGCCAAAGACGCCAGGGAGACCTTGACGAGACGGTGGCTAATGAGGCACACAAGCTCGCGATTCATGCGCACCAGCTGTGCGGATTGCGCGATGTATCACGAATGACGCTGAGCCAGACAAAGGCTGGCCTGGCAATCCAACACCTCGTTGTGAATCCCTCGATCACCCGCGCATCGCTTGTTGCACATGCGCTTGCCAGGGCCCGCATTGACTTCGGAGACCTTGTTTGGCATCTTGTGTGCAATGCTGCCGCAAGAAAGTACGGCACAACCGATCTTGCATCTCGGCAAGTCGGTACAGCCAATATCTTGAACTTGTTGCAGGAAAGTCCCTTCATCCTTGATGGGATTCACCTTAACTCAATGGAAGGATTGTTCCTGTCGCTGATGTACGAGGACGTCGAGGTGCAACGCAGTTTTCAAAGTCTATCCGGAAGTGCAGCAAGGGCCGTTCGGGCAACGATGGAATGCACGAAGCTGGTCCAACAGATATTGCATTGGGACAATTGCCCGATGAGGCGCGACCACCCTGAGTTTCAAGCGTTTCTGGATCGGGCATTTGATGCGCTGTTCGATCAAAACGCCAAACTTCGCCAAGCACTTCGTGAAAGCGGACATACGATCCTTCGCCATGGTTTGGGCACACGTGAACCCATAATGACCATATTGACGGAACGGGAGTTGGTGCGCCGCTTGACGCGTCTTCGTCAAATCGTCAAATGCGCGGCTTGAGGTGGCCACCGTGGGCCTTCTGCTCCCCGACTTTTTCAGGAGCCATCGACATTGCCTATCGCATGCAGGATGCACTGTCGCACCGCAGTGGCGATTTCGTCAAAACGATCACCGGCCTTTCCTGTGGATTCGTCCAGATACAGGGCTCTGTTCACCTCAATGAGGACAGCGCTGACCCGCGAATCGAAGTGGTGATAGCGGGCTGGAAAAAGTGCGCCCGAGAATGGTGTATTCAGTCGAACAGTGAATCCGGCATCGGCAAATGAGCTCACAAAGTCATCAGCGAGCGATTTAGGAGTGTGGAAATCATCCGTTCCAATGCAGATCTGCGGGCGATCCCAGCGCGGATTCCTCTCATATGGAAGCGGTTTTGACGAAAAGCTATGCGCGTCGACAATCAGCGCCCGCCCAAATTGCTGAAGCGCCTGCTCTGTTGCAGTTGTCAGGCGATCGTGATGTGGCACGTAATACGTGGAAAGTAGGGTTTCGCGCTCGCTGATATCCAGCGGGTGCCGCAACACCCGACCGTCGGACGCGCGCTCGTACACCACTCCCATTCCGCACACGGACATCGGCTCAAGGTTGTCATCCAGGAATCGCTCAAC
>CAZTYC010000154.1:0-6582 GCA_964617435.1 uncultured Burkholderiales bacterium
AGCGACTGGTAGCCGTTGGGTTTGGGGATGGCGATGTAATCCTTGAACTTGCCCGGCACCGGCTTGAACAGCGTGTGCAGCGCGCCCAGCGCCACGTAGCATTCCTTCATGCCCAGCACCACGATGCGGAAGCCGTAGATGTCGAGCACCTCGGCGAACGACACGTGCTTGTCCTGCATCTTCTTGTAGATCGAGGACAGGTGCTTCTCGCGGCCGGAGATGGAGGCCTCCACGCCGAATTCGGCCAGGCGCGTCTTGATCGACTCGAGGATCCGGCCGACCACCTCGCGGCGGTTGCCGCGCGCCGCGCGCAGGGCCTTGTCGAGCACCGAGAAGCGGTGGGGATACAGCGCCTTGAAACAGAGGTCCTCGAATTCGTAGTACAGCCCGTTGAGGCCGAGGCGGTGCGCGATCGGCGCGTAGATTTCCTGCGTCTCGCGCGCCACGCGCTCCTGCTTCGATTGCGACACCGCGCCGAGCGTGCGCATGTTGTGCAATCGGTCGGCAAGCTTGATGAGGATCACGCGCACGTCGCGCGCCATGGCCAGCAGCATCTTCCTGAAGTTTTCCGCCTGCGCCTCCTCCAGCGTGGCGAACTGCAGCTTGTCCAGTTTCGACACGCCGTCGACGAGCTCGGCGACCGGCTTGCCGAACTGGCGCGCGATGTCGTCCTTGGTGGTCGGCGTGTCCTCGACCACGTCGTGCAGCAGCGCGGCGGTCAGCGCCTGCGCATCCAGGTGCCAGCGCGCAAGGATGCGCGCCACCGCAAGGGGATGCGTGATGTAGGGTTCGCCGGATTGGCGCGTCTGGCCTTCGTGGGATGCGGTCGCCAGGTCGAGCGCGGCTTCCACCTTGGCCACGTCGGCCGGCTTGAGGTAGCCCTCGATCAGTGCCCGGAATGCGGCAGCCTCGTCGCCTGCCTCCATGGGCAATGCGACTTCCGGCAGGATCGACAACGAGGAATGCGGCGAACGGGTTGCACCCGTCGTGCGCGCAGCGCCTTTGGGAGCCGGGTCGGTGGCGGGCGTGGACGAGGTCATCGCGACGGTGCCACCACCGGCCCCGGATTACATCTCGGGGGTCGCCGCGACAGGCGGGGGCGGCGGGTTGAGGATGTCCGCCGTGACGTGGCCAAGCGCGATTTCGCGCAATGCGATCACGGTGGGCTTGTCCTTGCCGGGATCGACATAGGGCGCACCGCCGAGCGCCAACTGGCGCGCACGCGTGGTGGCCGCGAGCGTCAGCTCGAAGCGGTTGGGAATCAGTTTGATGCAGTCGTCTACGGTGATGCGGGCCATGCGATTACTCCAAAACCACTCAGCAAACCCCGCGCCGGACTTCAATTCTGGCGTGAGCGTGTGCTTACGTTTCTATCGGGCTGCGCTCGCTTCTGAAAACAAGCCAGCATGTTGGGACAGTTGCCGCTTCGCGGTCAAACGCACCGCCCGGACGATCGCTTGCAGATCGGCAACGGCGGTGTCGAAGTCGCTGTTGATAATAACATAGTCGGCCTCCGGGGCATGCGCCAGGTCCTCGTGCGCAGCCGCCAAGCGATTCTCAATGACCTCGGCGGAATCCTTGCCGCGCTTTTGCAGGCGCTCGCGCAGCACGTCGATGGACGGCGGCAGGATGTAGATGTAGGCCATTTCCGGAAACAGCGTGCGCACGTTGCGGGCGCCCTGCCAGTCGATTTCCAGGACCACGTCCCGCCCGGTGGCGCGCGTGTCCTCGATCCACTTCCGGGACGTGCCGTACAGGTTGCCATATACCTCCGCGTACTCGAGGAATTCCGCGCGGCCGATGCGCGCCTCGAACTCGGCCCGCGACACGAAGAAATACTCGCGACCGGACACCTCGCCGGGCCGCGCCGGGCGCGTGGTCGTGGAAATGGACAACGACAGCGCCGGCTCCCGCTCGAGAAGCGCGTTCACGAGGCTCGATTTGCCGGCCCCCGAGGGCGCCACTACAGTGTAAAGACAACCGTTCATTTGAAAATCCGCGAGGGACAGCCTATTCGATATTCTGAATCTGCTCGCGCATCTGCTCGATCAGGACCTTCAATTCTATCGAGGCCTTGGTGGAATCGACGGCGACCGACTTGGCGCCCAGGGTGTTGGATTCGCGGTTCAATTCCTGCATCAGGAAATCGAGCCGCTTGCCGGCCGCCCCGCCCTGCTTGAGCACGCGGCGCACCTCGCCCACATGCGCGTGCAGGCGCCCCAGTTCCTCGGCGACGTCCACCTTCGAGGCGAACAGGACCACCTCCTGCTTGAGGCGCTCGTCGCTTGCGGCACCCGCCATCGCCTCGTCGAGCTTCATTTTCAGCTTGTCCTGGTACTGCGCCACCATGGCGGGCACCAGCGGCGCGATGTCGCGGATGATCGCTTCGATGCGCAGCAGGCGCTCCTCGACCAGCACCGCAAGCTTCGCGCCCTCGCGCTCGCGCGTGGCGTTGAGGTCCTTCAGCGCCTGATGGAACAGCGCCAGCAATCCCTGCCGGGCGTCCTCGCTGGCGGCCGATTCATTCGCCATCACGCCGGGCGCATGCATCACTTCCCACACCGACAACGGCCGCGCCGCCGGAAACCCCTGCAGGATTTGTCCCTGCGTGTCCGCCAGTGCTGCGAGCGCTTCCACGTTCGGCTGCAAGGCCTCGCGCGTGGCCACGGTGGTGAAGGTCACGCGGCAATCGACCTTCCCACGCGTGAGGCCCGCGGCCAGCGCCTCGCGCATCGGCCCCTCCATCACGCGCCATTCTTCCGGCATGCGCGTGGCAAACTCCAGATAGCGATGGTTGACCGACTTGAGCTCGAGTGCGAATCGGCCGCCGGGCACTTCCCCCGCGACAGCGGCAAAACCGGTCATGCTCTTGATCATTCGATGTCCTTGGTGTGAGTCATTGCGCGAACCCGCGGTACACACCGCGCGTCCGGCCTCCGGCGCGCCGCAACCCGGCCTTCGGGCGTGCAGGGCTGAGCGGAAGCGCCCGGGACAACTATCGCTGTTGCACCGAACACCCCGGAATATTCCCGCCGGTCACCGCAATCCGTGGAAGAATCAGGGTATTCCGGCTTTTGCTTTCTTTACAAGCACTTGGCAAGACCGGACAATTATAGACCGGCGCATTCGGAGGGCCCTCGCGGGCTGGCGCGCCAGGTCCATCCGAGAACATGGCCTCGCAAACCAATCATCCGCTGCCCAACGGCTACCAGCTCAACCAGTACACGATTGAAAAACTGCTCTCCTCGGGCGGATTTTCAATCGTGTATCTGGCGCGCGATGCCGATGGCCGCCCGGTGGCGATCAAGGAATACCTGCCCGCGGCGCTGGTGATCCGCGCCGACGGCGCCGAAGTCCGCATCAACTCGGACGAAAACCTCGCGGTGTTCCGCCACGGCCTGAAGTGTTTCTTCGAGGAAGGCCGCTCGCTCGCCACCATTTCCCACCCCAACGTGGTGGGCGTGGAGAACTTCTTCCGCGCCAACGAGACCGTATACATGGTGATGCAGTACGTGCGGGGCCGCACGCTGCAGTTCCACATCCAGCGTCACCGCCAGGAATTCACCGACAGCTTCATCCGGCGCCTGTTCACGCATTCGCTCAACGGCCTGCGCGAGGTGCACGCCAAGAAGCTGCTGCACCTGGACATCAAGCCGGCCAACATCTACATCACCATGGAAGGCAAGCCGGTGCTGCTCGACTTCGGCGCCGCGCGCCAGGCGCTGACCAGCGACGCCCCGCGCCTGCGCCCGATGTACACCGCCGGCTACGCCGCGCCGGAACAATACAAGAGCATGGACTCGCTGGGGCCCTGGACGGACATCTACGCCGTCGGCGCCACCATCTACACCTGCATCACCGGCACGCACCCGCAGCCGGCCAATGAACGCGAGACCGAAGACCAGCTGGTGCCCGCGCGGGACCTGGCCGCGCAGCCGCTGTCGCAGGACCTGCTCGACATCGTCGACTGGTGCCTGAAGCTCGATCACCTGGAGCGCCCGCAGACCGCCTTCGAATTGCAGAAGGCGCTGATGCGCGAGGTCAAGGACCTGCCGCTGGTGGAACCGGCCGCGAACGAGGTCGTGGAGGACGAGTCGCTCGCGGACCGCCTGAAGCGCACGCTCAACAAGAAGATCTTCTGATGCGTTTCACGATCTTCCAGGACAGCCAGATCGGCGGCCGCAAGTACAACCAGGACCGCCTGGCCTATTCGTACTCGAAGGACGTCCTGCTGATGGTGATCGCCGACGGCATGGGCGGCCATGCGCGCGGCGAACTGGCGGCCGAGATCGCGGTCAACACGCTGACCTCGCGCTTCGAGCGCGAGGCGCGCTCGGTGCTGCGCCGGCCGAAGGAATTCCTCGACACGGCGTTTCATTCCGCGCATCGCGCCATCGTCGCCTTTGCCGACCAGCACGACATGCTCGAGTGCCCGCGCACCACGCTGGTGGCGTGCCTGGTGCAGGGGGGCAAGGCGTACTGGGCGCATTCGGGCGACTCGCGCCTCTACATCCTGCGCGAGGGCAAGCTGGCGATCAGCACCATCGACCACTCGCGGGTACAGCAGCTGATCGACTCGGGCGTGATCACGCGCGCGCAGGCCGCCACCCATCCGGAGCGCAACAAGATCTACAACTGCCTGGGCGGCGTGCTGCCGCCCCTGGTGACCCACTCCGCGGAATGGCCCCTCAAGGCCGGCGACACCATCCTCATGTCCACCGACGGCTTCTGGGGCCCGCTGGACGCCGACTTCATCGCGCGCAAGGTGCACCAGACCAACCTGACCACCATCGTGCCCGCGCTCATGCAGGATGCGCAGCGCAAGGCGGGGGACGATTCGGACAACCTGTCGGTCATCGGCGTGACCTGGGAACTGCAGGACGACGAGGAACCCGCCAACACGGTCACCATCACCGAGCCCATGCAGGGATTCACCACGTCCTCGCTCAACAGCAAGGCGCCGGGCGGCGCCTTCAAGGACGAGATCTCCGACGAGGAAATCCAGAAGGCCATCGACGAGATCCAGTCGGCGATCAAGAAGGTGAACCGCTGATCCCGCGCCCGTTTTCCCCCACGTTCAGAGTCGCCCCCCATGCCCCGTTTTGAACTTCGCGCCCCCGATGCGCTGCGCCCGGTGCGTATCACCCGCCAATACACGCGCTACGCGGAGGGCTCGGTCCTGATCGAGGTCGGCCACACCAAGGTGCTGTGCAACGCCAGCGTGGAAGAACGCGTGCCGCCGCACAAAAAGGGCAGCGGCGAGGGCTGGGTGACGGCGGAGTACGGCATGCTGCCGCGCGCCACCCACACCCGCGGCGACCGCGAGGCGGCGCGCGGCAAGCAGTCCGGACGCACGCAGGAAATCCAGCGGCTGATCGGCCGTTCGCTGCGCTGCGTGACCGACCTCCGCGCGCTGGGCGAGCGGCAGGTCACGCTCGACTGCGACGTGCTGCAGGCCGACGGCGGCACGCGCTGCGCCTCGATCACGGGAGCCTATGTGGCGCTGCACGACGCGATCGGCACCCTGGTCGCTGCCGGGAAGATCGCCGCATCGCCGCTGCGCGATGCGGTGGCCGCCGTGTCGGTCGGCATCGGGCCGGACGGGCCGCTCCTGGACCTCGACTATGAAGAAGACTCCAGTTGCGAGACGGACATGAATCTGGTGATGACCGGCGCCGGGCGATTCGTGGAAATCCAGGGCACGGCCGAGGGTTCGCCGTTCTCCCGCAGCGAGCTCGACGCGCTGCTGGCATTGGGCGCGAAAGGCATTGCGGCGTTGATCGCGGCGCAACGGCACGCCCTGGGCATGTGATTGCCGGGATGCCCGTCATGCGGGGTTGACCGGCTCGGCGCGCGCTCGCCGGCCGTCCGAAGCGCTTCGACATAGAATGCCGCCTCCGCCCGAGACCCGCCGACGTGTTCCGATTTTTCGAAAAACTCGTTGACCCCTATCCGCCGGGCGCGCCTGAGCCCGCGCCCAAGGCGTTCTTCGCCTTTCTCTGGGAGGCCGCCGACGGCGTGCGCGTCTACATCCTGGCGATGGTGCTGCTCACCGCCGCCATCGGCGCGTTCGAGGCGCTGCTGTTCAGCATGCTCGCGCACGTGGTCGACTGGCTGGCCAAGACCGAGCCCTCGCGGCTGATGGCGGAGCGCGGCGACACCCTCCTGCTGCTGGCCGCGATCCTGGTCGCCAGCCCGCTGGTGGTCGGCTTGCAGGCGCTGATCAAGCACCAGGGCATGATGGGCAACTTCCCGATGCGCCTGCGGTGGAAGTTCCACCGCCTGCTGCTGTCGCAAAGCCTGGCGTTCTACCAGGACGAGTTCGCCGGGCGCATCGCCACCAAGCTCATGCAGACCTCGCTGGCGGTGCGCGACGTGTGGATGATCGTGGCCGACATCCTGGTGTACGTGGTCATCTACTTCGCCACCATGGTCGCGATCGTCGGCGGCTTCAATGCCTGGGTGATGGCGCCCTTTGCCGGCTGGCTGTCGCTGTACGTGTGCGCGCTGGTCTTCTTCGTCCCGCGCCTCGCGCGCGTGGCGCAGGCGCAGGCCGACGCGCGCTCGCTGATGACCGGCCGC